>JAYUCP010000602.1:0-3246 GCA_043740245.1 Acidobacteriota bacterium | reverse complement strand
GGCGCGGCCCCGGCTGGCGGTCTTTCGCAGCTTGAGCCACATCTACGCGCAAGTGATTGACGACGATCAGGGCGTGACGCTGTGTTCGGCTTCGTCGGTCGAAAAGAGCGCGGCTGTCGGCAACGGCGGCAATCTGGACGCGGCCAAGAGCATCGGCAAATTGATCGCCGAACGCGCCAAAGACAAAGGCATCGGTCAGGTTGTCTTTGATCGCGGCGGCTACATTTATCACGGGCGCGTCAAATCGCTGGCCGAGGCCGCGCGCGAAGCCGGGTTGCAGTTTTAGGACATCCTTGTAGTGGCGACTTTAAGTCGCGCGAAGCAGCAACGACTGAAGTCGTTACTACGAAGAGGAAAAGTTTGATATGGCGTCTAAGGACAGAATCAATGCGGACGGGCTGGAGTTGAAAGACCAGGTCATCTCGATCAACCGCGTGACCAAGGTGGTCAAGGGCGGCAAGAACATGTCGTTCGCGGCGCTGGTCGTGATCGGCGACCAACACGGTATCGTCGGGTTCGGCACCGGCAAAGCGAAAGAAGTGCCGCAGGCCATTCGCAAGGCCATCGAGGCGGCCAAGCGGAATTTGGTGCGCGTGCCGCTCAAAGGCACGACGCTGCCGCATCCTTTTATCGGGCGCTACGGCGCAGGCCGGGTCATGCTCAAACCGGCGGTCGAAGGGACGGGCGTGATCGCGGGCGGCGCGGTGCGCGCGGTGATGAATGCGGCGGGCGTCAGCAACATCCTGACCAAGAGCCTCGGCTCGAACAATCCGCACAACGTGATTCGCGCGACCTTCGATGCGTTGTCGAATATGCGCGGCCCCGAAGAAGTTGCCCGTTTGCGTGGCCGCACCGTGGAGGAGTTGTAAGCGATGGCGAACGAAAACAAGATCAAGATTCAGTGGTACCGCAGTTCGATCTGCACGCCCGCGAAGCACAAAGTAATTGTCAGAAGTCTGGGTTTGACGAAGCTCAATCAAACGGTTGAGCGCCCTGACACGGCGGGTATTCGCGGGATGGTGGCGAAGGTGCCGCACCTATTGAGGATTGTGGAATAACCGGATTGCAGAGTGCGGATTGCAGATTGCAGATTTTGAGAGGACGCAAGTTTTCAAATCTGCAATCTGCAATCTGCAATCTGCAATCCGCAATTTGAGGTTGATATGGCTCTGAGCTTGAACAATCTGAAAGCGCCGGAAGGCTCTACGCATAAGAAAAAGCGCGTTGGGCGCGGCCCTGGCTCCGGTCTGGGCAAGACTTCGGGGCGCGGGAGCAAGGGACAAAAATCGCGTTCCGGCTATTCGGGCAAGGCGGGTTTTGAAGGCGGCCAGATGCCGCTGCATCGCCGTTTGCCGAAGCGCGGGTTCACCAACATATTCAAGCGCGAATGGGCCGAAGTGAATCTGGCCGATCTCGAACGGCTGTTTGACGCGGGCGCGGCGGTAACGCCCGAAGCCTTGGTGGAAAAACGGTTGGTGCGCAAATCCATGGCGAAATCGGTGGTGGTGCTCGGACAAGGTGAGTTGAAAAAGAACCTGAGCGTGTCGGTTCATCGGTTCAGCGCCGCCGCCAAACAAAAGATCGAAGCGGCGGGCGGCAAGGCGGAAGTTATCGGGGGCGCGGTCGAGCCTGCGTAAGCATGCCACGACGAATGCGTGTTCTGTCTGGAGCTTAGGGTTTTATGCTTGAGTCACTGCTAGCTGCAATTCGCAACATGTTCGCCGTGCCCGACCTGCGCAAGCGCGTGCTCTTCACGCTGGCGATGCTGTTGGTCTATCGCGCGGGCATCCACATTCCGGTGCCGGGCATTGATTCGGTGGCGCTGGCGAATCTGTGGAAGCAGGTGGGCGGCAATCTGTTCGGCGTGCTCGACCTGTTTTCGGGCGGCAACCTGCGCCGCATCTCGGTCTTCGCGCTCGGCATCATGCCTTACATCACCTCGTCCATCATCTTTCAGTTGATGACTTCGGTCTATCCGCAACTGAAGAAGATTCAGGAAGAGGGCGAACTAGGACGGCAAAAGATCACGCGCTACACGCGCTACCTGACAGTGCTGCTGTGCGCGGTGCAAGCGACGGGCATCGCCTTCTGGTTGCAGCGCCAGCCGAACCTGGTGATCGGCGGCGGCGGGCCGAGCTTCACGTTTATCGCCGTGCTGACGATGATGGCGGGCACGGTCTTCATTATGTGGATCGGCGAGCAGATCACCGAACGCGGCGTGGGCAACGGCATCAGCTTGCTGATTTTCTCCGGCATCGTGGTGGGCTTGCCGAACGGCGTGAGCCAGTTGTTCCAAAAGATCAAAGACCCCGGTTCGGCGCTCTTCGTCATCATCCTGGTGATCGTGATGTTGCTGGTGACGGCGGGCATCGTGTTTTTTGAACGCGGCACGCGCAAGGTGCCGACCAATCACACGCGCCGCATGGTGGGCCGCCAGATGGTGCAGACGCAGGCTTCGCACCTGCCGTTGAAGGTGAATATCGCGGGCGTGATCCCGGTGATTTTCGCGTCGTCGGTGCTGGCGATTCCGCAGACGCTCTCGACCTTCGGCACCTGGAGTTGGTTGCAACGGGTCAATGGTTGGCTGGGCGGCGGGCATCCGGTCTACGAACTGCTCTTTATCAGCGGCATCATCATCTTTTGTTTCTTCTACGTTTCGATTGTCTTCAATCCCGATGAAGTCGCCGAGAACATGCGCAAGCAAGGCTCGTTCGTGCCCGGCATTCGCCCCGGCAAGCGCACGGCGGATTATCTGCACGGCATTCTGAATCGGCTGACGACGGTGGGCGCACTTTATCTGGTGGTCGTCTGTTTGATTCCGCAGTTGATGATCAGCGGCTTCAGGATTCAGGCGCTGCCGTTTATCGGCGAGTCGCTTTACAACTTGATCTCGACGATCCCCGGTCTCTCGTGGATTCTGACCGGGTTGGGCGTGTCGTTTTATTTCGGCGGCACCAGCCTGTTGATCGTCGTGGGCGTGGCGATGGATTTGATCAGCCAGCTCGAAGCGCAGTTGGTGATGCGTCACTACGATGGATTCTTAGGCCCGCGCGGCGGGCGCTTGCGCGGACGCCGGGCCGGTTCGTAAAGGCAGGTTAGTCCAGCCTTCAAGCGGCCAGCCTGCAGGCGCGCAGACTCGGTGGTTAAGCCCATTCCGCCTATAAAGGCGGTACTACGAACTTTTAGAGAAAACCGATGGGAAGGATCATCGTGATAATGGGGGCACCCGGCGCGGGCAAAGGCACG
>JAYUCP010000601.1:0-7912 GCA_043740245.1 Acidobacteriota bacterium | reverse complement strand
GGTCGAGCAGAACTACGTCAGGCACGGAGGCGATGGCGGCGGCAAGCTGTTCGACCTTCGCCGCGTCACGGCCTTCGCTGAAATTGGGCACGCATTCAACGATTCGATTCATGTAACTGCCAGCAGGAAGAATTTAACTACGAGCGGCGGGATTCTAAATCAGATCGCACGGCGAAGGAATGGTTGGCCGCGTGTCAGTCGCCCGACCGTGAGAGAGGGCAAGCAGCACCAGCCCGCCCGCCCGGTCGCGCTACTGACACGGGGCCGCGCCAGGTTTGAAATTTGCGCGGCGCGATAGCACAATCCCCACGCATTTCACCTACACAACCTTAACATCAGGAGACCTGACACCATGCTAAAGCGCAGATCCTTTTTGCAACTGGGCGCAAGCGCCGCCCTGTTGCCGGCCCTGAAACTCAAGGGCGCCCCCTTCATCAACCAGCAAACCAAACCAAAACTCAACCGGCTGAAACTCTCGGTCACCTGGGGGATGATGAGCCGCCTGCCCATTCCCGACGCGCTGGCGAAACTCAATGATCTGGGCTATGACGCTTACGAAATGTTCAACTGGCGCGACCCCAAGGTGCTCGAAACCTTCCTGGCCGAAGCGCCCAAGTATCCCAACCTGGCCTGCGCCACCCTCGTCAGCAACAAAGGCGTCAAAGCGCCCGAGTGCGGGCTGGTCAATCCCAAAGAGCGCGATCAATTTCTGAAAGAGATGGAAACAGCCATCGAGGTCGCCAAGAAATTCAAATGCAAACGCCTGGTCACGCTCACCGGCGACGAAGTCCCCGGCATGTCGCGCGACGCCATGATGGAGAGCGCCGTCGCCGGCCTCAAAGCCATCGCCCCCACGCTCGAAAAAAACGGCATCACCGCCGTCATCGAAGTGCTCAACACCTACGTCAATCATCCGGGCTACTATCTTTACTACGTGCGCGACGCGGCGCGGCTGATTGACGCGGTCGGCAGCCCGAACGTCAAAATCCTCTTCGACATTTACCACGTGCAGATCATGGAAGGGAACCTGATCCCGCTGATCCGCCAAAACATCCAGCGTATTGACCACTTCCACATCGGCGATCACCCGGGCCGCCATCAACCGGGCAGCGGCGAAATCAATTATCGCAACGTGTTCAAAGCGATTCACGAGCTTGGCTATGAAGGCTACGCGGCGCTGGAATACGGGCCGACGATTCCGTTGTATTTGGATTTGATCAATCAGCGGAACCTGACGATCTTTGAGTAATGGAAGTGAGGGTATGTTGGGCAATGGGGAGGCAGACTCAAGCGCAGCGCAGCGTCATCGCCCAACTGTGTTTCAGGACATGCTCTGTGCAATTAACGACTGAATGACTTTCTGCGTTTTTTCGCTGGCAAAGATTTTTTTGAGAGTCTCCTCCAACTGCTGCTCATTTTCCACCGTTACATCGTCAATGGGGCCAGCGCTGACCTCTATCGGATAAAGATCAATTGATTGCTTCAGCCGAAAGAGTTGATAGCGGTAATTTTCCAGCGCGGGCGCAATCAGATAGAAAGAATGTAAAAGCGGCACTTCCTGCCCGCGACTGATGACGCTGACATTGGAGTTGTAATCAATGCCAGAACGTACCTCCGCGACTACCAGCCCATTCGTTTTCTTTTCGAGCAGGGCCGCTTGCTTGCGCAGTATAGTGACGGGCGTAACCGTGTCTATCACCGGAAATGTATTCGGCCAAAGATCAGCTTGTACAGTTGCCATAACTATTCCTTTCGTTAAAGCTGCAATTTGAAAAGCACCGGCAGATGATCCGACGCAGCACTATCATCCGGCAACCCGTGTGCTGAAATCAACTTGGTTTCATTGTCGCCGGTCAGCACTTTGAGTTCTTCGTTTTCAAAGGCTGGCAGCAGGTCTGGGCGCACCAATACTTGATCGAATGTATGCCAGAAGAAATTCACTTGCTCTGCGCGATTGTCATAGTAAGTGCCGGGCGGCCCGGCTGATTTATCGCCCAAACGGCTCCACATCGGGTTGTAAAAGAAAGGGTAATCTTCGCCTTGCACGGTGCGCTGACGACGCTCGGCAATGGCGCGCGTCATCACGCCATGCAACCCCGCAGCACTGACCACACCTTTTTCAAACGGGTCTACATTCAAATCTCCAACCAGGACAGTGCGCCTGTGGCCAACAGCCGCTTCCGCCTGGCGAATGTGCTGCCCCAACAACACACATTCAAATTCCTGACTGCTTTCTGAGCAATGCAGCTTGCTTGGCAAATGAGCCGCCACGAGCAGAATTTCTCCAACCTCGGGCAGCAGCAACCGGCGAATCGTCGCCCTATCCGTCTCGAAGTCTGGTTCGGTTTGAAGAAATCGCTCGGGCCAAGGCGTGTAGATAGCGATCTTCTGGCAAGTGCTGGGTGGCAAATAATGCAGCCTGCCAGTCGCCCGCCGCAGCGCCAACATCATTTCACCGGGCGTAACCCGGCATTCAGCCATGACAATTACGTCCACCTCGTAGCTGGCCGAAAGCCGGGCTACCTGCCCGGCCAGCGGCCTCCCTTTCAAATTCCAAAACAGAAACGTCGTCATACCCACTCCGGCTGAAACCAACTACGATTCGTAATTCAAATACGGCGCCAACCACCGCTCCACTTCCCGCACCACCATCCCTTTCCGCCGCGCATACTCTGCCACCTGATCGCGCTCGAGCTTGCCCAACGCAAAATACTTCGCCTCAGCATTCCCGAAATACATCCCGCTGACCGAACTCGCCGGCAACATCGCAAAGCTTTCAGTCAACGCAATGCCCGCATTCTTTTCGGCCTGCAACAAGTCGAACAAGGCGCGCTTCTCGGTGTGATCGGGCTGCGCCGGGTAGCCGGGCGCGGGGCGTATGCCGCGATACTTCTCTTTGATGAGTTCTTCCACCGACAACTTTTCGCCCGCGCCGTAGCCCCAATCCGCACGCGCCTTTTTGTGCAATAACTCGGCAAAGGCTTCGGCCAAACGATCCGCCAGCGCCTTCGTCATAATCGAATGGTAATCATCGTGGTCGCGCTCGAACTGCGCACAGAGTTCATCCACGCCAATACCCGTCGTCACGGCGAATGCGCCCAGATAATCAATGCGCCCGCAATCTTTCGGCGCGATGAAATCAGCCAAAGCTTGGTTGAATTGCCCGCCGCGCTTTTCCGCCTGCTGCCGCAACGTGTGGAACGTCGCCACGACGGACGAACGCGCCTCATCGGCGTATAACTCAATGTCATCGCCCACCGCATTCGCCGGCCAGAAGCCGTAAACGCCACGCGCCGTCAGCAGCTTCCCGTCCACGATCTTTTGCAACAACACCCGCGCATCGGCGAACAGCTTGCGCGCCTGCTCGCCCACCACCGCGTCATTCAGAATGCGCGGATAAACGCCCGCCAATTCCCACGCATGAAAGAAGGGCGACCAGTCAATCAACGGCACGATTTCCGCCAGCGGAAAATCGTTCAGCACGCGCAGGCCCGTGAACGCAGGCCGCGCCAACTCGCTCGCCGCCCAATCAATCGGCGTCCGATTCGCGCGCGCCTTTGCCAGCGGCAACATCGCGCGCCGTTCGCGGTTGGCCTCGTGCTGCTCGCGGTCTTTCTGCTGCTGCGCCAGATTCTGCAAGGCGTATGCGCCGCGCGTCTCGTCGTTGATCAATTGCCCGACCACCGGCACCGCGCGCGAAGCGTCCAGCACGTGCACCACCGGCGGTTCGTAATGCTGCGCGATCTTCACTGCCGTATGCACGCGCGAAGTCGTCGCCCCGCCGATCAACAGCGGCACCGTGAAACCCGCGCGCTGCATCTCGCGCGCCACGTGCTGCATCTCGTCCAGCGACGGCGTAATCAACCCGCTCAAGCCGATCACATCCACGTTGCGTTCGCGCGCCGCCGCCAGAATCCGCTCGCACGAGACCATCACGCCCAGATCAATCACCTCGTAGTTATTGCAAGCCAGCACCACGCCTACGATGTTTTTGCCGATGTCGTGCACGTCGCCCTTCACCGTCGCCAGCAAAATCTTGCCCTGCGCGCGCGTCTCGGCAGTCTTCTCTGCCTCCATAAACGGCTGCAACCAGGCCACGGCCTTTTTCATCACGCGCGCCGATTTGACCACTTGGGGCAAAAACATCTTGCCCGCGCCAAACAGGTCGCCGACCACGTTCATCCCATCCATCAACGGCCCTTCGATCACACGCAAGGGCCGCCCGTATTTCAGCCGCGCCTCTTCGGCATCCACCTCGGCGAAATCGGCGATGCCCTTGACCAGCGCGTGTTTCAGCCGCTCTTCCACCGAACCGCTGCGCCATTCGTCCTCGACCACTTCCACCTTGCCGCGCTGCTTCACCGATTCGGCAAAGCTCACCAGCCGCTCGGTTGCATCCACCCGCCGGTTCAGCAAAACGTCCTCGACTAGTTCCAACAGGTCTTTCGGAATCTCATCGTAAACCGCCAATTGCCCCGCGTTGACGATGCCCATATCCAGCCCGGCGCGGATTGCGTGATACAGAAAGGCCGAATGCATCGCCTCGCGCACCGCGTTGTTGCCTCTGAAAGAAAACGAGATGTTGCTGACGCCGCCGCTGACCTTCGCCAGCGGCAGGTTCTGCTTGATCCACTGCGTCGCGCGGATGAAATCCACGGCGTAGTTGGCGTGCTCTTCCAGCCCCGTCCCCACCGTCAGAATGTTTGGGTCGAAGATGATGTCCTGCGGCGGGAAGCCGACTTTGTCAACCAGTAGACGATAAACCCGTTGACAGATTTCCGTCCGCCGCTCGTAATTGTCCGCCTGCCCGCGTTCATCAAACGCCATCACGATCACCGCCGCGCCGTAGCGGCGCACCAGTTGCGCCTGTTCGATGAACCTCGCCTCGCCCTCTTTCAACGAGATCGAATTGACGACGGCCTTGCCCTGCACGCAGCGCAAACCCGCCTCGATCACCGACCATTTCGACGAATCAATCACGACGGGCACGCGCGCAATGTCCGGCTCCGACGCGATCAAGTTCAAAAACCTGACCATCGCCGCCTCGCTGTCCAGCAAGCCCTCGTCCATGTTCACGTCAATCAACTGCGCGCCGTTTTCGACCTGCTGGCGCGCCACGCCGAGCGCCGCTTCGTAATCGCCGTTCAGAATCAGCTTGGCGAAACGCGGCGAGCCGGTCACGTTGGTGCGTTCGCCGATGTTGACGAAGTTGGTTTCGGGCCGGATGTTCAACGCCTCCAGCCCGCTCAACGACAGCAACGTCCGCCGCTCAGCAGGCACGCGCGGTTTGAACCCGCGCACCGCCCGCGCCAACTCGCGGATGTGCTCCGGCGTCGTGCCGCAACAACCGCCGACGAAGTTCAGCCAGCCATTCGCCGCCCATTCGGCCAACTGCGGCGCCAGCGACTCCGGCGTTTCGGGGAAGCCCGTCGGCAGCAACGGATTCGGCAAGCCCGCGTTCGGATAGGCGCTGACGTAAATCGGCGCGAGCGCGGAAAGCTCTTCGATATAAGGCCGCATCTCTTTCGGCCCCAGCGCGCAATTGATGCCGATGCTCAGCAGCGGCGCGTGCGCCGTCGCGTGAAAGTACGCCTCGACCGTCTGCCCGCTCAGAGTGCGCCCGCTCAAATCCGTAATCGTGAACGACAGCATCAGCGGTGGCAGTTCCTCTTTCGGCTTGCCCAATTCCGCGTACAGCTTCTGAATCGCAAACAACGCCGCCTTGGAATTCAGTGAATCAAACACCGTCTCGACGATCAATATGTCCGCGCCACCATCCAACTGTCCTTTGGCCGCCTCGTAATAACTCTCGGCGACTTGTTCGTATTTCACCGCGCGATAAGCCGGGTTGTTCACATCCGGCGACAGCGAAGTCGTCTTGTTCGTCGGCCCCAACGCGCCCGCGACAAACGCCACACGGTCGGGATGTTCTGCGAGAAATGCGTCCACCGCCCGCCGCGCCACCTGCGCCGAAGCCACGTTCATCTCGTATGCCAAATGCACCATCCCGTAATCGTGCAGCGTGACGCTCTGCGAATTAAAGGTATTGGTCTCGATGATCTCCGCGCCCGCTTCCAGATACTGGCGGTGTATGGCCTCAATCAGATGCGGCTGCGTGATCGAAAGCAGATCGTTGTTGCCTTGCAGATCGCTCGGCCAATCTTTGAACCGTTCGCCGCGATAGGCGGCTTCGTCCAGTTGGTAGCGCTGGATCATCGTGCCCATCGCGCCGTCAATGATGACGATGCGCTGGGCGAGCAGTTGTTCGAGTTGGGTTTTGATGTTCGGATGATTGCTCACTTCTGATTACTTTCTTGTCGTTTGGCCCGCACCTGTTCTCAAATGCCAAGTTGGAAGCTCAAGGCCGTGATGATTTCCTGTTGCAACGCCGGATCAGTCAGCGTGCCGTAGCGGCGCGTCAAGCGACGCTTATCCAGCGTTCTGATTTGAAAGCACAAGACGATTGAACCGGCGGTCAGCCCAGCGGTTCCGCTGGGTAGCAAGGCTTCGTTCGGATAAACGCGCCGCCCTGCTTTGCGTGACGTGAGCGGCAATACGTTCACCACTGGCAGGATGTCGTTAAGGGCAGTTTCGCTGATGACCAGCACCGGGCGCGTCAGCCCTTGCTCAGCGCCAAAGACCGGATCGAGCGGCGCGTGCCAAATGTCCCAGCGTTCGACCTTCATTGCGCCTCCGCTTCGGCATCAACAAAGCGGAAGTCTTCAGCCACTTCACGCAAGTCCGCCAGAAAGAGCGGATCGTTCATAGCCTCGCGCATCGCCGCCAGTTTGTCGGCGTCGGGCGTGCGCAACGTAATCTCAGCTTTCGTGCCTTCCGCCAGTGCCAACGGTTGCAATGGACGCAGTAAGCCGCGTTCGTAAATAACTTCAATTGTTGTGGTCATCGGATTCACCTCTTTCTTTGACAACCTGAATTTGCGCCTGCGCTTCCACGGTCAGCCACTCCGGGTGATGTTTCGGAACCCATTCCACCAAGAAGTCCAACCCGCGCCGTTGTGCTTCCGCGCGCACGCGCGTGCGCCAACGCGGCCACTCGCGCACCAACGCCGCAAAGCCGATGCGCCGGATCATCTCGTCGTAACTCGCCCATTCGATCAGGCGCACCACCGCCCAGTCGCGGTCGAGCGCGCCACGTTGCAGCCGTCCAGCCAGCAAGGCGTCAAACTCTTCCTGACTCAGGTCGTAATCCCAAACGTATTTGGCGCGTGTTGTCATCGTGTGTTCCTCGATAGGTGCCAGCTAAGCGGGGTCTTCAACCCTGATGACCATTCGATAGATTTGCAAATACCTCAGGCGTATTTCGGGATTCCGCTTTTCCCCGAAGACATCGGTGTGCGCGCGATTGATGTTCGGCGGGTTCTCGTCAGGCTGATACATCGGCGTGTGTTCGACGACCTGCCAGGGAATCGCTCTGACATCTCCAACCGTTAGCTCAATCACCGCGTTGTCCGCCGGGGTTCGGGCGCGCTTGCGGCACGCTTCCGGTGTCGCGTACTTCTCCCAATCGGTAGACATCCCGTCAGTGGATTGCGGGCGATTGCGGAACGCACCCGGAATCGGCTCGCCGTGTTCGAGCTGATTTTTGTGAACCCGCAGGTAAAGCCACGCCGCATCCGGGATCAGTTCCGGTTGCCAGGGGAGTTTCATTTCTTCAGCCACACCAAAACCCACGCGCTTGCCTGCGCGCTGTCGAGCTTGCCTTTGATCACGTCTGACGCGCTGCCGCGGCCGTAATACTCGACCGGCTCGGCGGCATTTTCCGGGAAATTCACCAGCAACTCGCGCCCGGCGTGTTTCCAGTGAATGTCTATGCTGCCTTCCGGCCCCGGCAGGATTCTGGGCGGCTCGATCCACACCCCTTGCAGCCGGTGAAACGCCCGGGCGGTCGCGCG
>JAYUCP010000600.1:0-19801 GCA_043740245.1 Acidobacteriota bacterium | reverse complement strand
CAGGCTGAAGCCTGAACTCCATGCGCTTTTGCTTGAGACTTACTTGAATTGGTTACAGGGAAAGCGTGAGCGGGGTAGCGCGGGTTACTTGAGCAGTTAGAGCTTGATGGGTTCGCGGCTGTTGCTTTGCGCGGGCAGCTTGCCTTGTTGTGGTTTGAGGTCTTCTTCCAGTTCTTTTTTGACTTGCTGGAGTTCTTTGGCGACGTCTGCGCACTTTTGCTCGATCTCGGCGATTTTCTCGGGCGAGATTTGGGCGATGTCTATGAGGTCGAATTGGGCTTTGTCGAGTTTCTTGCCCAGCTTCTCGCGTTTCTCGGCGCTGACTTTGGGCGCGGCGGCCAGATCGTTCTTTAGCTTTGTGATCTCATCGCGCAGGCCGGTGAGCAGCGATTGTTTTTGCGTTTCGCGTTCCTGTTGGATGCGTTGCCTGGCGGCTTCGGCCTCGGCGGTCGAACGCTGTTGCTGGTTGAAATACCAGAAGGCCGCGCCGCCGATGCCGGCCAGCGCAATGATCGTCAGGATCACGGGCAGAAACGAGAAGGATTTTTGTTCACCGTGACCAGTGCCGGCTGCCGCCGCCATTTGACCGGCATTGTTTGTGTGTGGTTTGGCAGGCGCGCTTTCCTCGGCGCGGCTGGCATGTCTGGCCGCCAACTCTTCTTCAAAATCACCGATTTCAAAAACAGCCGTGATGGGGCCGACGCGGTCGGTCATGTCGTTAGTCTGCTTGAGCGGGGTAGTGCGCGAGCGGAACGGCGAAGTCGTCGGTGGAGGGGGAATGGTGGTAGTTATGGCTCCGGTCGTTTTGGCGTTCAATTCACCGGTCATTACGCCGGTGCGGAGGGGCGACGCGGCAACAGCTTCTTCAGCAAGGTCGGGCCCCGCCGGGTCGGTAAGCTGATCGGTCGTCGCCCCCAACGACCAATTGAGTTCGGTCGGGGTGTCGGGCGAACGCGCGATGCCTTGCGGTTCAATCGCATCACCATCCGGCTGCTCCAGCGCGCTGCCGGAAAATTGCGCGATGACGACCGTGATGTTGTCTTCGCCGCCGCGTTGATTGGCTAGTGTGATCAGGTTTTGGCAGGCCGTTTTGAAATCCGCCGATTCGTGCACGATCTGCAAAATCTCGTCGGCGTGCATCTTGCCCGACAGGCCGTCACTGCACAGCACCATCGTGTCCAGGTGGCAAAGCGGCAGGGTGTTGACCTCGACGTTGACGTTGATGTGCGCGCCCAGGGCTTGCAGGATTACGTTGCGGTAACTGTGCGTCTCGGCTTCTTCTTCGGTGATCTGGCCGGCGTCAATCAATTGCTGCACGAGCGATTGATCTTTGGTGATGCGCGCGATTTTGCCTTTGCGAATGAGATAGGCCCGGCTGTCACCGACCTGCGCGTAGTACGCGTGGCCGCTGTGCACCCCGACCCCGGTGAAAGTTGCGCCAAGACCTTTGTGGGCCGGATTGGCCATGCCATCCGAATGGATGAGCAGATTCGCTTCTTCAATCGCCAGCCGCAAGCGTTCCTCAAACGGCAACTTGCCGTAATTCTGGTGCGCTTGCAGTTGCAGCATGCGATCCCGCACGGTCTCGACCGCCAGCCGCGAGGCCACTTCGCCAGCCAGCGCGCCGCCCATGCCGTCTGAGACGGCCAGCAGCGAACCGTAATAACCTTGCCCGAAGGTCAGCAGTTCCGTGGGTTCTTCCTCGCCTGCGCTCCAACTGGTGCCAGTCGAAAGGTCGAGAATCAGAAAGTTGTCTTCGTTGCCGCTCCGCACCATGCCGACGTCGGTTTGGGCATAGAGCGCAACATTGATGGTTGGGTGATCTGCCATAGAAACTATGTGAGTCCGATTTGCCAGCCGTGCCACTTGAAATGCGTTAAGTGCCGGCTGGCTAGATGCGTGCCAGTGCGCTGTCGAGATCGGCGATGATGTCTTCGACATCTTCGATGCCGACCGAAATCCGCACCAGGCCGTCGGTGATGCCTAACCGCGCACGTTGTTCCGCGGGAACCGAGGCATGCGTCATACTGGCAGGGTGACTGATTAACGTCTCCACCCCACCCAAACTTTCAGCCAGCGCAGCGAGGCGCACATTATCCAATAGAGACCGCGCTGCCGCAAGCGAACCCGTCTCAAAGGCGAGCATGCCGCCAAAGCCGCTCATTTGCTGTTTCGCTCGCGCGTGTTGGGGATGTGAGGCGAGACCCGGGTAGTAAACTTTATTTACCTTGGGATGTTCGGTGAGAAAACTGGCGACGCGCCGTCCATTGGCGTCGTGTTGTTGCATACGCAGCGCCAGCGTCTTGGTGCCGCGCATAATCAAAAAGGCATCGAAGGGCGACAAAATCGCGCCTGCTGCGTTTTGCAAAAAACCGATGCGTTCGGCGTCGGCTTCGCTGGTCGTAATGGCGACGCCGCCGACGCTGTCGCTGTGACCGTTCAGGTATTTGGTCGTCGAATGCACCACGATGTCCGCGCCGTGTTCGATGGGGCGCAGGAAATACGGGCTCATGAACGTGTTGTCCACCACCAGCCGCAAATTGTGGGACTTGCAAATGGCCGCAATGCCCGCCAAGTCGGCAATCGCCATCATCGGGTTGGTCGGCGTCTCGACAAACACCATGCGCGTTTCAGGCCGCAGCGCCGCTTCGACATTGAGGGCTTCGGTCGTATCCACATAACTGAACGACAGGCCGAAGTCTTTCAGCACGCGTTCAAACAAACGATAGGTGCCGCCGTAGGTGTTTTCAGAAACGATGACGTGATCGCCCGCCTTGAGCAGCAACAGCACGGTGTGGATCGCCGACATGCCGGAAGCAAAACAATGGCCGGCTAGTCCGCCTTCCAACGCCGCCAGATTGCGTTCGCAGGCCAGCCGCGTGGGGTTTTGCGTGCGCGCATATTCGAAGCCTTTATGTTGGCCCAGCGCGTCCTGCACATAAGTGGAGGTTTGATAAATTGGCACGGCGACCGCGCCGGTCGTGGGGTCGGGGTCTTGGCCCGCGTGAATTGCTGTGGTTGCAAATGCCATATCAGGTTGATGCTTGGTGGATGAATCCGCGCGGGCATATTAAAGACTCAACCCGGAAAATGGAAGTGCAAATGCTGGCGCGCCTCACTCAATGGCAAGAAGATGGCGCGGCCAAGCCAATTCAGCTAAAATCCCGCCGGTTTTGCATGGCAATCCCCAAACTACAGATTGAGGCGGTAGAACAACAGGCGCTGCACGCGGCCTGGCAAGAATTGGCGGGCGCTGAGACGACGCGCTGGCAGACCTTGCGCGACGCTTATACCGAACCGGCGCGCCATTATCACAATCTGGGCCACATCCGCGCCTTGCTGGGTTGGGCTGCCGAGAATCGCGCGCACTTGCAGGATTACGATGCAGTGCGCTTTGCAATCTGGTTTCACGATGTCGTTTACGATACACGGCGCGGCGACAATGAAGAACGTAGCGCGGCGTTGGCTGTCCAAGCTTTGCAAGGTATACGTATTTCCAAGCCGGTGATCCACGCGGTCGAGACCATGATTCTGGCGACAAAGGCGCATCAGCTTGGCGAACTCTCTGGCGATGCGGCGTGGTTTCTCGATTTCGATTTGGCAATCTTGGGCAGCCCGCCGGAATTTTACCAAGCCTATAGCCAGGCGATTCGCCGTGAATATAGTTGGGTGCCCGGTCTGTTATTTCGCCGCAAACGCCGTCAGGTGTTGGAAAGCTTTCTGCAACGTGAGCAACTCTTTTTTACGGCTGAAATGCGCGACAGGTTAGAAACCCAGGCGCGCCGGAATTTGCAGGAAGAGTTGCAGCAATTGAATTGACGCGTTCGCGCTAACCCTAAGTCATCCCCTTGAGGTCATCCGTGCAACAACTTTGCCCCAAGTGTCGGCAGCCCGCCCTCGACGGCCAGCAGTTTTGCGTGCACTGCGGCGCGACGCTCAGCGGCCACCGGGCGCCGCACGAACCCACCCAAGTCGCGCTCGTGCCCAACCAAAAAAAGGCGGCTCCTGATGAATTAGCCGGACGCATCCTCGATGGCAAGTATCAATTGCAGGCGCGCATCGGCGCTGGCGGCATGGGCGCGGTCTATCAGGCGCGCCGCCTTCACATCGGCGATGAAGTCGCGGTCAAGGTGCTGCACGCGCAGTACGTCACCGAGGCCAGCGCCGTTGAACGCTTTCGCCGCGAAGCACGCGCGGCCGCCATACTGCGCCACCCCAGCGTCGTGGCTATTTATGATTTCGGCGAAGCGCGCGGGGACGATCCGGCTTTTATCGTGATGGAGTTGGTCAACGGCCTATCGCTGCGCGCGCTGTTGCAAAGCGAACACCACTTGCCGCCCGAACGCGCGGTGAGACTGATGCGCGAAATCTGTGCGGGCGTGGGCGCGGCGCATCGGCATAATGTAGTCCACCGCGACCTCAAACCCGACAACGTCATCGTGATTGCGCCCGAACACACGGGCGAATTCGAGAAGGTCAAAGTCCTCGATTTCGGCATCGCCAAATTGCGCGACCTGACGCCCGATCAGAGCCTGACGCAAACCGGCGCGGTGCTGGGCACGCCCTATTACATGTCGCCCGAACAATGCCGGGGCGATGCGCTGGACGCGCGTTCGGATGTGTACAGCCTGGGCGCGCTGCTTTACGAAATGATCGCGGGCCAGCCGCCGTTCACGGCGCATACGATCACGGGCGTCGTCGCCAAACATCTAACCGAAACGCCCGTCCCCATTGGCCGCCACGCGATTATCGGGCCGTCGCTCGAAGCTTCGATCATGCGGGCGTTGGCGAAAGACCCGAATTGGCGGCAGGCGGACGCGACCGCGTTTACCCGCGATCTGCAAGCCGCCTTGCAAACGCCCGGCCCCGTCGTCCTTGACCTCGTGCCCGCCGCGCGGGCGAGCCAGTCCGCCTCAGTGCGACAGCCCAGCGAACCAACAGTCGCTATGCCGCCGCCCACTCCCACGGTGCCGCCAAGTGCCGTGCCCACCGTGCCGCCCGCCACTGCTGCCACGAAGAAAACCGGCCGCCTCATCCCTGTCGCGCATCCCGAAACATTGCTGCCATCAGCGGTCGAAACCACGGTGAAGCAGCAGCGCCGTTTGGTGTATTGGGCCAGCGTCGCCGCCGCAGTTCTGGTTATGTTAGCGGGCGTCGCTGCATGGCTGACCTGGAACGCGCAATTGCGGGCCGGCAAAACGAATGTCGCGATGTCACCGGCTGCCGTTGCGCCGCCGGCCGTTTCGCCTACGACTGCCAACTTGGTGGCCACGACGACGGCCCCGGCGGACGAGCCGGGCGAGCACACCAAATTGCTCAGCGTCCCACGCAGCGAAAGCGCCGAAACTATATTGGTGGGAGGCGAGGCGCTGGCCGAAAAAGATTTGGCAGAGTTGGGTGCGGCTGAATTGCGCGTATTGCGCAACGCGGTTTACGCGCGGCACGGGCGCGCGTTTGAAGCGCCGGGCCTGCAACGCTATTTCAACAGCCGCCCCTGGTACAAAGCGAATGCCGCTTACACCGACGAACTCTTGACGGACGCTGACCGCGCCAATTTAGCTGTGCTTGAAACCGCCGAACGCCAGGCCAAGCTGTCGCAAGCCACCACCGCGCATGCTTCCAGCCGTTTGAGCGAACAGTTCGTACCGGAAAACACGCGCGATGAGCGCGCCGAAACTGCCTGGGTCGAAGGCGTCAAGGGCCCCGGCCTTGGCGAATGGATCGCGTTCACCTTCAAACCGCAGACGATTCAATACCTCGAAATCTATCCCGGTTACGGCAAGAGCAAAGACCTCTTTTTCGCCAATCACCGGCTCAAACGCGCCACGCTGATCTTTTCGGACGGCACCCGTGCCGCCGTGCAGCTTTTCGATGAAATGCGCACGCAAACCGTCGCGCTGCCAGCGCCCGTGCGCACCAGTTCGCTGCGCTTGATCATCGAGGAAGTCTTTCCCGGTTCACAGTACGATGACACGGTGATCGCGGAGATCAGTTGGCGCTGAATTGAAAAATCAAAAGGCAAAAATTAAAAGGCAAAAGGGCGGAACGTGCTTTCCCTGATTTTTGATTTTTGATTTTTGATTTTTGATTTTTGCCTTTTGATTTTATGAACGTCGTTGCCCTCATCCCCGCTCGTTACGCTTCCACGCGCTTGCCTGGCAAACCCTTGCTGGACATCGGCGGCCTGCCGATGATCCTGCGCGTCGTGCAGCGCGCGCGCCAAGCGGTTTCGATTCAACGCGTGATTGTTGCCACTGATGATGCGCGCGTCTTTGCTGCCGTGAAAGCGGCGGGGGCAGAGGTGTGGATGACATCGCCCGCGCATCGCACGGGCACCGACCGGCTGGCCGAAGTCGCCGCGCAACTCGACGCCGCCATCATCGTCAACGTCCAGGGCGATGAACCGTTGATCGAACCCGCCACGATTGACGCCGCCGTCGCGCCGCTGCTCGCTGATGATTCAATTGTGATGAGCACGACCTGCGAGCCAATCGAATCTGCCGCCGACCTGCTCAATCCCAACGTCGTCAAGGTCGTCACCGACGCCGCCGGCTTCGCGCTCTATTTCTCGCGCAATCCAATTCCATATCCGCGCGCCGAAGCCCAAACGCACGGTTCGCTCGCCGCCGCGTTGCAAGCGCAGCCGGAATTGCTCACGCGCTATTTCAAACACACCGGCCTGTACGCCTATCGCCGCGAATTCCTCTTGCAGTATGCCAAGCTGCCGCCGACGCCGCTCGAACAGACGGAACTGCTCGAACAGTTGCGCGCGCTCGAACACGGCTACCGCATCCGCGTCGTGAAAGTTGCGCAGCGTTCGATTGGCGTGGATACGCCGGAGGATTTGGCATTGGTGCGCAGGCTGTTGGGCTGAGGCGTTGGTTGAGATAACCGCGCGCGGCTCAAAGCTGCTCCGGATCAATCCCTAATTCGCGCAGTTTTGCCGCCAGTTTCGTCGCACGCGCGGCTTCGCGCGCGGCACGTTCGCTTTCACGCGTCGCACGTTCGGCTTCGTGTGCGGCACGTTCGTCAGCGGTCGGCAGCAACTCGCCCTGCCGGTCGCACCAGCGCAGAAAGGTGTCTTCTTTGTTTTCAAAGCTGCCGTGCCACAGCTTCAGACCCAGCCCCAAGACCGGAAAATAGGCTGCGCGCTGGGGCCGGTAAACGCCATCGCGCAACACAAAGACGCGCAGCACTTCGCCCTTCAGATAGCGATCCGGGTCGAAGACAACGTAGTAACGAATGCCCATCTGGGCGTAACGATTGTCCTTTTTGCTGATCTCGCCGCCTTTGGTGTTGGAAACAATTTCAAGCACCAGTTCGGGGAACTTGCCATGCTCCCAATAAAAGTAAGCCTTGTGCTTGCGCCAATGTTTCGGCGCGGCGACATCCAGGCTGACGAAAATGTCCGGCGCGATTCCGCCTTTGTGCACCGAATCGAAGATGCCGACGTTGGCCGCCGTCCAGAAGCCGCGCGGTTGCGGCCGATTTTTTGCCAGCGGCGGCGTCCACGAACTGTAGAGCGTTTGAGCCAATAAACGTTGCTGTTTTTCAGAGAAGGGATTGTCCACGGGTTCATCGTCCTCCGTGATGAGTTTGGCCTCGGCGGCGCGCAGGGCGCGGAGCTCGGCTGGGTCGAGTTTTCTTTCCCGGCTTGTATCTGTCGTGATGAGTTTGGCCTCGGCGGCGCGCAGAGCGCGGAGCGCGGCTGGGTCGAGTTTTCTTTCCCGGCTGGTATCCGCGTCAAATTTGAGTTTGCCGTTGGGCTTGGTTTTGCTTTTGAGGCTGACCTGGCGCGCGGGCTTGGCCTTGATCAGCGTTTTAGCTTTCACTGCGGCGTGCGACATAACGTGGCTCCTCAGAAAATGTACCGTAGGTTGTCTAACTTGCGGAGACTCGATGGGGAAAGCGATTCGGGACACCCAAGCGGTTGGCTGCTGAAGTGCTCCGCAGGTTAGACAACCTACGGTACAGCGCGCGCCGCGTTTTCATTATTTCTGGGCGTCACCACACGACGTGAACAACTCCTTCTGAATCGGACTCGGCGACGCGGGCAGTCTAGCGCAAGCGCGCCAGCTTGCTCAATGCCGCAGTGTCAGCTTTAACAACTCAGCCGGCGTTTCCAATACATAATCGGGTTGTTGCGCCTCCAACTCCGCGCGCGGGAATGGCCCCCAGGCAGCGGCGGCGGTCGTAATGTCGGCGGCGCGTCCGGCGGCGATGTCGTGGATGCTGTCGCCTACGTATAGCGCCTGGTGCCGCGCGGCCCCAAATGTTTCCAATGCGCGCCACAACGGTTCGGGATGCGGTTTGTGCCGCGTCACGTCATCGGCGGCGATGATGACCTCAAAGAATTCCGCCAGCGCGAACAGCCGCAAGCCGCGCTCGACGCCCACGCGCAATTTCGACGAAACGATGCCCAGACGGAAGCCGCGCGCTTGCAGTTCAGCCAGCGTTTCATTGATCCCGGCAAACGGTTCGCTCAATTCGTCGTGGCGCGCCAGATTGAATGCGCGGTACGTGCGCAGCAGTTCATCGGCCTGGGCAGGCAAGTCCGCGATAGGCTCGATGCGGCCATCATCAATGCCTTGTTGCGTCAGGTCTTGCAAGGCGCTGTGCAAGAGCGTCCCGAAGGTATTGATATACGCGCCATCGTCCAGCGTGAAGCCGAAGCTCTGCTGCCAGGTGGCGCGAAAGGAATGCAGAATCAGCGGCGTCGTATTGACCAGCGTGCCGTCGAAATCAAAGAGGATGACGCTGAGGTCTGCGGGTTTCTTGTTCATGCGTTCGTGCTTTCGGTTTGTTAGACTGCGCTGGCGTTCAAGTACATTCAAACAGGAGCTTAGCATATGCCGGTTCGTGAGATTTTGCTGCTGGGGAATCCCAAACTCTGGGAGCCCTCGTCCGCCGTCACCGAGATGCAAGCGCCCGCCACCCGCGCGCTGATCGCCGATTTGGCCGATACGCTGGCGGATTTCCGCTTGCGCAACGGCTTTGGCCGCGCCATTGCCGCGCCGCAGATCGGCGCGCGGCAACGCATGCTGTTCGTGAACATGCGCGCCTCCGGCCAGGAAAGCCGCGAGCCTTTTGCGCTCATCAATCCGCACATCGTGCGCGCCAGTTACGAACAGATGGAGTTGTGGGACGATTGTTTTTCGCTGCCGAATTTGCTGGTGCGCGTGCGGCGGCATGTCGAGATTGATGTGCGCTATTTCGATCGAGACGGCGCGGAACGCTTGCTGACGGCGGCGGATGACCTGTCGGAATTGCTGCAACACGAGATTGATCATCTCGACGGCATCCTGGCGACGGATCGCGCGCTTGACCGCCGTAGCCTGGCCTTGCGCAGCGAAGTGCTGAAGCAGCGCTGAGCTTGTCTGTCTTAGCTTTTCGCGCGGGCTTCGTGTAAATTCGCAATCGGAGGTACTTGAGTTATGTCTGCTCAACCAAAACTGACCTATACGTTGGAAGAATACCTGGAACTGGATCGCAACTCGGAAGCGCGGCTGGAATACTGGGACGGCGAAATTTTCGATATGAGCGGCTCCAGCCCGCAACACGATCAGTTGGAAGGTAATGTGTACTTTAATTTGCGCACGAAGTTGCAAGGCAAAGCCTGCCGCGTCTTCCTTGCCAACACGCGAATCAAAGTGCCGAGCGCGCCACCTTATCGTTACGGCGATACGTCAGCCCTTTGTGGGCAGCCGCGCTTCGAAATGATCGGCGGGGTAGACGCGCTGACCAATCCCGCGCTCATCATCGAGGTCTTATCGAAATCCACTGAAGGTTATGATCGCGGCGACAAATTCACGCATTACAAATCCATCCCCGATTTCCGGGAATACCTCTTGGTCGCGCAGCATCGCGCGCACGTTACGCACCTGGTCAAACAGGCGGACGGTTCGTGGAGTCAGCGCGAATACAACGACCTGGACGCCGTGATAAAACTCTTCGCGCTCGACTGCGAAATCTCGTTGCGCGAAATCTACGAAGCCGTCAACTTCGCCGCCGTTGAGCCGCCGCCGCTGATCCGCTCGCTGGCCTGAAGCGCCGATTGCCCGGCCTGCCGGCAACAGGTATAGTTGCCGCCTTCTTGCGACACCCATAACCAACAAAACTGCCGGAGCGGCCCTTCATTCAAGGTTCGCTCCTCAAAGTGTTTTTATAGGAGCTTAGTAAAACAAATGAACTCGAGTGACGCTGGTGCGCTGCCAGTTGAAACATCGACTGAATCGTCATCTGAAGCGGCAAGCCGGTCGAACTTTATCCGCGACATCATCATTCAGGACCTCGCCGCCGGCAAACACGGCGGCCGCGTGCAGACGCGCTTTCCGCCTGAACCGAACGGCTATTTGCACATCGGCCACGCCAAGGCCATCTGCCTCGACTTCGGCCTCGCGGCGGAATTCGGCGGCAAGACGAATCTGCGCTTCGACGACACCAATCCCACCAAAGAAGAGACCGAGTATGTGGACGCCATCATGGAAGACGTGCAATGGCTGGGCTTCCAATGGGACGGGTTGTTTTACGCCTCTGACTATTTCCCGCAGCTTTATGAATGGGCTGTGCAGTTGATCAAAGCGGGCAAGGCGTATGTGTGCGACCTGACGGCCGATGAGATTCGTGAGCATCGCGGCACGCTGACCGAACCGGGGCAGGACAGCCCTTATCGCGACCGTTCAAGCGCCGAGAACCTCGATTTGTTCGCGCGCATGAAAAACGGCGAATTCGCGGATGGCTCACGCACGCTGCGCGCGAAAATTGATATGGCCTCGCCGAACCTGAACTTCCGCGATCCGGTGATGTACCGCATCCTGCACATGCACCACCATCGCACCGGCGACGCGTGGTGCATTTATCCGATGTACGATTACGCGCACGGCCAATCCGATTCCATCGAGCAAGTCACGCATTCGATCTGCACGCTCGAATTCGACAACAATCGCCCGCTGTACAACTGGTTTATCGAGCAGCTCGGCATCTTTCCGTCGCAGCAGGTTGAGTTCGACCGCCTGAGCCTGACCTACACCGTGATGAGCAAACGCAAGCTGCTGCGGCTGGTGCAGGAAGATTTGGTCACAGGCTGGGACGATCCGCGCATGCCCACGCTGTCGGGCATGCGGCGGCGCGGTTATACGCCCGAGGCGATTCGGAATTTCTGCGCCAGCCTCGGCGTGTCTAAAACAAACGGCAGCACGCAGCTTCAGCAGCTTGAGTATTACGTGCGCGAGGATTTGAACAAACACGCGGCGCGCGTGATGGCTGTGCTCAATCCGTTGAAGGTCGTCATTGATAACTATCCCGATGACCTGATCGAAGCGCTGGAGGCCGTCAACAACCCCGAAGATGTCGCCGCCGGTTCGCGCAAGGTGCCGTTCTCAAAGGTGCTTTACATCGAACAGGAAGATTTCCGCGAAGTGCCGCCGCCCAAGTTCTATCGCCTCTCGCCGGGCAAAGAAGTCCGCCTGCGCTACGGCTATCTCATCACCTGCCAGAGCGTGGTGAAAGACGCCGCGGGCAACATTGTCGAACTGCATTGCAGCTACGATCCGGCGACGCGTGGCGGCAACACGCCCGATGGCCGCAAGGTCAAATCCACGATCCATTGGGTCAGCGCCGCGCACGCCGTGGAAGCAGACGTGCGTTTGTACGAGACGTTGTTCGCCAAAGAAAACCCGGAGGAGGTTGAGGAAGGCCAGGAGTTCACCGCCAACTTGAATTCGCACTCGCTGGAAGTGCTGACCGGTTGCAAAGTCGAGCCGGGCCTGCGCGAGGCGGCGGTGGGCGCGCGGTATCAGTTCGAGCGCATGGGTTACTTTTGCGTAGACCCTGATGCTGCGCCGGACAAGCTGGTGTTTAACCGGACGATTGGGTTGCGGGATAGCTGGGCGAAGATCGAACAGCGCGGCAAGAAATGACGCGAGGTAACTTCGCTAACGGCAGTTGGCGAATGGTTGGTCTGTGGGGCAAATGGCAGATAGTGTGGGGCTTTACTTTACGCTGACGCTGCTCTGGCGGGCACGTCCAGTCAAGCAGCCAGCGGAAAGCGCAAGTCAAAACAAGAATAAGGAGAACCACGATGAAAAGTTGGCTGCAAGCAATGTTGCTGGGTTTGTTGGTTACCCCCGGCATACAAGCGACGGAAATAACCAAAGCGATGGTCGTTTACGACGACCAGGCGACCAATGTTGGCGCGGCGAAGTTGGCCAGCGCCAAGCCGGACGATTTATGGATCACGTTGGCGGATTTGAAAACGGCGACAGGCTTTGTCAACAAGCCACAAGGCGTCTGCCGCGCTGAACTCTGCTTCCCGCTGCCGAAACAACGGCGCGCCGAGTTTCTGCAAGCACAAGGCAAAACGACGTGGTTCAACCTGACCGAGTTTGCGCGCCTGCTCAAACAACCCGTCGCGCACGATACCGAACGAGCGGCGTGGTATTTCGGGCAACGGCCGGAAGTGCAGAACGGCTACACGCAAAACTTCCAGGCGCCGAATTTCACCTTGCCCGATAAGAACGGCAAGCTGCATTCGCTCGCGGATTTTCGCGGCAAGAAGGTGCTGATCGTGACGTGGGCTTCGTGGTGAGGCTGCCGCGCGGATTTGCCAGGCTGGCAGACGATATACAGCGAATTGAAGCAGCAGAACTTTGAGATCATTTCCATTGCCGAAGACACAGGCGGCGTCAAAGCCGCCGGGCCGTGGATCGAAGCCGGCAAGGCCGAATACACGGTCCTGGTTGACAAGCAGCACCTCGTGACGCGCCTTTACAACATGGTCAACGTGCCGACCGCCGTGTGGATCAATGAGCAAGGGCGCATCGTGCGTCCGAACGAAGTCGCCTACTCCAACAACAAAGGCATGAGCGTGACCAAGGTTGACACCGAGCCGTGGATCAATGGCTTGCGCGATTGGGTCAAACTGGGCGAGCAGAGCGCCTTTGCGTTGAGCGAACAGGAACTGCGCGAACGATTGAAGCCGCAGAATCCTGATTGGGCGCTGGCCTCGGCGGAGTTCGGCTTGGCGGAATATCTCTATCAAACAGGCAATGGCGAAGCCGCGATCCCGCATTACAAGGAAGCGCAACGCCTGAACCCGGAAAGCTGGAACTTCAAACGGCAAGCCTGGGCGTTGTCGAGTGCCAAGGAAAAATATGGCACGACGTTCACGGACGAAGTGAAGAAGCTGAATGGCAAGCCATACTACGAACCACATCGGTTGCCACCCGTCAAAAAATAACCTCGCTTAACGCACAGGGTCAGCGGGTTCGACAAATTTCAGTCTGTCGCTGGTTCAGAGGCCAGGGCAAACTGAAGTTCGTCGAACCTGCCATTGATTTACCCATTACCCAAGCTGTGTCGCTTGGCCGGCGCGCCGGCTTGCAATCAGACGCGGCGTTCAGCACCGCGTTCAAACGTCCTTTCGGACGCTCGTCTGGCGTTTATCGGCGGCGCTGAACTGTCGTGTCCGTAGCCCGACCGTGAGTTCTCACGGTCGGGCTACGGACACGGCGAACCAGGAAAACCATGCCAAAACCCAATCTGAAAAGCTTGTTGCCCGAAATCCGCGCGTGCCAGGTCTGCGCCGCGCATCTGCCGCATCCGCCCAATCCGATTGTGCGCGCGCACGCCAACGCCCGGTTGTTGTTGATCGGACAAGCGCCGGGCCGCCGCGTCAACGAAACCGGCATCCCGTGGAATGACCCCTCGGGCGACACCTTGCGCGAATGGCTGCAACTGACGCGTGAACAGTTTTACGACGAACGGCTTATCGCCATCGTGCCTGCGGGGTTTTGTTATCCCGGCACGGGCAAGAACGGCGACCTGCCGCCGCGCCCCGAATGCGCGCCGCTCTGGCATCCGCCGCTGCTGGCCGCCATGCCGAAGATCAGCTTGACACTCTTGATCGGCAGCTATGCGCAAGCCCATTACCTGAAAGAACGCAACAAGCCCACGTTGACCGAAACGGTGGCGAATTATGCCGCATTTCTGCCGCGCTTTTTGCCGCTGCCGCATCCCAGCCCGCGCAATCGCATGTGGCTCAAACGCAATCCCTGGTTCGCTACCGATGTATTGCCGCTCTTGCGCAAACAAGTGAAGAAGGTGCTCGCCACGAAATGAAGCTTTGCTGTTAGCCCGCCAGACAGCCGCCACTCACCGTGCCACTGAGGGCGGCGGCGCTAGTTGCTGACCGGCGAAATCATTCAGTATAGTGGCCTGCCGAATTCACGAATCCACTCTCAAGAAAGTAACCAGCAATGATGTCTGATATTCGCGCCAACATCCGCGTTCGTTTTGCGCCTTCGCCCACCGGCTACTTGCACGTCGGCGGCGCGCGCACAGCTTTATTCAACTGGCTGTTCGCCCGCAAGCTGGGCGGCAAATTCATCCTACGCATCGAAGACACCGACCTCGAGCGTTCGAGCGATGAGATGGTGCGCGGCATTCTGGAAGGCCTGGCCTGGCTGGGGCTGGATTATGACGAAGGGCCGTTTTATCAATCCGATTACGCCGACAAACATCGCGCGGCGGCGCAGCAGTTGCTCGCCAGCGGCTGGGCCTACCGCGATTTCACGCCGAAGCAGGCGCGCGCTGACGCGAGCCTTAAACAAGAGATCACCAAGGAACGGGTCGTCAATCCGTATCGCAACCTGTCCAAAGACGAATCGGATGCGCGCGCCGCCAGCGGCGCGCCGTTTGTGATCCGCTTCAAGGTGCCGGAAGAGGGGAAGACGCAATTTGATGACGCGGTGTTTGGCTTGCAGGAACGCGATTACAAGGACACCGAGGATTTGGTCTTGCTGCGTTCGGATGGGCATCCGCTTTACAACCTGTCAGTGACGGTGGACGACATCGAGATGGGCATCACGCACGTCGTGCGCGGGCAGGATCACCTATCGAACACGCACAAGCAGGTGTTGATCTATCAGGCGCTGGGCAAACCCGTGCCGAAGTTCGCGCATTTGCCACTGATCCTCGCGCCCAACAAGGGCAAGCTTTCCAAACGCAAGCACGGCGAGATCGTCAGCGTGACGACCTATCGTGACAGCGGATTCATCCCCGATGCCTTCGTCAACTTTCTGGCGTTGTTGGGTTGGTCGCCTGCTGGAATGGGAGTCGAACAGGATCGGGAAATCTTCACGCGCGAAGAGTTGATTCAGCTTTTTACGCTCGAAGGCATACACACCTCGAACGCCGTGTTTAACTTCACCGAAGGCGACCCGCGCAACTGGACGGATCAGAAGGCGCTCTGGATGAACTTCGAATACATCCGCATGTGGCCGCTGGAAAAACTGCTGCCTTATGTCAAAGCCGAATTGCAAAGCGCGGGGTTGTGGCGTGACGAATACGAGTGCGAACGGCGCGCGTGGTACGAACACACCTTGGGGCTGTTGCGCGAACGCACGCGCACGCTGAAAGACTTTGCGGCGCACGGGCGGCCTTATTTTGTGGACGGATTGGATTTTGAATTCGACGAAGCAGCGGTCAAAAAGAATCTGCAAAAGGACGCGGCGTTGAAAACGTTGTTGCCGGGATTGGCCGATGTCTTCGCCGCGTTGACCGAGTTTACGCACGACAGCACCGATGCAGCTTTACGCGGCTTTGCCGAAGCCAAAGGCGTCAAGGCCGGCTTGCTCATCAACGCGGCGCGCACGGCGTTGACGGGACAGGCGGTGGGGCCGAGTTTGTTTGAAGTGGTTGCGGCGGTGGGGCAGGCGCGGGCGGTGGAGCGGTTGCGGCACGCGGCGCAGTTGGTGTGAGCGTGGGCCACAAAAAGTAACATCGCCGGGCCAAACGAAATTGTTTGCACCCGGCGTTGGCGTATCTGGCCGGCGCTTAAAGCTGTTCCGGGTCAATGCCTAATTGGCGTAACTTGTCCGCGAAACGTTCGGCGCGTTGGCGCTCCTGTTCGGCCAGTTCCTTGCCCGTCAGAATCAAGTTGCCGCGCGCATCCGCCCAGCGCAACCATTCACCCTCGCTGTCTTCAAACTGGCCTTGCCATAGGACAAGCGACAAGTTGTAAGCAGGGAAGGCAGCCGTCGCAGCGCGCTCGTAGGAAAAACCGTGCAGGTGATAAACCGTCAGCACCTCTGGCATCAGCACGCGCAGCGGATCGTAGATCACGTAATACTCGACCTTCATCCGCGCATATTTTTGTTTCTTTTCGCCATCTTCGGCTCCCACTTTGTTCGAGACGATTTCGATGGCGATGTCTGGGGCTTTGCCAAATTCCCAGAGGAAGTACGAACGGTTTTCCTTGCGGCTGAAATCGTCCGGCATCTCGACATCGGCGCTGAAGAGCACATCAGGCACGATGGCCGGATTGCGCGCCAAGTAAAAGACGCCGACGTTCGCCAGGGCGACAAAGCTGCGGCCCTCGCCAGGGCCTGCCCACGAACTGTACAGTGGCTCGGTCAGCAGACGTTGCTGTTTTTCGGTCAGGATATTGTCCACGGGTGTGTCGTCCTCCGTGATGAGGTTGCTGATGTCGGGCGTGTATTCGGCCCAGTCTGGTTCTGCCAGTGCGTGTGACATAAAAATCCTCGCGTTACTTTTCCTCTTTGCCGGATTGTTTGCCAGCCAGATAGCCGAGCAAGCCGGAGACGAGGGCCGTGAGCACAGTCTCGGCCAGTTTTTGCGTGCCTTCAGGATAGCCGCCTCGAAGGATGACCCAGACACAAGTCAGGCTGATGGCGCTGAGAAAGAAGAGCGCGAAGGTTGTCAGCCAGAGTTCGCGCCGAAGTTTTGCCGCGGTTTTGAGCCGTTCCATCTCTTGTTCGTGCACAAGCTGAGCCATCGGTTTCTCGCTCTTGGAGCGGGTAATAACGGCTTTTTCGACATCGTTGACCGGAGTGACCGGAATGACTGGCAGTTCAGGCATGGCTAGCTCCTTGTGATAACTGGCGAAGCTTCTTCAACCCGGCGCTGGCTGCTACAAAATAATCTCGATCTCTTTGACGATCTCGCCATTCGTCACTTGAATCCGATTGAACTCACTACGTTGTTGATCGAGGAACCATTCATATAAGCGCAAGGCGTTGCGCACCACTTCTCCATTGGTACGCGCTTCCGCCTTGGCCTTTATTTTCTGTAGCTGCTCGTAGGACTCAGGTGAAAAATCGAATTGCAGTAACTGGCGGTCAGACTGCTTTTCATCTTTGCCCAAGGCCTGTTCGGTGTTTGTTGGCATAACGTTTTACTCCTTCGTTGGTTTGCGGTCACGTGAGAGCGCCGCCATTATTTTCCCTGCCGGGAGCAGTGTCAACGAGGTATTTGTTGCACGGTTGGGTTGTTGCCCGGTGCAGCTTCAGGCTGTGGCTGCGCCATTGCGAAAACCGCACGGGCATTTGCGTCTTGTTGGTGCGGTGCTAAAGTACCGGCCATTCACGCGCAAGATGAGCATCTACACCCTTCGTCATGAACTGAGGCACAACTATGCGAACCATCCGCTTTCACCTTTCACTGCTCTGCCTGCTGCTGGCCGCGTCCGTCGCCGGTTTGGCGCAAGCCGGACGCACCAACCTGCCTGCCAACAACCTCTCGATTCCCGCGCCCGAATCGGTGCTCGGCTTCAAAGTCGGCACAGAGCGCAAGCTGGCGAAGTGGGAAACCTTCGTCGCCTACTTCCGCAAACTGACCACGGCTAGCGATCGCATCAAGCTGGACGAAGTGGGCAAGACCACGCTGGGCCGTCCGTTTGTCGTGGCGACGATCACCTCCGCCGAAAACATGCAGCGGCTGGCTGAGATAAAAGAGCAACAACGCAAACTCGGCGATCCGCGTGTGCTGGCGAAACAGGGCAATGCCGATGAACTGGCGAACGCCTTGATTCACGCGGGCAAAACCGTCGTCGTCATCACCTGCAGCATTCATTCCACCGAAGTCGGCGGCACCTTCACCGCCACCGAACTAGCCTATCGCCTCGCCAGCGAGAACAACGAACAAATCAAAAGCATTCTCGACAACACGGTCATCCTGCTCGTGCCCTCGCTCAATCCCGACGGCACCGACATCGTGGCCGAGTGGTATTTCAAAACGCTGGGCACGCCCAGCGAAGGCAGCGCGCCGCCGGAGCTTTATCACCATTACACCGGCCACGACAACAACCGCGACTGGTACGCCTTCACGCAGGTCGAGACGCAATTGACCGTGGACAAAATCCTGAATGTCTGGCGGCCGCAAATCCTGCACGACGTGCACCAGATGGGCGCGACGGCGGCGCGTTTCTTCACGCCGCCTTACACCGAACCGTGGGAGCCGAACATTGATCCGGCGATTATCGCGGGCGTGAATGCGTTGGGGAGCGCGATGGCTTGGGACGTGACCGCGCAAGGCAAAAGCGGCGTAGTCATCAACGGCGTTTACGACGCCTGGTCGCCCGCGCGCGCTTATACGCATTACCACGCGGGCTTGCGCGTGTTGAGCGAGACAGCGAGTGCGCGCTTGGCGACGCCGATTGAGATGCCCTTCCAACGGCTGGCGGCGGGCATTGGCTACGACGGCAAGGTCGCCACCTGGAATTTCCCGCAGCCCTGGCCGGGCGGGCGCTGGACGTTGCGCGACATCGTGGATTACCAAATGGCGGGCGCAATGGCGCTGCTGACGCACGCGGCCAAATACCGTGAACAACACCTGCGCAACTTTTACGAAATCAGCAAGCGCGCCGTCGAAGCGAAAGGCATGCCTTACGCGATCATCCTGCCCGAACCCGAATTGCCGGCGTCGTTGCAAGACGCGGTCGCGCGCTTAAAAGCCGGCATCAACCAGCCCGCCAAGACCGGCGCCACCGACAAAGAGCAGCACGAACAGGAGTCGGCGTTGCTGAGCCAGATCACCAACGAGCCTTCGACCAGCGCCGAGGTCAACTACTATTTCAAAACCGAAGGGCTGGATCGCGTGCTGGCGATTTTGAAACGCGGCGGCGTCGAGGTGCAGCGCGCGAGTCAGGAATTCAAGGCCGACGGCAAGACCTATCCGGCGGGCACGCATTTGGTGCTGTTGCAACAGCCCTACGGCACCTTTGCGAAAACACTGCTCGAAGCGCAACGCTACCCCGATCTGCGCGAATATCCGGGTGGGCCGCCCAAGCGGCCTTACGACGTGACGGCGCATTCGTTGACGTTGTTGATGAATGTGCAGGCCGTCTTTGCCAAAGCGCCGTTCACGGTCGAAATGAAGCCGGAGCCTTATGGCACGGTGATCCAATCGCTCAAACGCAGCAATTCGCCGGTGCGGCTGGGGCTGTATAAAAGCTACGCCGCCGCGATGGATGAGGGCTGGACGCGCTGGGTCTTCGATCAATACCAGTTCCCGTACCAGTCATTGCTGGATGGTGAAGCGCGCGCCGGCAAGCTGAACGAGAAGTTCGATGCGATCCTGTTGCCCGATCAAGCGCCGCGTGGTTTGTTCAACGGGCTGGCCGGGCCAGGGCAGCAAACCCCCGAAGGCCGTGGCGGCGAGAATGCGGGCAGCTATCCGGTCGAGTTTGCCGGCGGCTTGGGTGAAGCGGGCGTCGCGGCCTTGCGTGAATTCGTCACGGCGGGCGGCACGCTGATCGCGCTCAACAACGCGTCGAACTTTGCGATTGATTATTTGCGCCTGCCGGTGCGCGATATTTTGCAGGGCGTGGCGAACAAGGATTTTTACTGCCCCGGTTCGATCTTGCGGACGGAGTTGGTGACGGACAATCCGCTGACGTTTGGCTTGGAACGCGAATCCATCGTCTGGTTCGAGCAAAGCCCGGCGTTTGAAATTGTGGATGCGAACGCGGCGAAAGCCATTGCGAAGTATCCCGACACAGGCC
>JAYUCP010000599.1:0-7919 GCA_043740245.1 Acidobacteriota bacterium | reverse complement strand
GCAGCGTGGCGATTAAACCGCCAGCGAATTTAGTGTAAAAGTTTTTCATTGGTACAGCCTCCTGATGGTGAAGGGTTCAAATTCAGCCCAGCCGGTTCCTGTCTACTGTCGCTTCCGGGTCAGCCGGGCTGTGTGAGCGCATTTTGTAATCTTGGTGATTCGTTCTCAAGAAGATGAGAAATACGATTTCAATCCGCTTGGAAGCAAGCCCTATGCCCGCCTGCTGCCGACGGGCACGCTTATGCAAAAACAGAACTTATAGGCGGGCTGGTTGTAACTTCGGCGGGCCAGCCTCCATATTTCTGGATGAAGTTTGGAATTTCGGATTTACAGGTTGTGGCGGCAACCGGCTTGAACTCAGGCCGGTTCAGCCTTGATGTTTTTTGAGGCGGCGCGTGTGCAAGACCTCGGCGGTATGGATCGGCGTGGCGTGATTGAGCACGGTATGCGCGATCGTGATCAAGAGTTGGTCGTCCCGGCCGCGAAAGCGTCCTTGCAAGGGGTAGTCGCCCGTTTGTGTCACCACGCCCATGCGCACCCAATTCCAGAACTGTTTTTGGGTAATCCAGTATTCCTTGCCATCGTTGCAGACGATCAATGCCGTTTTTTTGACTCTCATATTTTTGCGTGACTCGCTTGCGCGTTGGGGTGTTAGCAAGTCTGTTTTGGACGCGGCGGATTTTGACACGCCGGTTTCACCAGAAGCAAGCCCGCCTTTGGCTGTGATGATGACCGGTTCGGCCAGCACCACAGCCAGCTTGAATGCAGCTTGAATTCAAGCTGCATTCAATTCGCTCTTACGCAACTGAATGTAGGGTTGCAACTCGCGCATCATCGCCGTGAACTCTTCAAAGCGCAGCGATTGCGGGCCGTCCGACCAGGCTTCTTCGGGCTTGGGATGCACCTCGGTCATGATGCCGTCCGCGCCCACGGCCACGGCCGCTTTGGCGAGCGGGCGCACCAGGCTGCGTTTGCCGGTGCCGTGGCTGGGGTCAACGATGATGGGCAGGTGGCTCAATTCGTTGATCACCGGCACGGCGGATAGATCGAGTGTGTTGCGCGTGGCCGTCTCGAAGGTGCGGATGCCGCGTTCGCAGAGGATCACGTCGGGGTTGCCGTGCGCGACGATGTATTCCGCCGAGAGCAGGAATTCGCGGATCGTGGCCGACAGGCCGCGTTTCAACATCACTGGTTTGCCGATGGTGCCCAGCTTTTTCAGCAGGGCGAAGTTTTGCATGTTGCGCGCGCCGATTTGCAGTACGTCGGCGTATTCGGCCACCAGTTCGACATCATCGCTGTCGAGCACTTCGGTGATGACGGCCAGACCGGTCTGTGCGCGCGCTTCGGCCAGCAGCTTCAGGCCTTCTTCCGCCATGCCTTGAAATTCATAAGGCGAGGTGCGCGGTTTGTAAGCGCCGCCGCGCAGCAGATGCGCGCCCTGTTTGGCGACGTGTTCGGCTGTGCTTAAAAGCTGTTCGCGCCCTTCGACCGAACAGGGGCCGGCCATCACTACGAAACCGCCGTCGCCGATGTTGATGTCGCCGACGCGGATGGTGGTCTTTTGTTTTTTGACTTCCCGGCTGACCAGCTTGAAGGGTTGCAGGATCGGGAAGGCGTCTTCGACGCCGTCGGCGGATTTGATGTGTTCGATATGTTCTTTCTTGTCGCCCGGCCCGACGGCGGCGATGACGGTGCGCTCGGTGCCCCGGATGACGTGCGGGGCATAGCCGAAGCCGCGTATGCGGTCGCAGATGTGATTGATCTGCTCGTCGGACGCGGCGGGTTGCATTGCTACGATCATGGTTGTTTGCTCCTAAATTGGTGAAGGTGATTTTGATTGGGTTGGTGGGAGTGATGGGAGAGATAGGAGCTATGGGAGTGATGGCACTGTGAAACTTATCGTCCCATCACTCCTATTTCTCCCATCGCTCCCATCAAGCACCTCAGCTTTCGGGCAGCGCCGCGTGCTGATAACAGCCCAGCACTTTGATGTGATGGGCGAATTCGGCCAGGTGCGCCAGCGCGTGCTGGACGCGGGCCTCGGCCAGATTGCCCGTGAAATCTACGTAAAAGCTGTACTCCCACGGATGCCCGCCCAGCGGGCGCGATTCGATTTTCGAGAGATCAATCTCGCGCAGCGCGAAGACCGCCATCGCGCGAAAGAGCGCGCCCGTTTCGTTTTTCAGCGTGAAGACAATCGAAGTCTTGTCGGCTGTCGCGGACGGTTCGCCCGCTTCGTCGGCGCGCGTGAGCAGCAGGAAGCGGGTGAAATTCTGGCGGTCGTCCTCGATCCCGCGCAGCAGAATTTCAGCTTCATAAACTTCGGCGGCGGCGGCGCTGGCAATCGCGGCCGCGCCCATTTCGCGGCTTTGCATAATCAGTTTGACGCTGCCCGCCGTGTCATAAGCAGCGACCGCTTTCATCGCCGGATGCGCGGCGATGAAGCGCTGGCATTGGCCCAACGCGACCGGGTGCGAATAGACCTTTTGAATCGCTTCGAGCCGCGTGCCCGGCGCGGCGATCAGGTTGTGGACGATGCGCAGATTGACTTCGCCCACCACGCGCAACTGGTCGTGTTGCAGCAGCAGGTCGTAGTTCTGATGCACCGCGCCGTAAAGCGAATTCTCGATGGGCGCGAGGCAATAGCGGCAGCCGCCGTTTTCGACGGCAGCGAACATCTGCTCGAAGGTCTCGCAGGGCAGCAGTTCGATGGCGTCGCCCAACAGCTTGCGCGCGGCTTCGCTGCTGAAGGCGCCGGGTTCGCCTTGATAGGCGACGGTTTGATTTGGGTTCATATCGCTTCTCCATTCAGCGTAGGGGCAGACCTGCGTGTCTGCCCCGGTGGCGTCTAGCCCGCCGATGTCGTCAAAACCGACCGGGGCAGACACGCAGGTCTGCCCCTACGCTTATAAGCCAAACGGCCCTTCTCTCGTCGTAAGAGAAGGGCCGTTCGGGTTGCTCTCGCTGTTGTGCAGGCGTTTCAGGTGCGCGAGCCTCCGACCCTTCTGTCGTTGCTAAAATAAAAATAAAAGCTAAACGCGAAGGCGGAGCGCGCAGACCAAGACCACAGTGCGGCGCGGTTATTCGACATCCGGTTTGTGGTCAGCTTGTGATTCATATCGTTCGGTGAAAGGTAACAAGACGCGGCGCATTATGCTGACGGCCCGCGGGGCTGTCAAGAAAGGCGCGTGGGCATTAGCAAATCGTATGCGCAGAGACAGTTCATTTGATCGGCGTCCGCTGGCCCAGCGCGACTTCGGGGGGCGCGAGGCGCAGGTTGAAAAAGGCCTTGATCTCCGCCGCCCACTCGCGCACGCGCTGGTAATCCACCTCGCGTTTGAGCTTGATGTCGCTCGCCACGCCGACCGCGTCCAGCCCCAGTTCGTTCGCCAGATAGAGCGAGCGCGGCAGATGAAAGCGTTGCGTCACCAGCACGACGCGCCGCAAGCCGTAAACTTCTTTCGCGCGCAGACAGGTTTCGTAAGTGGAAAGCCCGGAGTCATCGAGCACGATGTGTTTTGCATCCACCGCGTGGCTGACCAAGTATTCAGACATCGCCTTCGGTTCGTTGTAGCTGGGATGGCGCGCGTCGCCGGAGACCAGGATGCGGTCAATCTGTTTGGCGCGGTAAAGTTCGATGGCCGTATCCACGCGGTCTTCCAGCACCGGCGAAAGTTCGCCGTTGCCGTAAACGCTCGCGCCGAAAACCACGGCCACGCGCGGGCGCGGCCAATCGGCGGTGTTCAAACGTTCGGGATTGGCGATGATGCGGCGGTCGTAGCTGTGGACTTGGAAGTGGATGCCCCACAAAAAAAGCGCGGCCAGCAACAGCAGGGCAACGACAATGAAAAAACGCGAGGGACTTGCCATCAAAAACACCAGTGCATTGAGAAACGGGATTTTGGGGCGCGCGCTATCAGACTATCCGCCCCGTAAAACTGTCAAGCCGAAAGTCCGCAGGCTGTCCGACAAGCTGCCAGCTTGTCGAGGGCGTGGCGGTAAACCCACTGGTTCGCCAGCCGAAGCTCCGACAAGCTGGCAGCTTGTCGGACACTTTCCGCGAATGAATAAGTCCGCAATTGGCTTTACCACTTCGCGCTGGTATGGCTACAATGCGCGTGTCTGAGCATTGCCGGGATCGCTGATTCCGCACCCCGTTACACAATCACAACACAAGCTTGAATGGCTGGCGGCTGGCAGTCGCACCCTTCACTTTTTTCAGAGAGGACGTTTATGAGCAACAAGCAAGACCTAGTTTCCCGCAGGACATTTGTCAAAAGTTCGGCGGTCGCCGCCGCCGCTTCGACCTTCACGATTGTCGAAGCCAAATCGGTGCGCGGCAGCACCGCCAATTCCATGATTGAAATCGGCTGGGTCGGCAACGGCGGCCAGGGCACGAACGATGCTTCGCTGCTCGAGGCCACCGGCAAAGCCAAGATCGTCGCGCTGGCCGATTACTTCCAGGATCAACTCGACAAGGCCAAAGACAAATTCAAAGTTGATCCGAAAAGCGCCCACGTCGGCATTGACGCTTACAAAGAAGTCATCGGCTCAAAGGTTGACGCCGTGCTACTCGTCACGCCGCCAGGCTTCCGCCCCGATCACTTCAAAGCCGCCGTCGCCGCCAAAAAACACATCTTCGCCGAAAAGCCGCTGGCCGTGGATGTGCCCGGCTGCCACACGGTGCTGGAAGCGGGCGAGCGGGCCAAAGCGCAAAACCTGAACGTCGTGGTCGGTTTGCAACGCCACTATTCCAAAGCCTACCGCGCGGCCAAGAAACTCTTTGATGAAGGCGCAATGGGCGCGCCCGTGCTGGCGCATTCGGCCTGGGACACCAGTGACATCTGGCCTGAGCGGCGCGGCAAACGCAGCGACTGGAAATCCCAACTGGATTACGAAGTGCGTTACTGGTACTTCTTCAAATGGCTTTCGGGCGATCACATCGTCGAGCAGAACATCCACAACATTGACGTCATCAACTGGTTTCTCAACGCGCATCCGGTGCGCGCCGCCGGCATCACGGCGCGTTACAACAAACGCGAATTCGGCGACATCAACGATCATTTCGTCATCGGCTACGAATACGCGAACGGCGTGCTCTCGTCGAATACCTGCGTGCAGGTGACCGGCCTGCAGGGTGATGTCTCTGAGACCATTCGCGGCACCAAAGGCACCTTCACCACGACCTACGCCAAAGGCGGCCTGGGCGGCGTGCGCATCGAGGCCGCCCCGACCAAGAAAAACCCCGAACCGCCGCCGCTCTACAAATACGACGGCAACGACGACAAGCATGGGGCGCAGGAAGCCGCCGCCTTCGTCGCCGCCGTGCTCGGCCAGGGCGAAGGCGAAGACAAATACCGCAACGACACCAAGTACGGCGTCGAGAGCACCTTCACCGCCATCCTGGGCCGCGAATCGGCCTACCGGCGCGAGGCGCTCACCTGGGATGAGTTGTGGAATGACAACAAGAAGCTGAAGTTCACGCCGCAGGCGGGCTAGGCTTCAAGACGGTTGCAAACGTTGGGCGCAAGGGGAGGTTTCCTCTTGCGTCTTTTCATTGGTGAGTTTGCAAGGCGTAGTCTCAAACCCATAGGTCGCTGTTTCTCCCACGAAAGGAAGTTTTATGGATGCCTTAAAGATATTGCCCCAAGCGTTCTTTGATCTTATCGCTCGCGTTGTTCCTGGCCTTGTCGCACTCTTGCTCTTAGCTTGGTTTGAGCCAAGCACCTGGGATGCGATCACGACTACCTTTGGTCGGCTCACTGGCAAAACTGGTACAGAGTTATCGCTTTGGCTTTTGCTTGGAGCGGCCTATGTCGTAGGTCATTTGCTCTCACCCGTCACAAAATCCGTCCAATGGATTACCGAACGCTATCCCCGCGTTGAGGGAGAGGGCGATAAGAAGAAACGATTCTGGCTTCGCGTCAACACCAAGTCCGAACTGAAGAAATTCAAACCGGACTCGTCCAAATATGACTGGCTCCGTGTTCACTGGCCGGATGCAGGGGGCTTGTCGGCAAAGCTCCGTGCAGAGTTCACCCTCTACAACACCCTCTCCGCGATATTCTTTCTTTTCGCCGTTTGGGTAGGGGCGCGGTATCGGTGGGCGGGTTCAGTCGCTGTCCTTTTGTTATTCAGCATCATGATGGCCGCCCGTGGCCGTGAGACTGAAGACACAATGCGCAAGTGCGTTGATAATTTTGAGAAAGCCGCCAAAGAGGTACTCAAAAGTGCGCCTCCAAAACTTCTCGAAGGCGACACACAGGTGAATTAAGCGTTTCCCTGTAGGCCAGCGAAACATGAGCGCCGCTGCCCTGCTGTATCAGCATGTGCGTAATGTGCGGATTGATCGAGAGACGTTCGACCAGTTTTGCCAACTCGCTGCCAACTGACAAAGCTGCGAGCAATTGATCAACCAGGCCTTACGCGAATGGCTCGCGGCCCAGGGGCTGCGGGAAATGCTGCGCGCGGAAATTCACCTGGCGGTGCGGCAGTCCCTATCCGTTGCGCCGTCGCACGCTGACTGAGAGAATGCGATCGGGTTGGCGGCGCCGCGCTAACAGCCCACGATTTGTCTTCCGTTGGAGGTTTAACGATGCAATTACAAATACAAAATCGAGTTGAGATTACGCTGCGCTCGCTGCCAAGAGGCGAGCAGAAGCAGCTTCGCCGCGCCTTTGCAGAACTGTCAGCGTTGGACAGGGCGCTGTTGCGCGAGAGTCCGAAGCTCAGTCCATACGCGCCGGGCTTTTCGATCCCAATGAAGCTGTTTGTCTATCAAGTGAACGGGAAGCTGAACCTGTTGCTTTCATTGGCCGATGACGCTTGCATCGTCGAAGATGTTGTTTATCAGGAGCGCTTGAATCAACTGGTCGCCAGGAAGGGTAGCCATGAAGAACCTGCAGCCGCACGTACTCGATCCCAGGCAGTGTCGCGTTGAGTGGAATGACTACGCCAAGCTACTCGCCGGCAAGCCTGTGCTGTCCGAGCAGAAAGACGTGTTACTCTTTTTCAAACAACGCCCAAACCTGTCGCTGTTGGTCTATACCTATTTTCTCAGGGTCACAGCACCGGATTGTTACGCGCACTAATACGAACTTGATGGCGACTTTGTGGTTGATCTGATGGTGGGTGACTCGTTGGCCCACAACTACCGGAATTTGAGAACGGCGCCCCCGACAGCGTCTTCAAACGAAAGGGCAGGAAAGCCACACCCGACTGGTCGCCGCGCTTCGAGGGCGCGTACTCGCAGTTGGTGGATTGGCTGTGGAAGCTCGAAGACAAGCGCAGCACTGCCGCTTTCGCCAACACCTTTGGCAGCCGGCGCGCGACCTTTCAAGGGCTGATCGTCATCGGCAAAGACATGAACCTGGCGCCGCGGGAACACGACCGGCTGAAATGGCGCATGGATCGAACGCTGATTGACTCAAACGCGATTTCCACGGTTTCTTTTAATGGCCTGCGCGATGACCTCGATCACTGGCTCAAGACGATCTATGGGGTCTAAAACCCTTTGGCCCCTTGGTCGAGGTGACCCGCAACAAAAGGCATATTCCCATTCTTCGCTACAACGACGCGCGCGGCGCGATACGCTGGCTGTGCGCGGCCTTTGGCTTCAGCGAATTGTTTTCCTTGCCGGAAGGCGTCGGGACGAAACGATGGCAAACTCTGATTCTCACGTAACGATCCACATGGCGGCGAGCCTCGACGGCTTCATCGCTCGAAAGGACGGGCGCGTCGACTGGCTCGAAACCGCAGACGAATTCGTAGGCGGGGACACCATGGACCCAGGATTCGTCGAGGCGTTCCTCAAGACGATTGACTGCTACGTCATGGGATCGCGAACCTATGAGACCGCGCTTCGTTTTGAAGCCCAAGGGTTGGGGTGGTCGTACGGCGACAAACCCACCTTCGTCCTC
>JAYUCP010000598.1:0-3268 GCA_043740245.1 Acidobacteriota bacterium | reverse complement strand
GCTACTGACACGCCCCACCTGATTTAACCACTACCGAATGAAGAATGTCGAATGTAGAAGGCAGAATGTTTTTGCCGTTGATGCTAACGCCCCGCTTGGGTGCGCATGCGGTACCAGTATTGAATCGAAATCCACCACGAGAGGCCGAAGTAATAGATAGGGAAACTCAGCGAGCCCAACAGCAAGACGCGCGACGCGGCATGCCATTGCCACAACAACACCAGCAACGCGACGGCCCAGCCAATTCCGAACAGATTGGTCAGCAAACTGAAACGCCCGCCGCGCGTTGTGTAGAGATACCGCGAGGGCACGAAGGTCAGCAGCGCCAGCGTGACGATCAACGCCAATGCCCATTCATTCGGCCACCGCAGTAAATACAGATACAGCGCGACGACGTTCCAATACGAAGGGAAGCCCAGAAAGTAGTTGTCAACCGTCTTGGCCGCGACCTGACAAAAGCCGTAGGCGCTCGCCAGCAGCGGCAGCAACAGCCACCATTGTTGCGCGGCGGGCAACAGTTCCGCGCGCCAGATCAGCAGCAGCGGCAAACAGGTGTAGGTTTGAAAATCAATCAGGTCATCCAACCTGCGCCCGTCAAAGCCCGGCAGCACTTCTTTGACGCGCACGCGCCGGGCGTACCAGCCGTCAGTCGTGTCAATCACGGTGGCGATGATCATCAAGAGAAAGGCGAGACGAAAGGCTTCATCGCCGCCGCGAATAATGGCTAGCACGATGCCTGCCGCGCAGACCAGGCCGAGCGCGGTGTAAAGATGAGCAGACCAGGCGAGTAGCTTGTTGAGCATCAGAAAACGTACCGTAGGCTGTCCAGCCTGCGGATGACTTGATGAGCGAGTGATTCGATTGTCGCCATGTGGCTCAATGCCGAAGTGCTCCGCAGGTTGGACAACCTACGGTACATCGCAAGCCGCGTTGCGCAACGGCTGCGGCGCATCACAACGCCACGTCAAACGCGAGACCACCGGCAGCGCGATCAAGCCCACTAGCGCCGCCAGCGTTTTATACGGGAAGAGCAGCGCGCCGTCGTTATACCAGCTTTGCGCCGAACCCGGCAGCAGCGCGGCGAAAATTTCAGGGTAGGGAATCAGCGGCGGCATGCCGAAAAGCGGTTCACCACCGCCCAACCGCAGCACCAGCGACAAACAAAACGCGGTGATCGAGCCGATGCGGTTCGCTTGCGGATCGAACAGCGCGCAAACCAGTTGCGGGAACAGCAGCACGAAAATCAGATCGCTGGTGAAAAACCAGAGCGCCTGCACGCTTTGCACTTTCAACGCCATCACCGCCGCGAGCGCGCCCAATGCCACGATGACGAAGCGGATCAGCCGTGTCATCTGCCGCGCATTCAAATCAGGCCGCAACAGCCGGTGGCAGCAATTCCAGGCGAACATCGAAGCCGCCGACAAAATTGACGCGCTGAAACTCGACGTCACCGCGCCGATGATCGCGCCCAGGCCCAGCACCGCGATCAGCGGCGGCGTCACGTATTGAAACAACATCGGCAAGGCATCGGCGGGTTGCGCCTGCAGGCGCGTCAGCAAATCGGTGGGCCAGCGGTAACTAAAGGCTGCGATGCCAAACAACAATGGCGGCACGGTGAAGGCGATGGTCAGCAGTCCGGCCAGCAGCGAATGTTGTTGCGCGCGCGCCGGCGTTTGGCACGAGAGCACACGCTGGAAATAGCAATTCCACGGAATGCCGCCCAGCGTCAGCATCACGCTCACGTCCCACCAGTTGATGATGGCGGGTGTGCTCCAATTCGTGCTGACGTGAAACGGCGGCAACAAGCCCGCACCATCGGGCCGCGCCGCAACATAACCCGCCCAAGCGTGCCCAAAACCACCCACGGCATAAACCACCAATGGCAACGCTGCCAGCAAGCCCAGCGCGACCAGGCCGAGTTGAAAGGCATCGGTATACGCGACCGACCACATGCCGCCGAGCACGGTGTAAGCCGTCACGACCAGCGCCGACAGCAGAATCGCCGTGCTCAGCTTCATCCCCAGCATCACGCCGAAAGTGGAGCCGATGGCGACTAGCAGTTCGGCGCTCCAAAACACTTCACCCAGCAGCGCGGGCAGAAAAAGCACCGCAGCCCAGGCTTTGCCAAAGCGTGCTTCAAACGGATCAATCAGTGTGGTGAATTCCAATGCGCGCATGCGGCGGGCAAAAAACAATCCGCCGAGGATCAGGCTGAGACCGAAACAGAGACCGCCCTGTGCGCCGGAGGTGAGACTGGCTTTGTAGGTGCCCTCGACCGTGCCGAGCAGGTAGCCGCCGTCCACCCACGTCGCGGTCATCGTCAGCACCGCCAGCCACAACGGCATGGCGCGGCCCGCGATCAACAAATCGGCGGGCGTGCCGTCTTTGGCCTTGCGCGCGGCCATGATGCCGATGCCGAGGAAGGCGGCGTACATGCAGAGAACGGTTGCGAGGGCCATAAAGAAAGTCGGCAGTTGGCGGTGGGCAGTGGGCAGTGGGCAGTTATTTGAAAGCCGGTGCTCGAAAGCAGCCGGTTGTTGTAGGAAGCAGTTGGCTGTTGGATAGCAATGCAATCAGGGGAGAAAAGCATGGAGTTCAAGCTTTAGCTTGTTTGGCGCGCGCCGCGCGCCGCTGGCAGCCTAAAGGCTGAACTCCATGCACTTGTGCCTACTGTTTACTTCACCTTGATCCGCACCGGATTGGTCGTCTTGCCGTCAAGCGTCAAGACCAAATCTATTTCGCCCTTGCCGGCCAGGGACAGCGGGAGGGTCAAGTTGATTTGGTCGAGTCCGACAAGCTGGCCTTGCGCGCCGACGAAGGAAGGTGCGCCCGTGACGCCGCCCGCCGTCGCGGTGACATCGCCCGACTTGAAGCGCAGGCCGGTGCCGAACAACATAATGATGTTGCCGGCGGAAACTTCGACCGGCGTGCCATCCGCATTGCTCAACGAGATGGGGAAGGTCACGCCGTTGTCCGTCGAAGCGACGGCTGACGGCGCGCCTTTGCCGTTGGCCAGGCGCGTGAAGATGCCCGGCGCAGTGTCCGTGATCAGTAGCTGGCCCTGCGACACCGAACCATCTTTGGCGACGACGACGATCGCGCCGGGGCCGCTGAGCGTGCCGATCGGAACCTCGAAGTTGATCTGGCCCGGCGAGACGAAGAAGAGCGGGGCATTGACGCCGTTGATATAAACGGTCGTGCCATCCAACGCCGTCGGCAAGACCGCGCCAGTACCGGTGGCAAACGTAGACGCCAGTTTGGTGCCGAA
>JAYUCP010000597.1:0-3272 GCA_043740245.1 Acidobacteriota bacterium | reverse complement strand
TTGTTGCCGTGGCTCGGCAATCCCGCCTGGGCCGATGGGCCGCAACGCGAGGCGCTGATTGGCGCGCTGCCCGATTTGAAATTGCCGGAAAGCGCGAGCGGCATGCTCTGGGTGCTCGACAACGACGAAGACGAATCGTTGCGCGCGCTGGCCGCTGAGACATTGGGCAATTTGAAATTCACCGCCGCCGCACCCGCCATCCGCCGCGCGCTCGAGCGTGAGAAAAATGAAGAGTTGCGCCAGCGGCTGGTCACCGCGTTGATGTATTGCGGCGGCATCTCTGACGAAGAAGCGGCGGCGGCGATTGAGGCCTTCGCGCGCAAGCTGGTCGCGCCCATCGGACAGGCGCAGATCGAAGCGCTTCGCAATGGCGAAGAGGCTGCCCCCTTGCCCTTGCAACTAAGCATCGGGCGCATCCTCAGCGATAGTGAAGACATCCCGTGTCCCGAGGGGCTGGCCGCGCGGCTGTTCGCGCGCGTCAAAGCCTTGCGCAAGACTCAGCCCAACGTCGCCAAACAAATTCTCAACATCGTGCAAGGCGTGCCGCTGCCACTGGCCTATCAATTCCTCGCCGAACGTTTGGGCGAGGGCTGGCTGGATGTGGACGCCCTCAAGTTGGTGTTGGAGAGCGCGGACGAATTGCGCCAACACGCGAGCAGCGCACTGTTCCCGCTGCTTGCGCAAGGCGGTCATGCGGCGGGCGTGGCGACGGTGTTGTTGAATGACGCGGCGTTGCAGACGGCTGTCTTGCAGGGCAAGGACGCCAAGGCGCAGTTGGCGCTGCTCGCCGCCGCGCGGTATTTGCGTACGGCCTTGCCAGTGGATTTGGTTGCGCCGTTGCTGGCGGACAAAGCCTTGGGTGCAGCGGCGGAAAGTTATTTGATCGTGGAAGACAGCACGCCTGCACGGCGGTTGGTGTGGGCGCGGCATCCGGGCGAAGCGCTGATCTTGGGAGAAAAATACCCGCTTGGATTTGAGGGAATATACAACCCAGAGAGATTGCCCGGGCGTGAAAAAGAGGCGCAACGGTCGCTCAAAGCTGGCGTTGCCGAAGAGATTTATGCGTTTTACAGCGGAGTGGAGGACAAGCCCAACGTCGAAATCCTTGTGCGCAAAGGCCGCGCGCAACTGCGGCTGTTTACCGATCCCAATGTCTGGCGCGCACGCGAATTGAGCAACAGCGAGTTGGTCGAATTACAAACGCTGGCTGCGCGGCCCGAAGTCGCCGAACTCAAACCCGAAACGCCGCTCGGCGGGTATCACGCAGGCTTCGCCGAATTTGTGCGCCTGAGCCGTGACGGCGGCTATCGCGTCGTGCTCGAAGGAATGAAGCCCGCGCCGCCCGCGCTCAATGACGCCACCTTGCACGAACAACTGTCCGAACTCTTTTACCGCCTCAGCAAAGCGGGCACATACGAAACGCATTACGCAATTGAAGCGAAATTGCCCGGCGTCGAGGTGCTGTTTGCCGATGAGACGCAGCACGTTTATGCGGTTTGTCAGGAAGGCGGCGCTACGCTGGTGTTGGCGGGCGCGCCGTTCAACCAACGTATGCCGGTCAAAGAAGGGCCGCATTGGCGACTATTCAAAGAGGGGCAGTTGGGCAGTGCGGTGAATGCGCCTGAGATTTTCAGCGAATGGGAGCAAATAGATGCCAGTTTCAGATTCCTGATGTTGGCTTCCCCACGCGGGGACGATGTATCAGGACTGCCCCTGCAATTTCTGCGGCGGTCGCTTGAAATGTCGAAGACTCTGAGCACGGACACGCGCCCGGCCAGCGGCTTGGGTGAATTCCTGACGGCGCTCAGCACGCCCGATCAAAAATGGGTCGTCGGGATTGAATTCGATCAAAAGCGCGGCGAGCGCCGGTTGATGCGCCGCAACACGCAAACCGGCCAGCAATTCGAGGTGCGCGCTGACAAGAGCGACAGCCACGAGCCACTGATGCCGCTGAAGTATCTGGAAGCAGCAAACAAAATGTTGCTGGTTCGCGCGGAGTTCCTGGGCGCTGCCAATACAAACGCGGCCTACTACCTGCTCGATCCTGCCAGCGGCGTATTGCAACCAGCCAAAGGCGAGTTCCGCCCCTTGCAGGATCAATCGCTGCGCCCCTTACAACCGACCGGCAAGCCGCACGAATTTTGGGCCGTCATCCACGAGAACGAACAGGGCAGCCGCGTGGGCCGCTACGATGAACGCGCCTTCACGTTCACGCCCGTGCTGGATGTGCCGGGTCTGCCCTTGCGCAGCGCCGATGTTTGGGTGGATGAAGCGCGCGGCAAAGTCTGGCTGACCTATAAAGGGCATTTGCTGCGCTTGCCGTTGCCAGCGGCGGGCAAGTGAGTTAGACAAACGGGCACGCAAACAACGTCAGCGGCGGAAACATTCTGCCTTCTACATTCAGCATTCCGCATTCATTAGCAGTAGGCCACGCTTGACCTGCTTGAGAATGGAGAATGACGAATGCAGTGTGCAGAATGGCTTGGGCCGCCGGTTGAACAGCTTGCCGTTGGGCCGTAGTGCCAATCCTCAATGAGGCAAACTCTGATGAAACCTCGTATCGCAATGTTTTTTACCGGCGGCACGATCTCGATGCGCCTCGATCCGCGCACGGGCGGCGCTGTGCCCGCGCTCTCGGGCGAAGAGATTCTGGCCGCCGTGCCGGGCATTCACGAATTGGCCGACTTCGATTTGATCAATTTCGGGCGCTTGCCGGGGCCGCACGTGACGCCCGCGATTATGCTGGAACTGGCGCGTGACGTGCGCGCCAAACTGCTAGACGACGCGATTGACGGCGTCGTCATCACGCACGGCACCGATACGTTGGAAGAGACGGCGTATGGTTTGGACTTGCTGCTCGATTCACCGAAGCCCGTCGTCTTTGTCGGCGCAATGCGCAACAGCTCGGAGCTGAGTTGGGATGGCCCGGCCAATTTGCGCGCGGCGGTGCGCGTGGCGGCGCGCCCTGACGCGCGTGACTTGGGCGTGCTGGTGGTGATGAATGATGAGTTGATCGCCGCGTTTGAAGTCACCAAGACGCACACCGAAAAGACCGATACCTTTCAGAGCCGCGATTTCGGGCCGCTGGGCTTGGTGGATAAAGACCGTGTGATCGTGATGCGCAAACCCGCGCGGCGCGAGCACATCTTCACTGACCAAATCGAAGAGCGCGTGGACATCATCAAGATGTACAGCGGCGCGGACGGGCGCTTTATCAATTTTGCGCTTGATGACGGCGCGCGCGGGCTGGTGATCGAAGGGTTGGGGCGCGG
>JAYUCP010000596.1:0-19871 GCA_043740245.1 Acidobacteriota bacterium | reverse complement strand
CGACAGGTTGGCCGTTGGCCGCGTTCCAGACGCGCGCCGTCCCGTCCTCACTGGCGGTGACGATGAACTTGCCGTCCGGACTGAAGGCGGCGCTATTGACCGACTGAAAGTGTCCCAGCAAACTGTCCAAGCGAGATTCCACGAAGTGTTTTCTCAGTGCATTTTCAGCTTGTGCCGTCGGTTTTACTCGGTTTGCTTCTGTGGCAAGGCGCAGGCTAAGTCCCGGATCAATTTTTAGCTGTGCTGCTGAATTGGCTGCGAGTTCGCGTGAAAGAGAAATCTTTTGTTGGTGTACCGCTTCCTCCTTTGCTACATTTGCCTGGTTACGTTGATCCAGAGCGATGGCTTTCTGCTTTTCGGCATCAGCTCGTGCAATGTTGGCGTCTTTAAGCGATTGCTCTGCTTTTTGGCGTGAATCAACAGCCTCCAGCTTGGCTTGTTCCGCTTCACCTTGGCGTTTTACTGCCTCACCCCGCTGCCGCAGCGCCGCTTGAGTTGCTTCCATCGCTGCGGCCTGGGCTTGTATAGCCGCACTCCGCTGCTGAAAGGCAAACGCAGTGAGCGCGAACATTCCTAACAGCAGCGCTCCGAAGAGAATCATTCCGCGCCGTAACAACTTCACGCGCTTCTGCTGTTCCACTGCAAACTGCCGCGCTCCTTCCAATTGCCTCTGGCTTTCACGTTCGCGTTCGGCGGCTTCCTGTTCCTGCTCGAATTTCTGTTGCCATTTCAGGATCGAAGGGCCAAGCACATCGTGGAAGATTTCGTATTGGTCGGGACGGCCTGCAACCACAACCTTGCGCAGGATGCGCACGTTGGAGCGCATCGCCAGCCCATCGAGCAGTTGGCGCACGGGCGCTTCGTCTTTCTCTTTGGCCCAGCGCGCCAACGTAGCGGGCGTCTGAGCGAACTTGCCTCCTGCGGGAGTCACCAGATACCCGAACGTGCGCCCCGCCAGATTGCGCTGATCGCCAGGCAATTGTTCGACCACCGATTCGAAGTAAGCATCCACCACGTTTTGCGCGCCGCCCAGGCGTTCGAGCGTCGCCGCGCGCAAGGCCGTCGAATGCTGTTGCCGCTCTTCATCCCACAAACGGGTCAGCAGCAGTTGTAAAACCGGCGTCGCGATCTGGCGCTCTTCCTGCGCTTGGCCGTTGCTCTGCGTCAATCGCTGTTCGTGTTCGTCGCGGCGCGCGGATTTTTCGATCAGGCTGTTGACCAGATCGTCTTCAATAGCGAATTGCCGGTCAGCGGGAACTCGGCTGTTATACACATCCAGAGGCCGGCGGATGGCGGCTTCAGCGGCTTCGGTGTCGAGATGTTTCAGCCGTAGCATGTTGCCCAACACGTTGGGAATCGAAGTGCGGAAGCGATCCAGCTTGCTCAACTCTTCTTCGCGCATGGCGAACAGGAAATGCGCAGTGACGTCGCGGCGGCTGATAGCGCGCGCCAGTTCCAGATCAAAACTGTTCACGGTTGGGTGATAGAGAAAGTATTCCTCCCACTGGTCGAAGAGCAGGAAGACCGGCCCATCCAGCGCCTGGTTGCACTGGCGCAGGAATTCATCGAAAGGCAGCGACTCGTTCAGCTTGATGGGCTGGCGCACGTTGGATGTGACAGCTTCGGCGATTTCCTGTTTCAATTGTTCGGCGAACTGGTCGCCCTGCCAATGACGAAAGACGGTGACGGCCAGGCCGGGGTTCTTGCGCAAGCGGGGCACGACGCCGGCCAGCAGCACGGAGCTTTTGCCTACGCCGCTGACGCCGTAGAGCACGCTCAGCGGCACACCGAGCAGGTTCGACGCGATCAAACGCGTGTCGGCATCGCGGCCTACAAAATAGTCTTTGTCGGCTTCGGTGAATGGTTCCAGCCCTTGGTAGGGGCAAAAATCGGATTGAAGTTCAGGAATGTTGCTCATCGCTGCTCCTGTGTTCTGCTGTGTTCGACCACACGAGAATCAGACAGAATCTCTTGGATACCACGAGCTTGCCTCGTGGAGTGTCACGTTTGTTGCTAAAACGAGTGCGATTGGTTGAAAGATGCCACGAGCTTGCCTCGTGGAGTGTCACGCTACCGGCTACAGTAGCGACCAACGTGAGGCTCCCCGACGCAAGGTCGGGGCATCTTCTGAAGCGTCGTCGTCCGGTAGCCGCGAACGTGAGGCTCCCCGACGCAAGGTCGGGGCCTCCCACGCCAATCCTTCGTTTGACTCAAATTGCTTTCAAGCCTTCGACAAAGGCGTTGATGTCGGTGTCATAAATCTTGACGCCGCGCTGGCTCCACAATTCTTTTTCCAGATCGGACGGTTTGAACTGAATCGCCCACGATTTGTTCTGCCCGAAGCGCGTCTTGCGGAAGATCTCACGCAGCACGACGCGCAGGTTCCAATCGCCCAGGCCATAACCGAGAAAGAGGAACTGGCGGAAGTGCAGATGCTCCCAGACGATGTTGGGCAGCGCCGTGCCGTTGGTCATGCGCGAGATGAACTCGACGTAATCGTCTTCGGAGATGACGTAGTTGTCCCACTGCTTATCCTGCTGCGAGACGGTGCCGTGCATCTTGTAAATTACGGTGTCAGTGGTTGAGTCAATGAACTTCGCCAGGTCGCGCGGCTCGCCGCGTTCCGGGCTGAAGGGCGCTTGCGGATTGGCCGGGTCATATTTCCACCAGAGCACTTGCCCTTGCAGGCCCAGCGGTGCCAGCGAACCGTTGGGGGCATTGTCTTGGGCATCCGGTTGATTGTCTTGACTGACAGTGTGGATAACCAGATAGAAGGCGCGATTGGCCGCCGCAAAAGCCTTTTCGGTCAGGTTGTCGTAATTTGTGGTGATCACCAACCGCAGTTTGAGGATGCTCGCCAAATAATCGTGAATGGTGCAGGTCGGGTAATCAGCGGCCGGCGGCACAGGCGCAAAGATTTCGTGCAGTTCTTTCCGCAAGCGGCCCCGCCCGACATTCTCTTCATAGAATGACGAGACTTTGGCCAGGTCGGCGAGTTCATGATCTTCGGTAAGTGGGAAGGCGCTTTTGCGCGCCAGGTAGCGCGACAGTTCCGCGCCGCTGGGCAGAAAGGGCGCGGCGTTTTTCCATTTATCGCCAGACGGGCGATGCCCGAAATTGACGCCGGCGCCCAGAAAGGGCACAACGCCGCCTTCCTGCAACGCTTCGGCGATGGCTTCGTAGGGGATTGGTGGCAACTGCTACCTCCTGTTTTTTTTTGAGGGTGTTACAACTCAGCCACGCTTGACCAGCAGCGGTGTTTATCAATGACCGCCGGTTGGCCGCGTGCAGTTAGAGCAACGATTTCTTGCGCGGCGCTTTGTTCTCTTGCGCGTAAGGCGCGTTTTGTTTGGGCGAGGCTTCGGGTGGTTTGGGCGCGTAAGCAGCCAGCGCGGGCAGCCAGATTTCCAGTTTGCCGCGCGTGGCGTTCTTGAAGAGGCCGACGCGATCCAGCAGCTTGACCGTGAGTTTGAGGTCGGCCTTGCGCAACGTGGCTTGCACCGCTTGGCGAAGCGCCTCAGCGTTTTGTTTGTCTTCGTCGAAAAAGAACCGCACGTCGCCGGCAGTCTTGGTATTCGGCACGATTTGCGTGCCTTGGAACTTGAACTTTTTGCCGAGCCCAGCCGCGATGAGTTTGCCGTAGCGGTCGGCATCGTCCTGATTCTGAAATTGGAAAAAGACTTGCGGCGTGATTTGCGGCACGGCCACGGTGCCGAGTTCTTTGAGCGTCCGGCGCGCGAGTTGGTCTTGATTGGGCGCCAGCGGCAATTCCAGCGATTTGCGGTAATCGGCGATGGCGGCGGCTTTGTCGCCTTTGCTTTGCCACACCTGCGCGCGGTTGAAATAGGGTTCACCGGCATTCACGTTGAGCTTGACCGCTTCGCTGCCAGCCTTCTCGTTCAGCTTGATCGCGGCATTGAAATCGTTGAGCGCCTGGTCTGGTTGTTTCTGTTGCGCGTAGACCAGACCGCGCTGGTTGAGCGCTTCGGCGGAGTCGGGTTTGTATTGCAGGGCCTGCGTGAAATAGTTGATGGCCGGGGCCGGATTTTGCTGGCTCGCCGCGATGTTGCCGAGATTCAAATAGGCTTCGGGTAGCGCCGGGTTGTGTTGTAGCGCGGCCTGATAATCGGCGGTGGCGGCGGGATATTCTTTGAGCGCTTGCGCCGCCTGGGCGCGGACGAGCAGCGCTTCGGTCAAGGCGGGCTGCAACTTGATCGCCTCGTCGGCATTTTCGATAGCGGAGCGGAAGGATTTTTCGGCGCTTTTTTCATCGCCGTTGTTGGTTGCGTCTTTGCCGCTTTGCAAATTGGCGGCGGCTTGCAGTTGGTAGAACTGGGCTTCACTGATTTTGGTCGCGGGGGGATCGCTAAGGCCGCCCTGCTGGCCAATCCTGGATATTTGCCAGAATAACAATGTGCCGATGGTCAGTACGACCAGCGCCATCCCGATCAATACACCCGTCGAAAGCCAGCGGCGTTTGGTGACCGGAGCCGGGACGGTTGCCGAAGCGGCGACAGCGGCTTGTTCCCGATGAAGCTGCGTTTGGGCCGCCGCGAGACGTTCGTGTTCGTCGGCGAGGCGGGCTTTTTCGTCAGCGAGGCGTTGTTGTTCGGCGGCCAGTTGTTCGGCTTCTTGGCGGCTGGTGTTGAGATAGTCGTGTTCCTTCTCATTCAAATCCGCCGGGCGGCTTGTTTGCCAGGCCGTGGCGGTATCGAGCGCCGCGCCGCGCAACAGCAATGACGGGTCTTGTGCGCCGCGTTCCCAGGCAGTCAGATTGGCGCCGAGGAATTGCCGCCAGAGCAGGTATTCGTGATCGTCGTTGATCCAGCGTTGTAAGCGTTCCCAGCGTTGCACCGCGTCTTCGCTGACCAATTGCACGGTCAGCTCTGCGTTTTGCGGGTCGTGTGCCAGCGCGACGAGCCGCATGCCGGCCAATTTCTCAAGCAGCGGCTGCTCGGCAAATTCGCTGCGCGCCACACGTTTGCGCGTGTTGCGTCCGCCTTCATCGGGCGGGGCGAGGCGCACCAGACGCAGCAGCATTTGTTGCGCTCGCGCTTGCTCGGCAGGCGGTAGCAGGGCGAAGGCCTCTTCCAGGCGGTTGTTGATTTCGACGGTCGGCAAGCGGTCGCCAAAGAGGCTGTACAGTTCGGGCTCCAGCTTGGCCCAGATGGTTTGGTGTTTTTCGCCGCGCGCCAGCAGGCCCAGATGCAAGGCCAATTTGCGGTAGGCGGTTTCCAGTTCGCTGGCGCGGCTGACGGCATTGATCGCCAGTTGTTCGGTGTAGGCATATTTGGGCACGTACTGAATGGCCAGCTCCCAGAAATTGGTTTGCGCCGAGCGGAATTCGGCGGGCATGAATTCGTCCAGGCGCTGGCGGAATTCCTGCTCGAAGCGATTGCGGTGATCGAGTTCGCTCACGTCAATGCGCGTCGGCACAATGACCATATCCAGCCGACGCTGGCGGCGTTCGACAATCTCGCTGCGCGTGAAGGAGCGGGCCATGCGTTCGGCGCCCGCCAGATTCTGCAGGTTCGGCACACAAAACGAGACGACGACATCGGCCAGTTGGCGCGTGCATACGCCACCCATTTCGGTGACGCCCGTGCGGCTGTCAATCAATACGACATCGGCGACTTTGAGCAATTCGCGGCGCAGCCAATCGAAATAGGCTTCGCCCTGGTATTGCCCATAAAAGCTCGCCCAATCAAAGCTCTGCACCGCTTGCGCGTAGGTGGCAAAACGCTCGCCCGAGCGCATGCCCGCCGACAACAGCCACAACGCCGCGCCGGTTTGGTCAGCCAGATTCCCGGTCAGACGCGCAGGTGGATGAATCGGATAGAGCGCGCTGCTGAGCGGCATCAGGTTTTCTGCGAGCGTGTTGAGCAATTGCACCGTGTAATTTTCAGCCGCCGTCAAGCCCGCTGTGGCGGGCACGTCAGCCTGGACCGGCAACGGCAGGTGCGCAAATTGGCGTTGGTACATGGTGAGGATGTCAATCAAGCCAAGCTGTGATTGCGCCAATTCGAGTTGTTCTTGCTCCGCGAAAAAATAGCTTTCCAACCCCGGGGCTTCCAAATCCCAATCAATCATCACCACCCGCAAGCCCTGAAGGTAGAGCCATTCGGCGACGTTGGCGAGCGCCATCGAACGCCCCACGCCGCCTTTGTACGAGTAAAAGGTGTAGATCATAGTGCGGTTTTCTCCGGCTTATTGGCGCAAGAAGGTGTGTTGGTTCGGTTGCTGGAATTTGCTGACCACGCTGCCCAGATTCAAATTGATCAAGCGTTTGAGATTCTGATCGTCGCTCAGGTTGAACCCCAGGTTGACGTAAGAGCCGGAGCGCAGCAGCGGCGGATTGAAATAGTCGTTGATGAAATCGAGCGAGAATTGTTGCAAGGTTTTGCTGAGTTCGTCCAACAAGCTCGGGGTGCGAAAGGGCGCGAGCGTGGCGACCAGCACGTTCTCGCCGGCAAAACTTTTGGTGAGCATGTTCAAGCGCCGGAGCACCAAATCTGAGTAAAGCGAAATCGGGTCAATCACGCACACAGCTAACTGTGTGCCAGCCGCCAATTGCTCGCGCACCTGATTGGCGGTTTCCCGGTTCGTCCAGAATTCGGGCGGGAGCGGCTCCCAACGGAAACGGCGTTCGCCGATGCGCTTGCGATACGGCTCGGTGTTGAGTTGGGTGTTCACCTCGGTGAGCAGACCGTCGAGGATTTGGCGCGCCGATTTTTCGCCGCGAAAGGGTTTCCAATCTTCGCGTTGCGCGCCGTAATAGCGGCCCAATTGCGTGCGGTCGCCCAGTTCCAGCTTTTGCAGCAACTCCGGCAGCGTCGGCAAATCCGCCGGCGCTTCATCCAGTTTCCCGATCTCATCCGCCTTGATCGCCAGCACCGCGCGCAACACCGGGATGGCCGGATCGTCTTTGCGAATGGCGTTGGCGATGGCATTGACCACGCTTTGCCAAAGTTGTTGCGCAACGCTTTGCGCGCCTTTGTCCGGCGTTTGAGCATAGCTGTTGGCGGCGCGCAATTCGTTGATGGCCTGAAAGCGGCTCAGCGCGCGGTTTTCGCCTTCGAGATTGATGGGAATAAAGCGCCGTTGGACGCCCGTCAGTGTGGCGGCCGCACGATCCAGGTCGTTCACAAAAGAATAGACCTCACGATTCACCCAAGGCGATATTTGCGCGTTGTTCGACCAGAGCATGACCAAGTGTTGCGAAGCCTCCAGGGCCTTGATCAATTGCGGCTCCCACGGATTGCCCGTTTCCAGGCGCTCCTGATCAAAGAAGACCTCCAGTTGTTTTTCCTCTTTCAACGCACGGTACAGCTTTTCCGCCCACGGCCGATCCGGGCTGCTGTATGAGATGAAAACGTCGTATTTGTACTTGTCGTCTGGCATAACCATGTCCCCCGCAACTTTCAATGAAAGACTTTCAGAAATGTTTCTCCCACGCTTGGCAATGAACCAGCCCCGCACCCGCTGGCGCTCTGACGGTGAAGAGTGGTTGGGTCATTGGAACTGCTGAACTGACGCAGGCCACCGTGCAAGAGCGGCTGAGAATGATTTGCTTTGGGGCTTTGTACTGCGCGCTCTTGCGGGGCGGATTATACAAGATGCCGGAACGCTTGCAATCTCAGGGCTGTCCCTTTGGCAAGTAAGGCTGCAAGACGGCCTCCCACTGTTGCCTGGCCTTGAGAATCAATTCGACGGCCTCGCGCACCGCGCCCCTGCCGCCCGCCCTTTGCGTGACGTAGTGGGCTTGCGCCAGCACCTCAGGCACGGCATCGGCGACGGCGATGGCGATGGCCAGCCCCGCGCGGCGCAAGATCGGTAAGTCGGGCAGGTCGTCGCCGACATAGGCAATTTGTTTGTCAGTGAATTGGCTGGCGGCACGAAGCTGTTCGTAAACGGTGAGTTTGTCGGCGACGCCTTGATGAAGGTAATCGAAGGACAATTCGCGGGTGCGTGTTTGCAGTGCCAGCGAGGCGCGTCCGCTGATTAACCCAAGTTTCAAGCCAGCTTGCTTGGCCAGCCGCAAGCCTTGCCCATCGTGGATGTGAAAGACCTTGGTGCTTTCCGCCACGTCTTCGCCTGTAACCGTGTAAATGACGCTGCCATCCGTCAGCACGCCGTCGCAATCGAGCAACAACAGACGGATGCGCCGCGCGCGGGCTTCAAGCTCTGTTTGGGGCAGCGGCATAAACGGTCTTATTTCGTGCCACCGGTCACCTTCACATCGAAGATCGGCACTTCGCTAAGCAACAGCTTGCCGCTGGCGCGGTTGAGCACGTAAACCGCGCGGCCCGCATAATCCTTGCCCTCGATGCGAATGTTCAAGAGCACATCAACAGACAGCCGGTTGGCATCCCACTCTTCGCTGCGCAGCGCCTCGGTCGTCCAGACCGACGGTTTGCGCAACACCAGCCGTTGCGAGAAGCCTTTCAAATTGCCGAGGTCGAGCAAGGCGCCGACTTGGTCGGAAGTCCCGCTGACGACAGTTGAATCGAGGTTCTTCAAAAAAGCGCGCACTTCTTCGGGCAGCTTCACGGCATTGCCGCCGCGCTCGGCTTTCAGCAGGCTTTCGCGCGCGCCGAGCGTGGTGCCGGGATCGAGTTCGGCGGCAGCGGCGGCACGGAAGTGATTGGCTGCTTCAGCAAAGTTGCTTTGTTGCAGCGCCAGATCGCCCAATCCCAGATGCGCATAGGTGTAGGCCTGAATCGGCAGCGGTTCGCCTTTCAGGATGGCTTCAAACACGGGCTTGGCTTCGGCGGCTTTGTTTTGGGACAGCAGCACGCGGCCTAGGAAGGCTTGCAAGGTCGGTTGATTCGGTTCGTTGACGAGCGCCTCGCGCGCCTTGGCTTCGGCAGTAGCGAAATCGTTTTTGCCATACGCCGTATTCGCCAGGCCGAACGCGTCGGCGGCCGTGGCGCGGCGCGGGAAGACGTCGTTGGCGTAATCCTTCTGCACGTAAAGCTTGTTCGGATCGGTCTCGATGGTTTTGATCACCGTGCCGGCCGGGTAAGTGACGGTGCTGTATTCGCCCGCCTTGAGCGTCACTTGCTGGCGCAGCTTTTCGCCTTTATCAGTGGTGGCGATGACTTCGATGGTGAAATCGCCGTTGCCGAAATTGGCGATGGTGGATTCGATGCCAGTGGCGGTGGCTTGCGGCTGGCCGACGACGAAATCGGGCAGCACGGTGTTCTCGATCCAATTGGTGAAGAAGTCGCTGACCGTCTGTTTATTCACGCCCGCGTTGACGAGCAACGTGCGCATGTCGGCGCAACGCGACAGATTGCACAACGGATGCGGTGGCCGCCGCGTCGTTTGCGTATCGAAGAAACCAGCGAGTGAGAGAATGTCTACGCGCTGGCGATTGAGCATCGCGCGGATCAAATTCTCGAACGGCGCGCGGCCCAACAGCATCTCCAACGTGCGCCAGACCAGCGCGCCCTTGTTGTAAACGACCGTCGTGTAGCTGCGATCCAGCACGCTTTGCGTCAACAGCGGCGCGTCCGAACGCGCGACGGTGATGTAAGCGCGGCGGTAGCGGTCATAAGCGCCTTCGAGCTGTGCGGGGCCAAAGCGTTCGCCCAGATATTGCGCGGTCAAATAAATCGGCAAGGCATCGCGCAGCAAGCCCGCGCCGCGCCCGCGCAACAACACCTGGCCGTCAATCCACGAACGCGCGGCGGCTTGCGCCAGAAACTCGATCGTGCCCAGATCGAGCGCATCGCGGCGAAAGACGCTGTCATCCAGCAGCACCGCGCCCACGGTCGAGAATGCGCTGTCACGCGCTTGCGAAAGCTCTTCGGTCGAAGTGGAACCGAGTTGGCGCGCTTCGGTCGAGATGATGCGGAAGGGGCCGTTGGCCGGGACGCCGAAGAATTTGGCGTAAAACGCCAGCATCTTTTCAGCCTCGGCGGCCAAGCGTTGGGTTTGTGCTTTGCCAACAGCGTTCAAACCGCGCGGCGCATAAACTTCGACCGGCAGCGTGTCGCCGCCGCGCGCCGTCATTTCATAATCGCCCGCCACGAAAAAAGGCTGCGCGGCCAGCGGCTGTTCAAACGTCGTGGCGCTTTTGCGAATGCCATTCGAGACGACCTTCAGATTGCCCGGCACGGTGACGGTCAACGTCAGCGGCCCCGTGTCCGCGCTGTGTTCCGCATAAGGCGTATGCACGACCGGCACCCAGAAACTGGGCGGCAGCGCAAAGGCTTCGTTGGCCGAGACGTGCAGCGACGAATTGCGCTCCGGCGACGGCAGCGTGTACGCGAATTCAACCTCAAATTCGCGCGCACTGGCGAGCGTGGCGGTCATCTCCGTCCAAACGCGCAGCAGCCGGTTGCGCGTGTCTTCGGTGGTTTTAGGCGTCACGGCGGCCCCATTGACCGTCAGCGCGGTGACTTTGGCCTTTTCATTCAGATAAAACGACAGGCGCGGTTTGTTGTCGGTCGCAAGCAAAATCTTGTCGGCCAAATCAGGCGGCGAGAGGTTGACCAGCCGCAGCTTGGCGGTCATTTCCAAGCTGCGCGTCTCGACGTTGACCTTGGCGTTGACGTCGTACTTTTTGATTTCGAATTCCTGCGCTGCCGCGGCAGTGCAGCAAAACGCGAGCAAGAGCAGAGCGAAAGCGAGTCTTTTCATCTTGGGCAATCTATCCTTTGGTTTTGCGAAGGTCGAAGTCTGCGAAAACTATGAACGAGCCAGTTCGTGAAGCTTGAGCAATTTTTCCAGCAATGGTTGCAGTTTGTCGAGCGGGAACTGCGTCGCCGCATCGCTCAACGCCAGTGTGGGCTGATCGTGAACTTCCATAAACAATCCGTCAATCCCACAGGCCACCGCCGCGCGCGCCAGATGCGGGATGTATTCGCGCAAGCCGCCCGTCGCCGTGCCCGCGCCGCCCGGCAATTGCAAACTGTGAGTCGCATCGTAAACCACCGGATAACCAAACGCGCGCATCACCGGCAACCCGCGCATATCCACGACAAGGTTGTTGTAGCCGAAACTCGAGCCGCGTTCGGTCAGCATGATCTCGCGGCAGTTGTGCGCTTCCAGCTTCTCGACGATGTTCTTCATTTCCCAGGGTGAGAGGAACTGGCCTTTCTTGACGTTGACGTTACGCCCGCTGTTGGCGGCGGCGACCAGCAGATCGGTCTGACGGCAGAGGAAGGCGGGGATTTGCAGGATGTCTACGACTTCGGCAACGGCGTCCACCTGGGCGGATTCGTGCACATCGGTCAGCACCGGGACGCCAATCTCACGCTTGATCTTTTGCAGGATGCGCAAGCCTTCGTCCATACCGGGACCGCGAAAGGCCACGCCGGATGAACGATTGGCTTTGTCGTAAGAAGCTTTGAAAACATAGGGAATCGCCAGCCGTTGCGCGATGGCGCTAATCGCTGCGGCCATTTTGAGCGCATGCATTTCGGATTCGATGACGCAAGGGCCGGCGAGCAGGAAGAATCGGTAAGGAGCTTGCGTCAGTTTTTGATAGGTCGTAGGCATCGTTAATCAGCGGTGCTCGTGAGCATCGCTTCGCCCTCTTTTTTTACTTCGCCTACTTCATCGTGCAGCCGGTGTTCCTGCGCGGCGTTGATAAAGCTGACAAACAGCGGATGCGGCGCAAGCGGTTTCGATTTCAGTTCGGGGTGAAACTGGCAACCCAGGAACCAGGGGTGCTCGGGCAATTCGACGATCTCTACGAATTTGCCGTCGGGCGATTTGCCGCTGAAGGCGAGGCCGTTTTCGGCCAGCCGGTCAATGTAGGCCGGATTGAATTCATAGCGATGACGGTGGCGTTCGCTGATTTCGTCCGCGCCGTAAATGCGCTGCGCCAGCGATTCATCGCGCAGGTTGCAGGGGTATGCGCCCAAGCGCATCGTGCCGCCGAGTTGATCTACGCCGAGCAGATCGCGCAGTTTGAAGATCACCGGGTCGGGCGTGTCTTCGTCAAACTCAGTCGAATCGGCTTGTTCCAGCCCGCAGACGTTGCGCGCAAATTCGAGCGAGGCGCATTGCATGCCGAGGCAGATGCCGAAGAAGGGTTTTTGATGTTTGCGGGCGTAGCTGATCGCGCGAATCATCCCGCTGACGCCGCGTTTGCCGAAGCCGCCAGGCACCAGGATGGCGTCCACTTCGCGCAAGCGGTCTTCCCAGCGTTCGTCGGTCATCAGTTCGTCGCTTTCGATCCAGTCGAATTTGACTTTGACGTGATTGGCGAAGCCGCCGTGATGCAGGGCTTCGTTCAGGCTTTTATAGGAATCTTCAAAGCCGACGTATTTGCCGATGATGCCGATGGTGACGGATTCGCGCAGGCTGCGAATACGATTGACCAGCGCCGCCCACTGGCGCAAATCGGTGTCGCCGAGCGGCAGGCGCAAGAGGTCTACGATCAATTGATCTAGGCCTTCGCGGTTGAACATCAGCGGGATTTCGTAGACGGTTTTGACATCGGGTGCGGTGATGACGGCGTCTTGCGAGACGTTGCAGAAGAGCGCGATCTTGGCCTTCATCTCGCTGGGCAATTCGCGGTCGCAACGGCAGAGCAGAATGTCGGGCTGAATCCCAATCGTCAGCAATTCCTTGACCGAATGCTGCGTCGGTTTGGTTTTGAGTTCAGCAGACGCGGCGAGGTAAGGCACAAGCGTCAGGTGCACGAAGATGGCGTTGTGGCGGCCGACCTCGTTGCCCATTTGGCGAATGGCTTCGAGGAAGGGCAGCGATTCGATGTCGCCGACGGTGCCGCCGATTTCGACGATCACGATGTCGTGCCCGGCGGCGACGGCTTTGATCGCGTCTTTGATTTCGTTGGTGATGTGCGGGATGACTTGAATCGTCTTGCCCAGATAATCACCACGCCGTTCCTTTTCGATGACTGAAAGATAGATGCGCCCCGAAGTCCAGTTATTGGACTTGGTCAGATGCGCGTGCGAGTAGCGTTCGTAATGGCCCAAGTCCAAATCGGTTTCGGCGCCGTCGTCAGTGACGAAGACTTCGCCGTGCTGGAAGGGCGACATCGTGCCGGGGTCTACGTTGATGTACGGATCGAATTTCATCAACGTGACTTTCAGACCGCGCGCTTCAAGCAGGGCGGCAATCGAAGCGGCAGCGATGCCTTTGCCCAGCCCGCTCACGACTCCACCAGTTACAAAGATGTATTTCGGCATGCGTTCTCTCATCAATCAGGCCGCAACGCATTCTGCGCCTGCGGGGTTATTTAGCTTGCTTTTGGATTGTGTATTGGAAGTTGGTTGTCTTGAGGTAAGCCGAAGAGTAAACATTTCTGTTTAGAGCGTCAACCACGCGCATAGTTTTGGGCTCATCATTTCAAGCTGCGATGGTGCTTGCGGATTCACGCAAGGTGCTTTGGCCTTGCCGCTCGTTCTCTAAGGGAGCTGCTCGTATTCAACCAGACACAGCTTGCCAACGCTAATGGTTGAATACAGATCAATTTGCAATGCGCGGATTGGCTGATGTATGGCCCGGCTTTCCTATAAACTGCTGCAAATATGTTCGTCAATTCGGCGCGGTGTTGGGAAGTTGCCCTGGGATATATTCATCATTTAGATTTTCTTGGCACTATACGTCCATACTTAAAGTTTTTTCTGGTAAATAATCATAGTCTTATGCTATACACTCCGCGAAGTTCTTCGATAGTCTAAAAGTCGCCTCACAAGGTCAAAAAGCGTCCCCTGCGTCTGGACTATCGGCAATCTATTCAAGAAATTTTTGAAGACATAGTTTGGAAAGCCTATGCGGCGCGATTGTGTGTGCAGCACAACAGTGATTCTGCGGGTGCAGTCTGACTGGGTGTAAGGATTGCCGTCACTTGGTTGATAGAAGCCGATGCTAGAGAGGTGTTGGTGAACGGTGCTGGTATGGGCAATCGGCTCTTCGAGTACAGTCAGATTATTGTTTCTGACTGACGCCAGGTGTTGGTGATGGATAGCAGCGTCTGGCCGTTAGCAAGCAGTTCCAGCTAACGGCCTTTCTCTTTCCCGCGAAACCGTACCGGGCATGATTGATTGGCGTCGCGCCTGGTTAAGACTTAAGCGTTGGGAGTATGCAGATAGGAGGGTGGTGCATGATGCAGGGGCGTTTAAGGTGTATTCGATTTTTTCAGAGACGATCTGCCATTTTTTCTTTGGCATTATTGGCAGGAGCATTGTGTTGGGTGTTGAATTCCGAACCTGGCCTGCGCTGGTTCAAGCAAACAACGGCCCAGAGCGTGGCTTATGCCGAAACGCTGACGATGCGCACGCAAACGTTACGGCTCATTCCCGACAATGCTCCGGCGCACGCGGCCAAGCATTTTCAACAGGCCCAGACAGCGCTGGCCGCGCATGATTTGGCACAGGCCCAAGCCCAGCTTGAAAAGGCGCTCTCTTATGCCGAATTGGCCTTGAGCCATACTGCAAGCCCGGCGCACTTGGCTACGCATTTGGCGCCTTTGCGCCAGTATTATCAGGTTTATTTGGGTGTGTTGCTGCAACGGCATCAACTCCAAGCCAAGGGTGGGCCTGAGGGTGGATTTGCAGCGCGCGCCTGGGAAGCGCACGACCGGTTGCGTTGGCTGCTGGCCGACCAGTCCATACACTCGGTGCGGGCGGTTTCGCGTATGCTCAGCGTGGCTGAGGTGCAACAGCAATTGCTCGATGAGCAGAGCTTGTTGCTGGAATATGCGTTGGGTGAGGAGCAAAGTTATTTGTGGGCAATCTCGAAGCTTGGTTTTGCCTGCTTCGCGCTGCCGGGCCGCGCGGTGCTTGAGCCAAAAGCTGAACGCTTGTACCAACTGCTGAGCAAGCAACCGGAGCAGGCGATTGATGACCCCAATAACGAGTTTGATGCCGTGGCGCGCGAACTCAGCGATTGGTTGTTGAAACCTGTGGCCGCGCAGATGGGGCGTCGTCGTCTGATCGTCGTGGCTGCGGGCGTTTTACAGCAAGTGCCCTTTAGCGCTTTGCCCGTGCCCGAAAGCGCGCCTGGCCATGTCAAACCGGAGCGCCTGAGCGAGACTTCCTTGCTGGTGCAACACGAGGTCATCAAGTTGCCGGCAGCGGCCACCGGTGTGTGGTTGCGTCAACGCCATCAACAACCCGCCGCAACGCCACAGACAGCCGAACAATTTGCCGGCGCTGTGGCCGTCATTGCCGATCCGGTCTTTGGCAAATATGACGAACGTGTCCGCTTGCAACGCGCGCCCGCTGTCCAGACACCCACGCCAGCGGCGCTAGCCGTTGGCGGTTTGGAGGGGATGTTGACGCGGCTTAGACATCTGGATTTAGCGCAGGTCTTGGGGCCCGTGAGTGAGACGCAGCAAAGGTTGCTGACGCGCCTTCCCGCCGCGCGCAATGAAGCAGCGGCGATCAGCGCAGTCGCTCCGCACAGCACCCAATGGCTCGATTTCGCAGCGAGCCGCGCCCTGGCGCTCAGCGGCAAACTGAGTGAATTCCCGATCCTGCATTTTGCCACGCACGGGGTGCTTGATCCGGATGATCCCGCTGCTTCCGGCTTATTGCTTTCGCAAGTGGACGAACGCGGCGCACCGGTGAATGGCTTGTTATTGAATCGGGAGATTCGTCAATTGAAGTTGGCGGCGGAATTGGTGGTCTTGAGCGCCTGCGAATCGGGGCGCGACACGCTTTCGACCGAACACGAGTACAACAGCATTGCGCACAGTTTCCTGCAAGCGGGGGCGCAGCGCGTGGTCGCCAGTTTGTGGAAGGTCAATGACGCGGCGACGGCCGAATTGATGAAGCGGTTTTATCAGAAATTGTTTGGCAACACCGCGTTACGTCCGGCCGCAGCCTTGCGCGCCGCTCAACTAGAGATGGCGCGCGCGGGCCGTTGGCGCAGCCCATTTTATTGGGCCGGATTCGTCTTGCAGGGCGAAGGTTGAAAGGTTTTCAAAGTAACTGTCCGGGCGGCGAGTGCCGAGCGGACAGCTTGGCTCTCACCGCCTAAACTAGCAGTGTAACGTTTCTAGCGTTCGCACACTTCAGGGCGTAACTGAAAGCCTCGAACAATTTGGGGGATTGGTTGAAACGCTGTTGGTAAGTAAACGGCTCTCGGAGTTGCCGGTTAGATCCAACAGCGGAGCAAGCAAGCCCAGGTGTAATGGTGATTTGAATAACGGATTCTCCACGGGTGCGGGTGTTATGGTCTGGTGTTGAGAATCGGTTGGGATTTTGAGCGGCCCTGGCGGCCAATCCCCATTTGTTTTGCGTTCTCCCCCTCGAAAAATTAGCCAGTGGTGATAGCCGCTGAGCTGGGCGTTGGTGATGGTGGCTCAGCAAGCACGCGCGCAGTTTGTTTCTGACAGGTGCGCAAGGTGTTTGACGAGCATGAATAGGTGCTGGATAACAAGATTCCGCGGCTATCACCACTGGCTAATTGATTTCCCTCCCCCGTTGAACCCCGCAGGACTTTGACAACGTGCGCATGCGTGCCCCGCTCGGGCAAGGTTGGCCGATTGAGTTGTAGCCGGCTGCTTTGCTCGCGGAAATGCAAGCCTTTGAAGTTTATTGGCAAGCGCGCGCGCGGTTACATTGTCCTGCGGGGCTTCTCCCTTCCATCTTTTCTACACTTACAATCAGACCCGCTCAATAGACGCTATTCGCCTGGGCGTGCATAATGCCATTTCAGTCCACTCTCAAAACACTTGCTGAGGTACGAATGAAATTAAGCAGAACCGCATGGTTGTTGGCGTTTGCCGCCATTTGTCTTTTCCAGTTGGCTTGTCGCAACGAACCCGCACAGCCCGCTGAACCAGCCGCTTCGAAAGCCGAAAGCGCCGCCCTGCCCACGCCTGAAACTGTGCCCTCGCCTACGCCTGAGATAGTCACTGCTGCGCCGGCTGAATTCAAAAAAGTTTTGACCGGCACGCTCGACAACCACCTTTCGCTGCATATGGAGCTTGAGCGTAAAGGCGGCAAGCTGTCGGGCAATTACTATTACGAAAAGGCGGGCGCCGCGAATGTCGCCGAAATGTCGCTGACCTTGGCGGGCAAGGTGGACAAAGCGGGCAAGGTCACGCTTGGCGAGACTGCCTTTTCGGCTGACAAAGGCGAAGTGAAGAGCGGGGAATTCAAAGGCGTGCTTGATGGCGTGTTGCTAAACGGCGCAGCGGCCATTCGCTTCCTGGGTGTTTGGACGGACGCCCAAGGGAAGAAGTCGCTGCCGGTTTCTCTGCAAGAATTGCGCTATGACTTGGGGGGCTTCAAATTCGGCGAGAAAGCAATTCAAGAAAAAAACAAAAAATCACGTTTTGAAATTAACGCCGTCGTTCCGCAACTGACCGAGGGCGATGCCGCCAAAGCCACGGCGTTCAACAGGGCAGCCCTCGCTGTCATCACCAAAGCGCTGGCCCAATTCAAAAAAGACGCTGCTGAAGCCGTCAAGGCTGAGCAGGAAGTCGCAGCGCAGGAACAGAAACCCGCAACAACGAGCGATGCCGCAGAGAAAGCTGCTGAAACGAAACCTGCCACGCCGCCCGTCACGGAAACTAAACCCGCTGAGTTGCTGCCCTTCACCTTTGATAGCGGCTATGAGGTCGTTTTCGCCAATGCCGAAGCGATCAGCGTGTTGTTCAGCTATTCGACTTTTTTGGGCGGAGCGCATCCGAATCATTTTTCGCTGGCTTTCAACTACGATCTAAAGCGCGGTGTTGAAGTGAAGCTGCCAGAGTTGTTCGCGCCCAAAGCCGCGTATCTCAAAACCATTTCGGATTACAGCATCAAAGAATTGAAAAAGCTGCATACGACCGATGGCGTGCAAGAGGGGGCCGCACCGAAGGCGGAGAATTTCAAGAGTTGGAATCTGTCGCCCGTGGGCTTGCGGTTCACCTTCGACCCTTATCAGGTGGGCTCGTATGCGGCGGGGCAGCACGAAGTGACGGTGCCTTATGCGTTGTTGAAACCGCTGGCCAAACCTGACGGCTGGCTGGCGCAATTGGCGAAATAATCGGGCTGAGCGCTGCATTCAAACGCGTGAGCAGGGCGCTGTCGAGACATTGCTGCTCAGGTAAAAAATGAGGGCGCGGATGAGAGCCTCAACTCTCATCCGCGCCCGCTTTCGTTCTGTGCTGAATTCGTCCAGCGTCAACGGATGTTGAGTTGCACCGTGTTGGCTACGATGCCATCCACGGTGATCACCATATTCACTAACCCACGCCCGGCCAGCGAACGTGGCAATGGGCCGATGTTCAGTTGATCCAAGCCGAACAACCCGCCTTGGGCGGCGGCGAATGGGACTTCGACATTCGTCCCACCAATCGTGCAGGTGACGGCGGTCGGTGAATTGCTGTGACCGCGAATGCCTGTGCCGAAACCGATGATCAGCACAACATCGTCTGCCGGGCCTAGATCAAGCGGTCTGGGCACCAGCGAGCCGCCTTGTACTTGAGTGATCTCTTCGAAGAATACTTGCCCGTTGGCTTTTTGCCGGTAAAGAATTGCAGCCGGGACGCCCGCGCCATTGGCGTTGGCGGTGAACAGGCCAGGCGCTACGCGCTGGACGTTCAGGCTGCTGACTGAGAGCTTGCCATTTCCGGCTGTGATAATGACTACGGCGGGGCCTGATGCCGTGCCTGCAGGCACTAAGTAGTTAACCTGTCCAGCCGAGACAAAGAAGAGCGGCGCGAGACGTTCCACCCCCGCTATGTCACGTACTTTCACGGTTGTCCCTGCCAGCGTGGTGGGCAGTTCCGTGCCGGTCGCACTCGCCGTGCCAGTCGCCATTTCGACGCCGAACATGGCCAAGATCATGTCGGCTGCCGCAACGTCGCGTTGGAAGCTCGCCGCCGAAAGACTCACGGCCAGCGCGCCCACGGTCAGCGGGGCGGGTGCGGTCACGCCGCCGCCCGGCGTGGGCGTGAAGACCGTGACTTGTTTGACGCCCGTGGCCGTTGCCGCAACATCGGCGGCGGGCAATTCCACCGTCAATTGCGTGCCGTTGACGAAAGTGGTCGGACGATCCTGGCCGCCCAAACGCACGACCGAATTGAACGCGAAGCCCGTGCCGTTGACGGTCAGCGTGACCGGTTGCGTGCCGGTCGGAATGAAGTTCGGACTGATGCTGGTCAACGTTGGCACGGCATTCTGGGCGATGATCGTGAAGCGTCCCAGATTCGACGTGCCGCCGCCCGGTTCCGGATTCACGACCGTCACTTCCGCCGAACCCGGCGCGGCCAAATCGCTGGCCGGTATCTGCGCGCGCAAGGTCGAGTCATTAACAAAGGTCGTCGCGCGGTTGCTGCCTTCCCAACGAATCACCGAACCATTGATAAAGCCGGCGCCAGTGATCGTTAGCGTGAATGAAGTCCCCACCGCCGCCGTGCTCGGCGCCAATGAGCTGATCGTCGGCATCGGATTCAACGGCTGCACAGTGAAGTTGAGAGCCGCCGAAGTGCCGCCACCCGGTGTCGGATTGAAAACGGTAACCGCAATACTGCCTGTCGCGGCCACGTCAGCAGCCGCGATAGCCGCCGTCAACTGTGTGGGGCTGACGAAGGTCGTCGTCCGCGCCGAACCGGCCCAACGCACCTGCGAGGCTTGCGTGAAGCCCGTACCGGTCAGCGACAAGGCGAAGCCGCCTTGGCCCACACCACGTGAATTCGGCGAGATTGCCGTCAAGGTCGGCACTGGATTGTCGCCGCCGTTGATCACGATCGTGCCGGTGCGCACGCAGGTGACTTCGCCCGTGCCGATGCGGCGCACGCGATTGTTGCCGACGTCATTGAAGAAGACCTCGCCCGCCGCATTGACCGCGATCCCGTCCGTCACATCCACGAAGATATTCGTGATGGTGCCGATGCTGATGGGCGTCGGCATGATGTTCAGTTTGGCATTCGCCGCCGAACCGCCGTCGCC
>JAYUCP010000595.1:0-3276 GCA_043740245.1 Acidobacteriota bacterium | reverse complement strand
TAAATCGAACCACACAAGATTGGTACAGTCGCGGCAGGGCGTGTCAGTAGCCCGACCGTGAGGGAGGGCGCGCCGTCCAGTCGGACCGCTTGGGTTTGACCACAAGCCTGCTCTCCCTCACGGTCGGGCTACTGACACAGTGTCCCAATGTTGTGTGTTCTGATTTAGCGGTAACCCCGATCAACCATCCACAAGGAGGAAATTTCATGATGCGTTTCAGCGCACTCATCATCGCTGTTCTGTCACTCGCGCTCTGGTTTTCATTGGCTCACGTGCAAGCCGACAATTGGCCGCAATGGCGCGGCCCCGCCCGCGATGGCAGCAGCGCCGAAAAGAACCTGCCGGTGAAATGGACGACCGAAGAGAACGTCACCTGGAAACTGCCCATGCCTGACCGCAGCGGCGCCACGCCGATCATCTGGGGCAACACGATCTTTCTCAACGTCGCCGAAGGCACGACGACCAGTGGCGCGCTCTCGCTCTGGGCGCTCGACCGCACCAAGGGCGACGTGTTGTGGAAGAAGCCGCTCGGCACCGGCGATGTGCGTATGCGCAAACAGAATATGTCTTCGCCTTCGCCCGTGACCGACGGCAAAACCGTGTGGGTGATGACCGGCACGGGCGTGTTGAAGGCCTTCGATTTCAAAGGCGCTGAACTGTGGACGCGCGAGATTCAAAAAGATTACGGCAAGTTCGGTTTGAATCATGGCTATGCGTCGTCGCCGCTGCTCTATGACAATGCGCTCTTTGTGCCGGTGCTGCACGGGATGCGCACCGACGACCCGTCGTACCTGCTGCGCCTTGACGCCCAGACGGGCAAGACGGTCTGGCGCATCGAACGCCCGACGCCGGCGCAGATGGAATCACCTGACTCTTACATCACGCCGGGACTGTTGCAGAACGGCAAGACCGTCGAGATCATCCTGAGCGGTGGCGATTGCATAACGGGGCACGACCCGGCGACGGGCAAGGAATTGTGGCGCGCCTACGGGCTGAATCCGCAAAACATTGGGGCCAATCGCATCGTCAATTCGCCGGTCGTCGGCGACGGGATGATCTTTGCGGGCAGCCGGGGCAATCCGTATGTGGCCGTGCGGACGGGCGGTCGCGGCGATGTGTCGCAAACGCACCTCGCCTGGACGACGCCCAACGGGCCAGATGTGGCGACGCCGGTGACCGACGGCAAGTATCTTTACCTGGTGCGCGAAAATGGCACGGTCTATTGCCACGATGCCAAGACCGGGCAAGTGCTCTACGGCCCTGAACGTCTCCCGGCGGCGACCTACAGCGCGTCGCCAGTGCTGGCCGATGGCAAGATTTACGTCACCAACGAAGACGGCGTCACCTCGGTCTTCAAAGCCGGGCCGAAGTTCGAGCTGTTGGCCGAGAACCCGTTGGAAGGTTACTGTCTGAGCACCGTCGCCGTTTCGGATGGGCAGCTCTTCATTCGCACTGATAAGTATCTGTATTGCATCGGCAAGCGCGTCAAAAGATAGCTTGCCACAGTACAGCAACCTTTCCAGGTTGCTGGTATTTCCACCAGTCGTACACAGCGGGAACCTCAGCAACCTGGAAAGGTTGCTGTACCGCGCACCACCGAGGAGCCTTCAAAAATGAATCGCCTGAGCTTGAGTTTGTTAGCCCTGCTGGCCCTGGCCGTGCCCGCGTTGGCGCAGGAACAGCGCGCCGCGCAACCGCCGGAAGACCCCGTGCAACAGCGCATTCGGGCACTGGAAGAACGCTTGCAGTTTCTGGAACAGTCGGTGCGCAAAGACGCCGATGATCAGATGTGGTTCCAGCGCATGGGCGACATCGCCACGGTGGACAAAATCAAATACACCGGCCCGCCGCCGCGCGTCATTCCCAACCCGACCGGGCAAGGCGCGGGCAATCCGGTCGTGATCAACGCCTTCACCTTCGTGCCGAAAAAATTCGCGGGCACGAAACTGCCGTTGCTGGTTTATGTGCACGGCGGCGTGCACAGCGATTTCAATACCTCGTCGCTGCACGTCATCCGCGAATTGGTCGAGCAGGGCTACGCCGTGATCGCGCCCGATTATCGCGGTAGCACCGGTTACGGGCGCGGCTTCTGGCAACTGATTGATTACGGCGGCTTGGAAGTCGAAGACGTTTTTGCGGGCAAACAATGGGCGCTCGAGAACCTGCCGAACATTGATCCGCAACGTGTAGGCATCCTCGGCTGGAGCCATGGCGGCTTGATCTCGCTGATGAATGTTTTCAACCATCCGCAGGATTACAAGGTCGTATATGCCGGCGTGCCAGTCAGCGATTTGATCGCGCGCATGGGGTACAAGGGCCAAGCGTACCGCGATCTCTATTCCGCGCCCTATCACATCGGCAAAACCGCCGAACAGAACGTCGCCGAATACAAACGCCGTTCGCCCGCCTGGAACGCCGAGAAGCTGCAAACGCCGCTGCTGGTGCATACGAACACGAATGACGAAGACGTCAACTTCTTGGAAGTCGAACACCTGATCCAGGCGCTCAAGGCGGCGGGCAAGAAATTCGAATACAAGATTTATGAGAACGCGCCGGGCGGGCATATCTTCAACCGCATTGACACGAAGCTGGCGAAGGAATCGCGGGCGGAAGTTTACCGGTTTTTGGCGGGGTATTTGAATCCTCCTGCTCCATTGGCAACGCCAACGAAATAACCGAAGTTATGGACGCCACCAACGAACAAGTCGCGCTGGCGCTATTGCCGGAGTTGAATGTCTGGAAAGCCGACCAAGCAATCTTGCGGGTCAATCGCTGGTTGCATGGCCGCTTGACGATGTTTATTCACGTATCGCAGGCGAGGTTTGATCCTCTGACGTATTGCTGGCATCTGCCGGTTCAGCTTGCCTTCGCGCAGACCGGCCCAATCGGCGTCGTGGGCGATGTTTATTTGCACGCGGTGAGCGAAGAACTCATCAGCATTCCTGACACTGCGGCAATGGAAGCGAATGCTCTGGCGCTCATCAAGCTGCACGAACTGCTGAAGTACGAAGATGAAGAGGAAGAGGAAGAATGTCCTGTGCCTGTCATTTAGTCAGGGCTTACGCAAAAGCGCAAAAGCGCATGGAGTTCAGGCTTCAGCCTGCGGTTTGTCGCACAGGCTTTAGCCTGGCAGCGATCTTCACTCAAGGCAGCCTAAAGGCTGCTTACAAACCGCAGGCTAAAGCCTGAATCCACGGCTAAGAAGTTGAAAATGAAGAGGCAGTCAATGAAATCAACCTTCCCCACATCAGGCCTTTTCACCCATCAAGTGAAAAG
>JAYUCP010000594.1:0-7942 GCA_043740245.1 Acidobacteriota bacterium | reverse complement strand
TCATCTATTCACCGTTACAATCCGTTTTTAGACCCGTTTTTTAGAAAGGCTGGTTTCATTCCCAATGAAAATCTTGATTAGCGACAATCTGGCAAAGGTCGGCGTCGAATTGCTGCAACAGCGCGGCCAGTTCGAGGTGGACTTCAAACCCGGACTCAAACCCGAAGAGTTGAAAGCCGCCATCGGCGACTACGAAGGCTTGATCGTGCGCAGCGAATCGAAAGTCACCGCCGACATCATCGCCGCCGCCGACAAGCTCAAAGTCATCGGACGCGCGGGCAGCGGCGTAGACAACATTGACACGCCCGCCGCCACCGCGCGCGGCATCGTGGTGATGAATGCCGCCGCTGGCAACAGCGTCACGACCGCCGAACAAACCATCGCGCTGTTGATGGCGCTGGCCCGCAAAATCCCGCAGGCGCACGCCAAGCTGAAAAACGGCGTCTGGGACAAAAAGAGTTTCATGGGCACCGAACTCCAAGGCAAAACGCTGGGCATCATCGGCCTCGGCAACATCGGTAAGATCGTCGCCGCGCGTGCGCAAGGCCTGGCGATGAAGGTCGTGGCCTACGACCCGTTTATTACTAAAGAGGCCGCCGCCAAAGCAGGCATCGAAACCGGCTCGCTGCACGAAGTTTTCACGCGCGCCGATTTCGTCACCGTCCACACGCCGCTCACCGACGAAACACGCGGCATCGTGGGCACGGCGGCGTTTGAAAAGATGAAAAAAGGCGTGCGCATCATCAATTGCGCGCGGGGCGGGCTGGTGGACGAGACGGCGCTTTACCACGCGCTCAAGTCGGGCAAAGTCGCGGGCGCGGCGCTCGACGTCTTCGTCAAAGAGCCGGTGCCGGCGGATCATCCGTTACTGACGCTGGATGAAGTCATCGTCACGCCGCACCTGGGCGCTTCGACGACCGAAGCGCAAGACTCGGTGGCCGTCATCATTGCCGAGCAAGTGGCGAATTACCTCGAGACCGGCGCGATTGCGGGCGCGGTCAATGTCTCCGCCGTCAGCGCCGAAGCGTTGAAAGTCTTTCGTCCCTATCTGGAGCTGGGCGAAAAGCTGGGCGCGTTTCAGTCGCAATACTTTGAACAACCCGTCAGCGAAATCCAGATCAATTACAGTGGCGAAGTCGCCGACCTCGATGTCAAACCAATCACGCAGGCAATCCTGGCGGGCTTGCTTGCGCCTTTCAGCGCGCGCGTCAATCAGGTCAACGCCTCAGTCATCGCCGAAGAGCGCGGCTTGCGCGTAACGGAAGCCAAAGCGCGCGCGCCGCACGATTACACGACCCAGATCGAAGTCATCGTCAAAGGCGAAGACGCCCAGGCCAGCGTCGCCGGGACGCTCTTTGGCCGCGACGACCTGCGCATCGTCGCAATTGACGATTACCGGGTCGAAGCCCTGCCCAAAGGTAACTTGCTGCTGATTCGCAACGACGACAAACCGGGCGTGGTCGGGCGCGTCGGCACCTTCCTGGGCGAACAGTTTATCAACATCGCGCAATTGAATTTGAGCCGCAATCGCGCGGGCGGCACGGCGATGTCGGTCTATCAAGTGGACGAAGCGTTGCGTGGTTCGACCTTGCAGGAACTTAGCCAGGTGCCGCTCGTGTTATCGGTGAAGCAGATCAGTTTGTAAGTGTTCGAGGCACAGCCGGCTGTGGTCTGCGTGCCGAACCAGTTTGAAGACCGGGACAAAACTGGCACGAGCGTTTTTGCCTTGACGATCAAAGCAGGCTGGCAGCCTGCTGTACAGTTTTCATTGGAGGTAACAGATGAAAAACTTGACCGAGATTTTAGTTCTCTGGATTAGTTTGGTTGTGACTGGCATAGCACAGACGCAAGAGAGCCGCATTGTGGATTTAGATGGAAACGGCGTCGCTGGTGTCGAGATCGAAATGGTGGGGCGCTGTTTCCAATCAATCGGTCCTGAAAGAACCGAAACCAAATCCACCGCTTCAGATTCAGCAGGACGGTTTACCTGGCCTTTAACGGAATTGTCTGCTGGCTCAAATTGCGTCGTCACGCGCAGCCAATCGTACACGTTAAAAAAGGCTGGCTATGACTTCACGCGGAATACATTCTTGTTCCAAAATGGCGGCTCTATCATTACTCCAAATTACGACGACAGATTGCCAGTCATTCAGGCAACTGCATTGCCTCTGTGGGCGAACGTGTCGGCAGCACATTTTGACAATGTCGGAGCAACTCAACGAAAGGTTATTGCCGCTGGTATGCTCATGGCTGGATTCGGCGTGCAATTGGCGAATGTGATCGCTAGCGCGCCAACGCCGCTGCCAACGGAATTCGCCAGTCGCAAGGTATTGGTCAAAGACGCTGCGGGTGTTGAGCGCGCCGCGCAGATTCTGTTCGTTTCGCCGGGGCAGATCAATTATGTCTTGCCCGAAGGATTGGCGAATGGCGCTGCGCAGATTCGCTTGGTAGATCAAAACAATAACCTTATTCGGATTGGACTCGCTGAGGTTAGGCAGCAATCACCAGGCATCTTCACCGCAAACTTCGACGGCAGTGGCGTTCCCGCAGGGTTGGTCGTGCGTGTCAAACCTGGCAATGTGCAAACTTACGAGCCCATTGCGCGCCTTGATCCGGTGTCACGTAAATCTGTGCCGATTGAGTTGGATTTGGGTCCTCCCGATGAATTCCTTGTACTGGCGCTTTTCGGCACAGGGTGGCGGCTGGCTCCCTCGGTCGGAGTAGAGGTTTACCGCCCTTCATCTAATGGTACGGATTTCTTCTCTGTTGGCTGTCCGCTCGAATACATTGGCCCGCAGCCGACGTTCGCGGGGCTAGATCAGATCAACGTGCGTTTACCGCGTGAATTGATTGGAGAAGGTGAGCTTACATTGCGTCTAGTGTTTGGCGGTTCCTACAACAATGGCAATCAGGTCAAGCTGTTTTTCAAGTAACGCAACGCATGCTGGCAAAACGCATCATCCCCTGTCTCGACGTTGACCGTGGCCGCGTGGTCAAAGGCATCAGCTTCGTCAACCTGATTGACGCGGGCGATCCGGTCGAACAGGGCGCGCGCTATGACCGCGAGGGCGCCGATGAGTTGGTCTTTCTCGACATCACGGCTTCGTCTGACCGGCGTGAGACGGTGGTTGAGATGGTGCGCCACGTGGCCGACTGTGTCTTCATCCCGTTCACCGTCGGCGGCGGCATTCGAACCGCTGAAGATGTGCGCGCAATGCTGAAGGCTGGGGCGGACAAGGTTTCGGTCAACACGGCGGCGGTGCAGAATCCGCAACTGATCCGCGAAGGGGCCGAACGCTTTGGCGCGCAATGTATGGTTGTCGCAGTGGATGCGAAACGCCGAGTTGGCGTCGAGCCGTTAAGCTGGGAAGTGTATTTGCACGGCGGGCGCACGCCGACCGGCATGGATGTGATCGAATGGGTGCAGCAGGCGGCGGCGTTGGGCGCGGGCGAGATTTTGCTGACCAGCATGGATTGCGATGGGCAGCGTGACGGTTATGATCTGGAACTGACGCGCGCGGTGGCCGAGACCGTCAACATCCCCGTGATTGCTTCGGGCGGCGCGGGCACGTTGGAGCACTTGTACGAAGCGTTTACCATTGGCAAGGCGAGCGCGGTGCTGGCGGCTTCGATCTTTCACTTCGGCGAATTTACGATTGGCGACGCCAAGGCGTATCTGCGCGGGCGCGGCATATTGTTGCGCTGAGTTGGCGGCGCTGCTTTGTACGGCAAACTGTTAGTTTGCCGTTGCCCTGGCAAGTGACGCCTTCGAGCCAGCGGGTTGAACCGCCGAGACCACGGCAAACTAACAGTTTGCCGTACAATTTTCAGTGCCCCGATTTTTTGCAGGAGTTTAGGAATGATGAAAAGCTTGGTCAGAGACTTTAGCCGGGTTGCGCTGGTTGGGCTGCTGTATTTGTGTTCTTTGAGTGGGGCGGCTGAAGCACAAAAGCTTGCGCAAAAGCCCGCGCCCACCGGCGTGCGCGGCGAAGAGGTCAAATTCGACAACACCGGCGTCGCCTTGACGGGCACTGTGTTGTTGCCGAAAACCGCGGCGGGCAAACGCGCGCCGGCAGTCTTGCTGTTGTCCAGCTATGGCCAAACGACGCGCGACGGGTTCAAATTCGAGAGCGTCGAACAGCCGGTTTATCGTGAATTGGCCGAGCATCTGGCGGGCCAGGGGTTTGGCGTGTTGCGCTACGACAAACGCTGCACGGGCACGAGCGGTTGCAAGCCGAAAATGGTCTTTGATGATTTGGTGGACGATGCGCGCGAGGCGGTGGCCTACTTGCGCAAACGGCCTGAACTCGATCCGGCCAAAGTCTTTATCTTCGGTCATGGCGAAGGCGGCTTTGTCGGTTCGGTGCTGGGCAGCAGCGATGATAAATTGGCGGGGCTGATTTTGGCGGCAGCGCCGGGCCGCACCTGGAACAAATTGTTGCGCGACCAGTTTCAACAACAAATGAGGGAGGCCGGCAAAACCGAGGCCGAGATCGGGCCGTTCATCGCCAAATTTGACCGCATCGTGCGCGCGCTGGGCCCGGTGGGCGGCGAGGATTTGAGCAAAGGACTCGATCCGCAACTGCCGCAAGCGGCCGTCGTGCTCAACCTGGTCAGCCGCCCGGAGTTCGTGATTCCGCTGTTCATCAACGATCCCTTGCAGGTCGCCAACAGCGTCAAAGCGCCGGTGCTGATCTTGCAAGGTGGCAAGGATGTGATGGTCAGCATCAAAGACGCGCAGTTTCTGAACGAAGCGCTGAGCCGGTCAGATCACCGCGATACGACTTTGCAATTGTTCCCGGATGTAGATCATTTGCTCAAAACCAACAAAGGCCCGGCCTCGCAAGCGGCGAACAGCGATGCGGCGCGCCCGCTGGATGCGGCGCTGCTGGCCGCACTGACGGAATGGTTGCAGAAACGGGCGCAATGAGAGCCTGGGGTGACGAAGATGTATGAAGCGGAAATTCAAAAGCTGAAATTCGATGAGCACGGTTTGATCCCGGCCATCGTGCAGGACGACGGCAGCAGCGAAGTGCTGATGATGGCCTGGATGAACGCCAAGAGTCTGGCGCGCACGCTGGCGACCGGTGAGACCTGGTTTTGGAGCCGCTCGCGCCAACAGTTGTGGCACAAAGGCATGACTTCGGGGCATACGCAGAGAGTCGCCAGCGTGCAATATGATTGCGATGGCGACACCTTGCTGGTGCGCGTCGTGCCCAAAGGCCCGGCCTGCCACACGGGCGCACGCAGTTGTTTTTTTAGAAGTTTGACGGCAGATGACAATGAGTGACGAAATACTGATCGTGGCAAGCAGCGTCGAGATCGAACAGGCGCAAATCGGGCTGGTCAACGTGGCGGCCATGAACCTGGGCATCTCGCTGCATGACCTTTACCAACTGATTCAAGACCGCAAAGAACAGCGACCGGAAGGTTCGTATACGACCTACCTGTTCAACAGTGGCCTCGACAAGATTCTTAAAAAAGTCGGCGAAGAGTCCGCCGAGACGATCATCGCCGCCAAGAACGGCAACAGCGATGAAGCGCGCAAGCTGCTGGCCGGTGAAATCAGCGATTTGCTCTATCACCTGTTGGTGCTGATGGCCGAGCGTAATGTGAGCTTGCAGGACATTTTGAATGAGTTGAATCAACGCGCCAACAAACCGGGGCAGAAATTCAATAAACAAGGATGATCGAGAGACTCGACCACATTGCAATGATGGCGGCGGACATCGAACGCACCGCGCAATTTTATTGCGATTGGGCGGGGATGGAAGTCATTCACGACCGCCGCGACCCGGGCCATACGCACCGCGTGATTTGGGTGCGGCACAAAGGCGATCCGGCGGGCCTCACCATCGTGCTGATCGAGAATGAGAACGCTTATCCGCACGGCAGAATGGATCACTTCGGCTTTCACATCTCAGCGCGTGCCGCAGTGGATGCCATCGCCGAACGCGCCCGCGCCGCCGGCATTTTGGTTGACGCGCCGCAATACGCCGGGCCGGTGGTCGGATATTTCTGCACGATCAAAGACCCGGACGGCAATCTGGTCGAGTTTTCGTGCGACCATTTGAAAGTTTAGCGCCAGCGGAGTTGGCGTTACATCGACCGTTGCTGACGGGTTAGGGTTGTCGCTATTATCAAATGCAGGGAGGTTTCGAGATGGAACAAACGATAAGTTTTGAGCTGGCTGAGACCGACGCCCAGGTTTTGCAGGCCCTGGTGGACAAAGCGCGCAAGGCGGGCAAAGGCTTGGCTGAAATGTTGGCGGAACTCAGGCAGACGGGCCGCCCGCTGACAGTGGACGTCGCCAGTGGCGGCCTTGTCTTGCAAGACCTCGCCAGCTATGAACGGCTGTTAGAAGAACTCGACACAGCGGAAGCCCTCGCCGGGATCAAGCAAGGATTGGAGTCTATGAAAGCAGGCAAGGGAAGACCCGCTAAAGTAGTTATGGAGGAGTTACGGCAGGAGTTTGATTTTCCCGAAAGACATCCCTAGATGCCCTATCAAATCATCCTTGAAGAAAACGCCAAAGAGGACATCCGAAAGGTTGTTCGGTGGATTGCTGTAAACGCTGAGGAAGACCCGTTTGCCAAATCAGCCGCTTGGTTCACGGCTCTGCAAGATGCCTTGGACAGCCTGAGCGAGTTATCATTTCGTTGCCCTTGTGCGCCTGAAAACAAATTCCTGGTCGAAGAAATCCGGCACTTGCTCTTTCAAAAATACCGCGTCGTTTATACCGTGAGCGGGAACACCGTTCACGTGCTCCACATCCGCCACCAAAGGCAAAGGCCGTTAAGGCTTGATGATTTTTAGCATAAGCAAAAACCGCTTTATGTCTCCAGCAACTTACGAAGAATTCCTGCAACTGGCCGCACAAGGCACCGTCGTGCCGCTGGTCAAAACGGTGCTGGCCGATCTGCTGACGCCGGTGTCGGCCTATCTGCGCATCGAACGCCAGTCGCCGCACGCCTTCCTGCTCGAATCCGTCGAGGGCGGCGAGAAGCTCGCGCGCTATTCCTTTCTGGGTTGCGCGCCGCACACCATCGTCCGCGCGCGCGGCGCTGAGGTCACGATTGAGAAGGCCGATGGCAGCAGCGAAACAATCAATGCGCCGATGCTGGATGTCTTGCGCGGCTTGATGCGCCCGCATCGTCCGGTCAAGCTGCCGGGCTTGCCGCCGTTTTCCGCTGGGGCCGTGGGCTATTTCGGTTACGACGCGGTGCGCTGGTTCGAGCGTTTGCCCAGCCAGGCCAAAGACGATTTGCAGATGGAGACGGCCTGCGTGATGTTCTTTGCCAGCCTGTTGGCCTTCGATCACGTCAAGCACCAGATTCAAATCATCGCCAACGTGTTCACCGAAGGCGAGACCGATGGCGACCGCTTGCGCGAAAAGTACATTGCCGCCTGCACCGAGTTGGCGCGCTTGGAAGCCTCGTTGGCCGCGCCCGCCGAATTGCCGCCCTCGGCGCGCCGTGCGGAGCCATTGCAAATACGCTCGAACATGACCAAAGAGTATTACGTGTCGTGCATCGAGCGGATCAAAGAGTACATCCGCGCGGGCGATGCTTTTCAGGTGGTGTTCGCGCAACGCTTCGAGACCGATTTGAAGTCGCACCCGTTTCAGGTCTATCGCGCATTGCGCGTCGTCAATCCGTCGCCGTACATGTTTTATTTGAAGCTAGGACAAGCCGAGACCTTGCTGGGTGCTTCGCCGGAGATGCTGGTGCGCTGCGTCAATCATCAACTCGAATACCGCCCCATCGCGGGCACCAACCCGCGCGGCGCGACCGAGGCCGAAGACCTGGCGCTTGAACGGCAGTTGCTGGACGACGAGAAAGAACGCGCCGAACACGTGATGCTGGTGGATTTGGGCCGCAACGATTTGGGCCGCGTCGCCGCATACGGTTCGGTGCGCGTCGAAGGGCTGATGTTCGTCGAA
>JAYUCP010000593.1:0-19952 GCA_043740245.1 Acidobacteriota bacterium | reverse complement strand
GCGTGAGCAAGGGCTTTACTGGCAGCAGACAGCCCTTGCTCACGCGCGGGCTACTGACACGCCGTCCCACTCGATTTAGCCACTACCGCTTTGTCTTTGGCTTTGTCTTTGGTGATATGACAAACCTGCTTTGTGTAATGCTCGGCGGCGCGCTGGGCTGTGCCTGTCGTTATGGCGTGGGGCTGCTGGTCAACAGTTGGCTGCGGCAGCCGAAATTCCCTTATGCGACCTTCCTCGTCAATCTATCGGGAAGTTTTGTCATCGGGATGCTGGGCGAACTTTACCGCCTGCAAGTGCTCACGTCGGCGGAATGGCGGCTGGCATTGATCACGGGCTTGCTGGGCGGTTACACCACCTTCTCGGCCTATTCGCTCGAAAACCTTTCGCTCTTACGCGCCGGCGAATGGGTGCTGGCCGTGACGTATGCGGGTGCGAGCGTGTTGCTTGGCTTGCTGTGTGCCTGGATTGGAATGCGTATCGCGCAGTTGATTTAGTTGAATACCCGTCACGTTTTTGCCTGAGGGCGTTTCAGAAACAGACGGCACGGGTAACGCAAGCTGTCTAAATCGAACCACACAAGATTGGTACAGTCGCGGCAGGGCGTGTCAGTAGCCCGACCGTGAGGGAGGGCAGGCTCACGCGGCTAGCCAATCGGTCTGTGTCGGACGCCAGCCCTCCCTCACGGTCGGGCTACTGACACACGGTGTCCCAATGTTGCGTGTTCTGATTTACTTTACGCTACCCGTGCCATCTGTTTCCCTCTACGCAAAACTTTGACGGACACCCTGCTTTGACTCCGGCGCCGAAGCCTTGTACTTTCTGCTCGTACATTTCCCCCCGCCAACAATTCAATCCAGAGGAGACACTATGCCGTCGCACAGAGGCCCCGTCGTGACGCTCGCGTTCGTCTTGTTATCGCTGCTTTGCGCGCCCGCCTTGCGCGCGCAAGACACACCCAAAGTCGAAGTCGGTATTCACGTGACCGCACTCAATCTCGGCGATTTCAAACTCGCCGTGCCTGATCTGGGCGGCTCGCAACGCGGCGTGGGTGGCCGCGTCACCGTCAACCTGACCGATCACATTTCTATCGAAGGCGAACTCAATACCTTCCCCAACAACTTCCGCATCTCGATTCCGCAACTCACCCAAGTCGTCCGGCGCGACCTGACCCGCGACCGCGTTGACCAGTTTCTCTTTGGCGTAAAGCTGGGCGGACGCTCAGAACACTGGGGCATCTTCGCCAAGGTGCGCCCCGGTTACGTGCGCAGCGTGTTGCAGGATCAAACGACCGGCAATGCCAATCCCACGCTCAACACGCTGTTCCGCACTTCCTCCGGCTTCGCGCTCGATTGGGGCGGCGTGCTGGAGTTTTACCCCTCGCGCCATACGATGCTGCGCTTCGACCTGGGCGACACGATCATCCGCTACGAAACCAAGCCGCAATCCGGCGCGGCGAACCAGACGACCACCAAATTTACCAATAACAATTTGCAGGTGAGCGCGGGGTTTGGACTGCGGTTTTAGGTGGCTGCGGAACTGTGAACTGAAGGCAAGGTCTGCTTGCCGCAAAAAAGCGCAAAAGACGCAAAGGAAACCGAACCGGTCAAAACCTTCTGCGTTTTTGGCGCTTTTTTGCGGCGACCTGATGCGGGCGCTACTTACTTACATGAAGGGTGTGCGTAAATCGACAAGCGAATAGATACGCGGATGTAGCGGATTTCCGCAGATTCTTTTTCGGGTTGATCCGCGCTGATCCGCTGCATCCGCGTCATCCGCGTACCTATTTCCTCTACTTTGTTGGCATTTCTTTTACGCATAGGCTTCACTTACATGAGACACCAAATCTTTACGGCTCCTTGCACCGCATACGATTGGCTTCACTCACAGCGCAACGCCACCAGCGGATCAACCTGCGTCGCGCGCCGCGCTGGAATCCAACAGGCCGCTAACGCCACCAGCGTCAGCAACCCCACAATGCCTGCAAACGTGACCGGATCAGCCGTGCTGACGCCGAACAAAAAGCTTTTCAGCAGATGCGTTAACGCGAACGCCGCCGCCAAGCCAAGCGCCAGGCCGATCAAGACCAGCGTCATGCCTTGCTGCACGACCAGCCGCAAAACGGCGAACGAATCAGCGCCGAGCGCCATGCGAATGCCGATCTCGCGCGTGCGTCCGGCGACGGCGTAAGCCATGACGCCATAAATGCCGGCGGCGGCCAACAACAAGGCGATCAAGCCGAAGATGCCCAACACGCTGCCCGCCAGGCGCGCGGGCAACAGGGCGATGCCCAGATGTTGGCGCATCGTCTTCACGTCAAAGAGCGGCAGGCTTTTATCCAGCGTGGTGACTTCGCTGCGCACGGCTGCCAGCCAATCCGTCGGATTGCCGCTGGTGCGCACGATCAGCGTCGGCGACGCAGCGTATTGTTGCGCCAGATTCAGATAGAGAAACGGCGTGGCTTCTTCGCCCAGTGAAGTGTATTTGCCGTCTTTGACGACGCCGACGACGGTCAGCGCGGGCGCATCGTTGACGCCGCTACGCACCGATCCCATCTGAATGTGTTTGCCCAGCGGCGGCTGTCCGGGCCAGTAACGGCGCGCAAAGGCTTCGTTGACGAGCACGACGCCGGGCGCGGCGGCGCGATCCTGCGCCTCGAACGTGCGGCCTTGTAACAGTGGAATCCGCAGCGTTTCAAAATAGCCCGGCGCAACTTTGCTGGAATGAATTTCCATGTCTTCGCCCGGTTGCGCGGCATAACCTTCAATGGTAACGCCGCGGCGCGAACCGCCCAGACTCAACGGCAAATCGTCCGCCAGACTGGCCGCGACGACGCCGGGCAAAGCGCGCACACGGTCGAGCAGTTGCGCCGTAAAAATTTTCCCGCGCACTTCGTCATAGCCCTGTTGCTCTAAGTCCATCGTCAGCGCCAGCAGATTGTCAGCGTCAAAACCCGGATCAATTGTGCTGGCGTTGCGCAGGCTGCGCAAAAAGAGGCCGGCGCAAATCAACAGCAACAACGACAACGCCACTTGCACGACAACCAACGCCCCACGCAAACGCCCGCGTCCTCCTCTGGCATTGGCTGCGCCGCCATCATCTTTGAGCGCGCTGGTGACATCGGGCCGCGCAGCCGCCAGCGCCGGAACCAGTCCGAACACAATGCCGGTCAGCAACGACAGGCCGAACATAAAGCCGAAGACGCGCCAATCGCCGTGCAGATTGATTTCAAGCGGAAAGGGCACGGGCGGTTTGAAGGCCATCAACAAATCAGCGCCCCAGGTGGCTAGCGCCAGACCCGCCACGCCGCCCAGCAAGGCCAGCAACACGCTTTCGGTCAGCAACTGCTGAATCAAACGCGCGCGCCCCGCGCCCAATGACAGCCGGATGGCAATCTCTTTGCGCCGCGCCGCCGCGCGCGCCAGCAACAAATTGGCGACGTTGGCACAGGCAATCAGCAACACCAGGCCAACGACGGTCAGCAGCAGCGCCATGAAAATCACCAGCGGCGTGCGCATGCCCGGCATCACGCGCGCCGCGCTTTCAGACACCAGGGAAATCGTGCGCCCCTCACGGCGTATGTTTTCCCAAGCCTGCGGCCATTCGCGGTAAAGCTGCGCGCCGACGTTCTTGAAATCGGCCTGTGCCTGTTCAACTGTGACGCCGGGCTTCAAGCGTCCCATGATGAACAAGCCGCGATTGCCGCGCTCAGTCAGGTTATGGCTGCCGGGGACAAGCTGATCCGCCATCATCACGGGCACCCACCAATCCACCGCGAGGCCGCGCAACAAGCCGCCATAGTTTTGCGGCGCGACGCCAACGATGGTGAAGGGCTGTCCATTGAGTTTGACATTGCGCCCGACCGTTGCCGCATTGCCGCCAAAGCGCGTTTGCCAAAGCTTGTGGCTAACGACGGCGACCGCCGCAGCGCCGGGCCGCTGGTCTTCTTCAGGCAAAAAGCCGCGTCCCAGCGCGGGCTTCAGACCGAGCACAGTGAAGTAATTGGCGCTGACGATTTCGCCGAAGGCGCGCTCGTTCGCCCCGTCAACATTGAGGCTGAGCGGTTGCGGCTGATAGGCCACCAGCCCCGCGAAGCTCTGATTGCGGTCGCGGAAAGCGACGTAATCGGGATAGGACGAGGCGCCGAAATCGCCGCTGCTGTAATCGCTGGTAAACACCGCCGCCAACTCGGCGGGTTTGTCCACCGGCAGCGGACGCAACAGCAGCGCATTGACCAAGCTAAAAATGACGCCGTTCGCCCCGATACCCAAGGCCAGCGTCAACACTGTAATCAAGGTGAAGCTGGGTTGTTTGAGCAACATGCGCGCGCCGTAGCGCAGGTCTTGCCAGAGAGTCTGCATAACATCTCCTTGTCGAATTCTGATTATTCACAACGCAATGCAATCATCGGATCAACCCGCATCGCGCGCCGCGCCGGGAAATAACATGCCAGCAACGCGACCGCGCCCAGCAACACCGAGACGCCCGCAAAGGTCGCCAGATCGAGCGCATTCACGCCATACAACAACCCGCTCATCAACCGTGTCCCCGCCACCGCGACCAACAGCCCAATCGCCAACCCAATCCCGGTCAGCGTCAAGCCGTGTCCGACGACCAGCTTGAAAACATTGGCGGCGCTCGCGCCCAACGCGATGCGAATGCCGAGTTCACGCGTGCGTTGTGTCACCGCGTAAGACATCACGCCGAAAATGCCGATGGCCGCGAGCAGCAAGGCCAGCAGGCCGAAAGCGCCCAGCAAGGCCGCCGCCACCCGCGCCGGAAAGAGCGGCAGCGCCATGTGTTCGGTCAGCGTTTTCATGTTGTAGACCGGCAGGTTGCCATCGAGCTGTTGAACCTCGCGGCGCAACGCGGCCAGCAAGGCCTGCGAATCCCCTGCCCCGCGCGCGACCAGCGTCAGGAAGCTGCCCCGGTCGGGACGCAGGTTGACGTAGACGAATGACTCCGGCGCTTCGCTCAGGCTGAAATACTTGCCGTCTTGAATCAGCCCCACAACTTCCACCCACGGCCCCGCCGCGCTCTCGAAACTGAAGCGTTTGCCCAGCGGCGACTGCCCCGGCCAAAAACGGCGCGCGAAGGTTTCGTTGATGATGGCGACGCGCTGTTTGGCTTCGGCCTCCTGCGCGGTGAAATCGCGGCCTTGCAACAAGGGTGTGCCCAGCGCCTGAATGAAGCCGGGCGTGGCGCGCGAAGTCATCGCCATCGGCACGTTCCCGCCCTTTTGTTCGGGCTGGCCTTCTACGTGCACACCGTCATTGTTGATGTTCATGCTGAGCGGAATGAAATCCGTCAGCCCCACCGCTTGCACGCCCGGCAAGGCCCGCACGCGCGCCATGATTTGCTCTTTGAACTGCCGTATGCGCGGCCCGTCGTAACCTTGTAAGCCAAGATCGAAAGACAGCTCGACGGCGTTCTGCGTAACCATGCCGGGGCTGAGCCGCTGCGCGTTTTGCAGTCCGCGCAAAACCAGTCCCGCGCAGATCAACAGCACCAGCGACAGCGCGACTTGCAGCACCACCAGACCGCTGCGCAGCCACGAACGCCGATAGCCCCAACCTGCGATGCTGTTGGCCTCGTCTTTCAACGCGGGCACCAAATCAAGCTTGGTCGCCTGCAACGCGGGCAGCAAACCGAAGACGAGGCCGGTTAGCGCCGAGACCGCGAAGGTAAAAAGCAGCACGCGATAATCAATGTGCATTTCGGTCGTCAGCGGAATGTCCAGCGGCGGTTGAAAGGCCATCACCGCGTCCACCAGCCAAAAGGCCAGCGCCAGCCCCAGCGCGCCGCCCAGCGCCGCCAGCACTACGTTTTCGGTCAGCAGTTGCCGCACCAGCCGCGCGCGGCCCGCGCCGATGGCTAAACGAATGGCGATTTCCTTGCGCCGTTCGGTCGCGCGCGCCAGCAACAGATTCGCCAGATTGGTGCAGGCCAGCAGCAAGACCAACCCAACCACCGCCATCAACACACCCGCGAAGCCCATAATCGGCCCGCGCATAAACGCGCCAAAGAGGCCCGGCGGCGAGAGCGCAATCGTCAAGCCCTCGTTATTTTGGGGGAATTCGCGCGCCAATTGCGCGGCGATGTTCTTGAGCGCGGCTTCGGCTTGCGCGACGCTGACGCCGGGTTTGAGACGGCCTTGGACAAAGAAGTTCGAGGTGTCGCGGTTGTTCAGATCATCGCGGCCTGCCTCGATCTGCGCCAGCATCATTGAGGGAAACCACATCTCCACCTTGAAACCGATCTCGGTGCCGTAAAAACCCGGCGCGGCGACGCCGATGATCGTGTAGCTGTGCCCATTGACCAGCACGCTTTTGCCCACGACGCTTGGATCGCTGCCGAAACGCCGCTGCCAACAATCGTGCGTGATGACCACGAGCGGATGCGCGCCCGGCGTCTGGTCATCCGCCGGCGTGAAGAAGCGGCCCAGCGCGGGCCGCACGCCCAGCATTTCAAAATAATTGCCCGTCGCCAGATAACCCCAGAGCCGCGTGTTGACGCCGTTGTTGCTCAAACTGATCGGCGCGATGCGATAGGCAGCCAAGCCCGACAACACGTCGTTGCGGTCGCGCAGATCGCGGTAGTTGGGCACGGAGAAGGCGGGGATGTTGCGTTCGCCGTTGAGCGAAACGTTGTTGAGCGCGACCAGTTGCTCCGGCTGCGCGACGGGCAGCGGGCGCAGGAACATGGTGTTGACCAAACTGAAAATCGCCGTATTCGCGCCGATGCCCAGCGCCAGCGAGAGCACGGCGATCACGGTGAAGCCCGGCGTTTTGCGCAAGCGGCGCAGGCTCACACGCAAGTCTTGAAATAACGTTTCCATCGTTTTCCCTCCTTTTTCTGTACGGCAAACTGTTAGTTTGCCGGGGCTTGATCATCAAACCTCTTGGTTGAATCCGTTCAATTCCGAGGCCGGGGCAAACTAACAGTTTGCCCTACCTTGCAAGGCTTCGATCACTGCCGCACAGCCTTTGACAATTTCAGCGCGTCGTCCTTCCAACACAATCGGCGTTCCCTGCCCGTTGGTTTCGATCTGTTGGCGCGCGATTTCGAGCGGCGTCCGGCCGTCACGATTGCGCAATTCAGCATCCGCGCCGTGCGCCAGCAACAGTGCAGCGATCTCCGGCTGGCCCCAGACGGCCGCTCCGTGCAAAGGCGCGCCGAACCCATTTATCTCATTGACGGGGGATTGCGCGGCCAGCAATGCGCGCACGCGTTCGATAAAACCGCAGGCTGCCGCGAGGTTGAGGCTGACGTGCGCGCCGCGTTCCAACAAGTAGCGCGCCAACTCGACGTGGCCTTTCTCATTGGCCCAGCCCAGCGGCGGCGCGCCGAATTCGTCGTCAACGGCATCGAGGTCCGCGCCGTGTGCGAGCAACAGATCAACGACGGCGCGGTGGTTGTGGATGGCGGCGAGGTGCAGTGGCGTCGCGCCTGCGTCTCTGGCATGCAGCAGTTCAGGGGCGTGTTGCAGGTGTGTGACAACTGCTGTGGCGTCGCCGTTAGAAACTGCCTCGAAGAAATCGCGCGTCTGATTTCATAAGGCCATCGTCTTTTCGCGCGTGCTTTGTTATGCTGCGCGCGTCCAAGCCGATCAACATCAGGAGCAAGGCATGAACCCAACCACCATCGTCGTCATTGTCGCCACAGCCAGTTTCATCGCCAGTCTTTTCGCGGCGAACTGGATTACCCTGCAGCAAGCCAAGACGCTGAACGAAAGCAATCTGCAACAAGCCAGGACGCTGAACGAAAGCAATCAGCAGAATCTGAAACTGTTATTGGAACAGATGGACAAAACCTTCAGCGCCAAGCTCGACACAGTGCAGAAAGAACTCAACGCCAAGTTCGACGGTCTGCAAAAGGAAATGAACGCCCGTTTTGACAGCGTTGACATCCGCTTCGACGGCGTTGACCGGCGGCTGGACGACTTGGAGCAACGCGTCACGCGGTTCGAAAACATTCTCTTCAAACCATCCGTGCGCTAAGCACAGCGAGGAGCAATCGTGGAACCGATCGGCATCGCCATGGTCATCGCCGCCACCGCGTTCCTGCTCGCCATGTACATTCTGGGCGAGTTGAACGTCCGCTACACCACCAAACTGATGAAGGAACAAAACCAGCAAATGATCGCTTGGCTAAAAAGCCTGGAGCCAAGCGATAAAGCTGGTGATGAGAGTTCAGCCAGAGATAACCAACCTCCGGCTTAGCTTAGCCTTCTTCGACAATCCGCCCGTCAAACAAATGCACCGACCGGTCGGCGTGTTTCGCAAAGCGCTGGTCGTGCGTGACCATGCAAATGGTCGCGCCGCCACGATGCAATTCGCGCAGCAGTTCCATCACCGCGTCGCCATTGGTCGAATCGAGATTGCCGGTCGGTTCGTCCGCCAGCAGGATCAGCGGATCGCCGCATACGGCGCGCGCGACGGCAACGCGCTGTTGTTGGCCGCCGGAGAGTTGCGAGGGCAGGTGTTTGGCGCGATGGGCCATGCCGACGCGTTCGAGCGCGGCTGTGGTGCGTTCGCGCCGTTCGGCGGAACCCATGCCGCGATAAGTGAGCGGCAGTTCGACGTTCTCATACACCGTCAAATCGCCGATCAGATTGAAGCTCTGGAAGATGAACCCGATCTCGCGGTTGCGTATGCGGGCGCGTTCACTCAATGAAAGCGTCTGCACGGGCTTGCCATTGAGCAGGTATTCGCCATCGCTCGGCGAATCGAGCAGGCCGAGAATCGAGAGCAAGGTGGATTTGCCGCAGCCGGATGGGCCGGCAATCGAAACATATTCGCCCTTGGCAATTTCGAGGTGAATGCCTGAGAGCGCGTGCGTTTCGACCTCGTCGGTGAGGAAGACCTTTTTCACGCCCTCCATACGTAACAATGATTCGCTCATGTACTTTTCTCCTAAAGGTGTCAGTTGGATTTCGTCCGGGTGAGTGTCAATTGGCGCGCGCCAGTTTCAACAAAAACTTCAACTGCTGACCTCCCCCCTTGCTGCTACTTAATTGAAGCCTGTGCGTAAAAGAAATGCCAGCAAAGCAGAGGAAATAGATACGCGGATGACGCGGATGCGGCGGATCAGCGCGGATCAACCCGCAAAAGAATCTGCGGAAATCCGCTGCATCCGCGTCATCCGCGTATCTATTCGCTTGTCGAATTACGCACACTCTTCACTTAATTCAATTTGATGCGGTCGCCTTTGTCGCTCCATTGCGAGGTGTCTGAAACGATGACTTTGTCACCCACGCGCAAACCTTCGCGCACTTGAATCGAAGTCACCGAATCGCGCCCCAGCGTGACCTTGGCGGCCGAGGCGTGAATGCCGTCGGCTTCGAGTTTGAAGAGCGTGACCGTGCTGTCGCGCTGGCCAAACGCCGGGCGCTGGATTTGAATGACGTTGGGCAGGCGCACGATTTCGATGGTGCCGTCCACGCTCATATCGGGGCGCGCGCCTTTGGGCAAAGCGCCTTCGAGCGCGACATCCACGGTGACGGTGCCGCTTTGCGCTTGCGGATCAATGCGCGTGACGCGGCCTTCGATAACGCCGTTGCGCGTGTCAATTTCCGCGCGTAAGCCGATCGCGACGTCTTTGGCCTGCGTTTCAGCGACGCGCACCTGCGCTTTCAACCGCGAAGGATCGGACACGCGCGCCAGATTGTTGCCGGGCTGGACTTGCTGGCCGACCTCGACCGCCCACAATTGCAGAATGCCGTGCATCCCGGCGCGCACGCGCAAATCGGCCACCTCGCGGCGGCGCAAATCCAACATCGCGCGGCGCTGCTCCAAGGTGGCTTGCTGGACGGCCAATTGCGTTTTGATCGCTTCGGTGTTCAAGGCGATGCGCTGCTTTTCCAACTCGTAACGCGTCGCCAATTCTTCCGCGCGGGTCTTGGACTGTTTGAGCATGATGTCTGAAACCAGGCCTTCTTTAGACAATTGCTCGTTCGCTTCGGCCACCAGCTTGGCTTGCGAAAGATCGGATTGGACGGTGGCCGCTTGGGCGCGCTGATTGAGCAGTTGCCCCTTGAGGTCAACCTCGCGGTTTTTGTATTCGGCTTCGGCGGAATGCAACTGCTGTTCGGCGTCCAGCAGTTGCTGTTGCAAGACCGGGTTGCTCAGCTCGAACAGAATGGTGTCGGGCCGGACGTCTGATCCTGGTTGCAGCAAACGTTTGTCCACGCGCCCGCTGGTCGTCGAAGTAATCCAGACGATGTCTTCGGGCACCAGCGTCCCCAGACCGTTCACCTTCACGATCAGTTCGCCTTGTTTGACCGTGTCAATAATCACGGTGGCGCGCTCGACCGTCGGCGCGGCGGGTTTGAGCCGCGCCACACCCACCGTCACGCCGGCAATAGCCGCCAGCGCCAGGACGATGTAAACCGCCTGTTTGATTTTGCGATTGCGCGCGACCGATGCGGCGCGGGGGACATCCATAAAACCTCCAATGAAAACCGCCAGTAAAAACTTGAGCTACCGTGTCGGTAACCCGCTTGCGAGTTAATCCAATTCGCGTGCCAAGCGCGCGCGACGGCTAAGTTGCTGAGTATTCTAGGCTGGTCTGGCCGACCAGCGGAAGCAGGCGAAGTGCGCTGTTCACTTTTGGGATGGCAGCTTCCCGAAAGCGACATCAGCGGCTGCGTTGGACATTTGGCGTCCCACAAGAATGGCTTGAAAACAGGCTTGCCAAACCACGGGGCACACGGGGCACACAGGGAGGAATCAAGCAGCCTGTTTTGGCTTTCCCCGTGCTCCCTGTGTGCCCCGTGGTTGATTTAGCAGAGTTCTTTCCACTTCATCCCTAAAAGACGAAAACAGGCCAGAGCATTTGCCCTGGCCTGTTTGCGGTTTGTCTACACCTTGTTCCGCTGCCCTCTGGCTTAGCAGGTCGGCGGGAAGACCGGGATGATGTAGGTCATCGCGTTCGTAAAGGTGAGCTTGTGCAGGTTGTGCCCGCGATTGAAGGCGCCCGACGAAGCAGCGACATTCGGGTTGAAATTGATGATCGCCCCGAAGATGCCGATTTCCGACGTGCCCGAGAGTTTGAACCAGCCGGTGCGCCCAGCCGGAATAATAGTGGACAGACGCGGTGTCGTGCGTGGCGCCGAATCGGTCAGACTCGCCGCATACTGGCACAGGTTATTGGTCGGCAGGTTGAAGCTGTAGGAAACCTCGCTGTCGTCGTACAAGGTGCCGAAGATCGGAACCAGGCGCGACGGGCCGGTTTGCAGATCACCGCCGATGCGGTTGATGACCAACAGTGTGTTGTTGCCATCCGCAGTACTGCCGATGCTGTCCGCCGCCAGCGTGTACGGCACCGCGCCGTAACTCACACTGTCGAAGCGCAGCGTTGACGTCGGCTGGTTGCCATCGCAAGACACCCAGAAGGTGCTGCCCGCAATGGCCGGCACCGCTTCGGCGCCCAGGTTGGTCGCGTGTCCGGTCGAGAACTTCACGAATTCGTCACCGATCAGGTAGTTAAAGTGGCGCGGGCAGCCGTTGGCATCAGTCGCCACAGCCACGATGTAACCACGCGTACCCGGATCGAGATCGGAAGTCAGGAAGCTCGTCGTCTGGTTCGGCGTCAAGCAAAGGAAAGCGTCAGACACTGAACAGGTCGCCCCGTCCACAAAGAAGAGATGGACGAAGGTGAACAGCTTGTCGCTGGTGTTGGTCATGCTGATGCGCGCGTTTTGCGTGGCCCCGCCTGAGGCATCCGACGTGTAAATCGGATAGAACAGCACGGAACCCGCCCGTTGATCGCTCATCACCGTCCGTTCGGGATTGTTGATGAACGGCGCACCCGGCCCGGCCAGCGGACAGTTGACCGTGGTCGAGGCGCCCGCCGTCACCGCCGGCCCGCCGTTGAAGCTGGCCGTGACGCTGGTGGTGAGCACCGTGCCCGGCGCAACGCCGTCATTCACTTGCAAGATGTAAGAGACCGTCGCCGAAGCGCCCGCCGCCAACGATCCGGTGGTGTAAGTAAGCGAAGCCTGATTCGCCGCAATCGTGCAAGTGCCGCCCGCATTCGCCGTGCAACTGAGCGCCAGCAAGCCCTGGGGCGGCCCGGTGGGGCCAAGCGTGACCGTGCCAGCCACGGTCTGCGCCACATTGGAATTGTTGGTCACCGTGAACGAACCGCTCACCTTGCTGCCCGGCCCGGTGCAAGCCAGCGGATCAGTCAACGAACCGACCGTCAAGCGATTGATGTGGACGCGGAAGGTGCAGGTCGTCGTCAGGTTCGCCGCATCCGTCACCGAGCAGGTCACGGTCGTCGTGCCCAGCGCGAAGGTCGAGCCACTTGGCGGATTGCAGGTTGAGGCGATCGGGGTCGGAGGACAGTTGTCCGTACCCGTCGGATTCGTGTAAGTGACAACCTGAGAAGTGCCTGTCGTGCCTGCGCTGATGTCTGCCGGACAGACGAGCGTGGGCGGTATGTTGTCATTCACCGTCACCGTGAACGTACAAGTCGCCGTGCCGTTCTGGTTGCCCGTGCTGCTGCAAGTCACCGTTGTCACGCCCTTCTGGAAGGTCGAACCGGACGCCGGCGTGCAGGTGATCGGGTTGCAAACGCCGGTGAAGGTGGCCGCCGGATAGGGCACCGTCGCAGCGCAGGTGCCCGCCGCCACGTTGGCTGTGATATTCGCCGGGCACACCGGGACGCAAGCCGCTTGCAGACAACTGGTCGTGATCGAATAAGCATTGCCATTGCCCGTCGTGCCATTGGTGTTGAGAATGACGATGACGACTCTTTGGCCCTGCGGCACGATCACCGAAAAGCTCAGTTGGGTTGGCGGCGAACCGGTGCTCAGGCCCGGATCGCCGAGCCAGTTTTGCGTCAGGTCAGCGGGGTTGAAGGTGTTGAGATACGCCGCGAGTGAGTAATTGGCGGGCGCAATGGTCTCCGTCACATTCAGGGTGATCGTTATGCAGGTCGGGCCACCTCCCGCCGCCACCGGCACGGTGAAAGCATCGAAGGCGAAGCTGCCGGCAATCGGCGCATTCTGTGTGCGCGCGGTACCGCAAGCCGAGACTATGCCATCACGGTTCACGCGCTGTGTGGCCGTGCCGCTGGCCTTCGGGAAGTTGGAGGTCGCCGTGCCCAGCGTGCCTGTGATGGGCGAAGCGCAAACCGGAATCGTCGGCGGCGTCACCACCTTTGCCATTAAATTGTAAGTGCCTTGACCGCCAAAGAAGAACACACGCAACGTGAACGTCCCGCCCGTGGTGAACAGGAAGCCGAAGTTCTCCGCCGGCGGGTTGGCCGCCGAGCCTAGGTTGATACTGTCTGAAGTGACCAGAATGGTCGTCCCCGCCGCATCGCGCAGCGAAAGTGCCACGTCCGTGCCAACGCCATCCCGCTCCGGGTCGCCATCCAGGTTCGCGTATAAAAGGTCGCCGGCATTGACCGTGATCGAGTAGAAATCCGTATTCGCCGCCGCGCCCGTGCCGACCGTGCCCGTCGCAAGCGCCGACGTTTGCGCGGCCGTTAGCAGTACATTCGCCGTCGCGCCCGTGTCATTCGGCTCAGTCTCCGCCACCACCGGCGTCGCGGCTGTCGTCACCACCACATACAGTTTGTAAGGGTCAACCGTCGAGGTTCCGTCGAATTCACGCACGCGGATGAAATAGGTGCCCGCCGCCGTCAGCGAACGGCCCGCGATGGCCGAGGCAAAGCCGGTCTCCACCGTTCCGTCCAGGCCGTTGCCCGTGCCATCGTCGTCGTCGTTTTCGATCAGCGTCGTCCCGTCCGTATTGAACAAGTCAACCTGCGAATCCCGGAAACCGGACACCAGCGTCCCGCCCGTGTCCACATAAATCCAAACTTTCGAATTGGCCGGGGCCGTGAACTTATAGAAGTCCACATCGCCCACAGGCGTCACCGCGCCTGCGGCAATCGCCAACGCATCCGCAGCCACATTCAGCGTGTTGGCCGTCGCCGTCGTGTTATTCGGTTCGGTCTCATTGATCTGGTTCGGCACGGGCGCGTCCGCCTGATTCGGGAACCCGCCCAACGCTGCCAACTCCGCGACCAAGGCCGCATAGTTCGGCACGTTCGGCACTGGCCCGCTGTCAGCCTTCGCAGCCATATTGGACTGGTTTTGGCTGGCCCCATTGAGGATCGCTTTGATCTCGGCCACCCGCAGCCCCGCCAAACGATTGACTTCGGCACGCGCGACTTCGACCACGCGGCGGCTCTCTTTGCTGTTGCTGGCCCGCGCAGCAGCGGCGGCAGCCTCGAAAGCCGCGCGGGCAGCGTCGAGTTGTTGGCTAATAGAAGATTGGGCAACCGCTGCCGGAGCGGCTGTGGTAGTGGCCTTGGCTGCCGCGGAGACAGTCCGGGCGACTACTTTTTGCGCGGCGGTGGGCGTGCTGCTAATGGTGGCACGCGCCGCTTTCACCGCGCTGCTGGAGTAGGCAAACACCGCCGAACCGAGTTCGGGTAAGTGCCAGCCCAGCACTCCGAGTCCGATGAAAAGTGCGCAGAGCGCCAGTGGTCGGTGTGTGAGTTTGTGTAAGGTTCGCATTTTTAATTCCTCCTGAACGGATGAAATCCGGTTTTCAAGGATTGCGCTTCGGCTGGAACAATTAGTTATAAAGCCGGAAGCCGCCGGAAAACTTTGCATCCTGGTTTACAGGCGCGCTCGAGGTTTTCCCAAACTCGAGCGCGCCTGCAACTGCGGTTCCGACTACTGGCAGGTAACCGGGAAAACAGGGATGATGAGCGTGCCGCCATTCGACGTGTTCAGCTTGTGCAGGTTATGCCCTTGATTGAACGCGCCCGAATTCGACGCGGCGTTCGGGTTCCGGTTGATGACCGCGCCCAATATGGGTTCCAGCACGCCGGTCGAAGTCACCCAGAACTTGAACCAGGCCGAACGTCCGGCGGGTATCCACGTCTCAAAGCGCGGCGTCGTCTTCGGGAAGTTGCTATTCACAGTGCCCCGGAACTGGCAGGTGGCCGGCGCAAAGGTGAAGCTCAACCCCTGTTCGGAATCATCGTAGATAATGCCGAAGAGTGGCCGCAGCGTTTGCGCGAAGGCCCGCAGATCGCCGCCCACCGAGTTGACTACGACCAGCGTATCGTTCGCGTCAGACCGGCTGCCGACATTGTCAACCGCCAGCACGCGCGGCAACACGCCATAGCTGATGCCGTCGAAGGCCAGGGTGGCCGTCGAACTGCCCGGCGTGCAAGCCGTCAGCCCGCCCGCAAGCGCCAGGATGGATTCCGCCCCCAGATTGGCCTGATGCCCGGTCGTGAGCTTCACAAACTCATCGCCGATGAGATAGTTGAAGTTGATGGGGCAACCGTTGCGATCAACCGCCACGGCCACAATGTAGCCCGTCGTGCCCGGATCGAGATCGGCTGCAAAGAAGCTCGCCGTCTGATTCGGCGTCAGACAGAGATAAGCATCCGCCACCGAGCAGGTCGAGCCGTCCACAAAGAAGAGGTGGACAAAGGCCGTGCGATTCGGCTCGGTGTTTGTCAAACTGATGCGTGTGTTCTGCGAAGCCGAACCCACGGTCGAGGTATAGAGGTTATAGAACAACACCGAACCGGCGCGCTGGTCGCTGACCGGGTTATTGAATACGCCCGGCGCCGCGCCCGGCCCCGGCGACTGGCAATTGGCGGTCGTGCAAGCCTGCACGGTGGCGATGCTGGTCGGCCCGAAATTCGCCGTGGTATTGACGCACAGTTGCGCGCCCGCCACGACCGAATCCACTTGCGCGTTGTAAGTGATCGTCAACGTGGCGCCAGCAGGTATCGGCGTGGGTGTGGTGATTGTGGCTGGCGGCGGATTCGGATTAGTCGTGGTTACAGAAGTAACAAAGCTAACCGTCCCGGCAGTAACCGTGCAGGTACCAATGGCAATACCGTTAACTGTGGCCGTGCACGTGCCCGGCAAAGCCACCAGACCCGGTAGTAAGGTCGCAACCACCGTGCCGGTGATCGCGCTCGCCGCCGGATTGGTTACAGTGGCCGTCACTCCGATCACGCCGCCCGGGCCGGTGCAAATCGCCGGATCGGCAATCCGTACGACCGGCGGAATCGGGGCCAGACATTGGCCGCCGCCCGTAGCGCAAGGCGCGACCGGCGCGGTAAAGCTCAGCCGCTGACCAGTCGCCAGGCTCGCCGTGTTGCACGAAGCCGAGGTGAAGAAGGTCGTCGGCGCATTGGCGGATTGCACACCCACCGACGCGCTCACGCCGCTGGTGCTGCCAACCGTTTTATAGATCAGGTCGAAGCGCTGTTGCCCTTCGAAGAGCCGGACCTCGAAATTGACCGCCGTGTTGTCCGAGAAGAGCGCGCCACGCCATTCGATATCGAAGATGCGGTTTGGCGTCACGCCGCTCGTGGAAGTGTAGACGCCGTTGTTGGCGCCGCCCGTAGCGGTGATACTCAAATCCAGGTCGTCCCAGAACGCCAGGATCGCCCGGCCCAGATTATCCGTTGCCGTGCCCGGCAACGGACAAGTGTTACTGAAGTCGGTCGTGCCGGGTCCGCCGAACTGCAGGTTGCCGTTGGTGTCAACCACGGCGGTGGTGAAATTCGTGCCGTAGACCGAATAGGCGAAGGGCAGCGTGATACTGGCGCTGGCGTCGTCGTCCTGAGTACCCGGCACCAGCGTCGTGCCGGCCACGAGGGCGTTGCCGGAAGTGCTGGTGAAGGTGTAGTTGGTCGGCGGCGCCGGTGTCGTCGCAATCGAGAAATTGAGCACGGTTGAGCCGCCGGTGAAGTTGACGGTCAAGGTGAAGTTAATCGTCGTGCCGCAAAGGAAAGTCGGCAAGGTGCTGACCAGGAAGCCAGCCGTGCCGTTCGCGCCAGCATTGATCGTGCCGTAGCTTTGCGTCGCGGGCGCGAAGATTGTGACGCCCGGCGTGTTGGTGGTCAGCGTGCCGGTGACGTTGGTCGCCGCCGCGCCGCCATTGTTGGTGACGCGCACGTTGACGGTGTTGCACTCATCCGTTTCAATCGTGCCGTTGCCGTTGCCGCTGCCGGTTGCCAACGCCGCCAACGGCGCTTCGATAATCGGAAAGCCTTGCATGGCGCAGTTAAAGGTCGCTGTCGCACCCGCCACGACCGTGACCGAACCGGAAGCATTAAAGAAACCGCGCTTGCTGCAGGTCGCCGTGTAAGTGCCCGGCGCTAGGCCCAGCGTAGAAGCGGGAGCGGCGCTGGTGAAGGTGTAGTTGCCGGCCGCGTTGGTCGAGCGTGCGCCGCCGCCCGTGACGCTGACGAGCACGCCCGAAAGCGCCGCGCCGCCCGCCGAAAGATTGGTCGCCTGGCCCGCGAGCGAGCCTTTGGCCGCCGTGGCGCAAGCCGGATTAACCTTGAAACTGAACACGCGCGTGTTCCAGTCGAAGCTCGCCGTCGGCGCATCCACATATTCAAACGCGCCCCAGAAAGTACATTCATCCGCTGGGTCAACGCTCAGGCTGCTGTAATCGCCCCAGCGGTTGCCGGTGCCGGTTTGGACGCCGCGCGTGACAGCGGCCAAGGCATCCACTTCGCCCTGCGGCAGGGTGCTGGCGGCATCGCCAGACAAACGGCCCGTATAGATCGCGGTTGGAATCAACGTGGTGCTGGAGGCGCTGGCCGCCAAACCGATGCTGCCTTCACCGTCCTGCGCGACGCTCGCCATCCAGAGGTTGCGGCCCGTCGTGCCATTGCCGGCGCCGGGCGCGTAGGTGGCCTGCTGATTGATCGTGACCGCGCCCCCGGCAGCGCGGCGCAATTCCATCCAGCGCACGCCCGCCTGATAAGTAGCGGCAGTGGTGCCAGCCCCGTCAACGTTGACGGTGAAATTGAGCACGTAAGATTGGACGCCACCGGCGAGCGTGCGGTAGGCCAGCCGATGCATCAGCCGGTCGGCAATCGCGTCGAGGTTATCGGCGGCGGCGGACGGTGCAGGCTGTTCAACAACAGCCCGGCTGGAAGGCTCGTTCGCATCGAACGCCAAAGTTGGAATGTCCGGCCCCTGCGTTACGGTTGAATTCAATGGAGTAGCGAAGTCCACATGAAATATGAAAGCGCGGATCAAATCCGTCGCCGCGCCGAACTCATCGGCGTCGAATTCAACAAAAAGATTGGGCGTGCCGACAGGCGGGGTCACCACACCATCAATATCGGTCGGCAGCATGCCACCATGCGTTGGGCCGGTGCTGAAACCGATGATCGCCGCAGTCGGATTGCCGACGAGCATTTTGTCGCGCTCGAAGGCATACAAGCCCGCGCCCAGAAAGGCGGTTAATGCCGTGTTGAAGTCATTCGTGGACATGTAGTAGGCGTCCGGCCAAACGCCGAAGTGCGGATAGTCGCCAAAGCGGCCCGGCGCCAGCAGGAAGTCATAGGCGAAATACGCGCCAGTCGGGTCGCCGGTCTGCGAGATGGCGATGATCTCGTGCGTGCTGTTGTTGGTCAGCGTATTTACGCCGAACTGCGTGAGAATCCAGCGGTCGGCCAACGGATCGTAGAGCACCACCGGGTCGCCGTCATCGGTCAAGGAGGCGGCAATGCCCGACGTCAACTGGCTCATCCTGAAGAGCGGCGTCAGCAGCGTGCCCGTCTTGTTGTAAATCCCCACGCCCATATTCGTCGTCACTACGACGTGATTCGGGCCAACATCGGCATTCGTGTCCGGCGGGGCGAAGCGGTTGACACCAAATAACCCCGAATCCGCATCCGGCCCATCGAAGTTCTGGATCGGAGCGGTCACCACGTTCTGGCCGGGCGTAATCGTGCTTTGAAGGGCCGCATCGGGACTGCCAGCCACGCCCGCGAGGGTGCGAATGGGTAACTCGTTCTGCTCGTTCTTGTTTGGATTGACGGGCTTGCCAGGGATGACGGGCGCGTTTTGCGTGATCCTGCTCACCGCATCCGTCACGACGAAGTTGACCGCGCTGCTCACATAAGGGCTGCCGAGGTCGCCGCTCTGGGCTGGCGCCGCCGAAGTCGCCGGATGGGCCTTGAGCGCCAGCTTGTAAGAAGCCAGCGCCTGATCAAATTTGGCGTTGTTTTCTTTGGAAGGTTGGGCCAGGTATTGCGCTTTGGCGTCCTGGAGTTGCGCGCGGACGGCTGCGAGACCATCCGCCTGGGCAGTCCAGCGGCCGCTCTTGATGACGGCCCAGCTAAGCCCGCAGGCGAGCAGCGTCAAAACCAACAATCGAAGCCAGAACTGCTTCGACCGTGTGTGTGTATGTTTGTGCGAGGTTCGCATGTGTATTCCTCCTGAATCAGGATAGGGTTACGATCTTCAGCTAGCTACAGAGCCGATACTTCATTCGACTATGTGCATGTTGTTTGTCGAATCAAAGAGCAAAGCGGCCGGTAGCCCAAAAACTCCGGCTCTGCCAGTTTGATCGGATTGATCTAAAACAGAGACCAATGATTCTCAGCTTGCTTCAGTATGCAATCTTAATGACGATAATTTTAGTTGTTTGAAATTCGCGGAAGAACTCGACGTGCGAGAGCAACTATGCGCGCTAGTATCTGTGATCACAGCCAGCCGCTGCCGGTAATCAACACTGGCACTACGCAACAGCGCAGGCTGTAACCGGCAAGCTGTCGAGCCTGGCAAGCGTGAGGGCTTGCGGGCAATCAACACAAGACGATTGGTTGCCGTCCCAATGAATCTGCAATTGGTTGAACTGTCGTTCGCATTCCCGTCGAGATCACAACGGTTTTGTGGTTGCCAGCAACGCTTCGGTACTGCGTTTCAGCGCATGGTCAATCCTGAATTCACTTTGCCGGTTAATGAGGAAAGCCTGCTAGCGCGACGGAGTCTAGCCCATGGATGTGGGTTGGTCAATGAGGAGTGCTTCAATGTTTTGCGGAAAAGGGTAGTGGCTAAGTTAGGTGGGATGTGTCAGTAGCCCGCGCGTGAGCAAGGGCTGTCTGCTGCCAGTAAAGCCCTTGCTCACGCGCGGGCTACTGACACATCCCAC
>JAYUCP010000592.1:0-7971 GCA_043740245.1 Acidobacteriota bacterium | reverse complement strand
ATCCGCCAGAGGTTGTCGAAACGAATCAGCACCGCGCGCAAGACGGCGGACAAGTCGCGCACTTCGTGATCGCTGAGCGCCGCCAGGCTCGGATGCGTTTGTTTGGGCGCGACAAAAACTTCGTAGGCGTAGCGCGCAAAGTAAGGCAGAAAGGCAATCGCCGTTTCATTCTCAGCCAGGATGCGCTGCCCGTCTTGCTGTTCGGCCTCGATGATGTCTTGAAAGAGCGGGCGGCCGTGTTCGTTGAAATACCGCTGGCTGCTGCGCGCTTCGTTCTCGATGGTCTTGAAGACAAAGTTGGTCGCATAAATCTGGCAGTGCGGGTGCGGGTTCGAGACGCCTACGACCTCGCCTTTGTTTTCAAAAATCAACACGTGCTCGATCTCAGGCCGCCGCCCCAAATCGGTGTATTGCTGTTGCCAGGCGGCCAGCAGGTTTTCGACTTCGTGCGCTTCCAATTCAGCCAGCGAAAGATCGTGGCGGGGCGAATAACAAACCACGCGCGCCAGGCCGTGCGCGGGGCGATTGCGATAGATGCCGGGCGCGGGCGGCAATTCAGCGGCGGCCTCAATGCCTACGCATGGGTGATCGTTGTCGAATACATAAACGCCGTTGTACGCCGGATTGTGCTGGCCGCTGACGCGCGCATTACCCGGACATAGATAACAGTCTTCGACATAAGGTGGAGTGATGCGCGGCGTAGTCTCGACAGTCTCGCCGCTCCACGGACGGTTTTGCCGGTGCGCCGCGACGATCACCCATTCCTCGCGCAACGGGTGCCAACGTTCTTCCCAGACAGGAGGCCAGACAGGAGGCCAGACAGCATTTTGATTGTGCAAATTCATTCTCCCTTCAGCGCCCTGCAGGGCGCGCGCGCCACGCGCCCAACGGCAACACCTGCGCGCGCGCCGCCCACGCGTCCCACTGCGCGGCCAAAGCTTTCACGCGTGCGGGCTGTTGCGCCGCCAGGTTGTTCAGTTCCGAACGATCCGCCGCCAGATCGTAAAGCTCCCACGCCTGATCTTCTTTCGCCACCAGCTTCCATTGGCCCGCGCGCAGGGCGCGATTGCTTTCGTGTTCCCAGAAAAGCGGCTGCGCGCGTTTGAGCGGTTTGCCCGTCAACGCTGGCCGCAAGCTGATGCCTTCCATTGGCGTGATTACCTGTCCGTTGAATGCGCCCTTCAATTCGTGTGGATATTTTGCGCCGCTCAAATCCACACAGGTCGCCATCAGGTCAATCAGGTGGCCGGGATCATTGACCAGCTTGTTGCGTTGTTTCGCTGTGATGCCCTGCGGCCAATGCGCAATCAGCGGCGTGCTGATGCCGCCCTCGTGCGTCCAGTGTTTGTATTCGCGGAAGGGCGTGTTGCTGACGTTGGCCCAGCCCTGACCATAAGCGATGAACGTATCATCCGGCCCCGCCAGCACGCTCGGCCCCAAGATCACGGCGCGCCCATCGCGTGTCTGTTTCGGCATGGAGTTGAAATAATGCTGCGCGTCGTTAGCGAGCACCGGATACACCGGCTTGTCCGGGCGCGTCTGGTAAGGGTTCGCCGCATTCGGCCCGGTCAAGTTGCGCCCGTTCACTTCGGCGCAACCGCCATTGTCCTGCAAAAAGAAAATCGCCGTGTTGTCGAATTGGCCCTGCCGTTTCAATTCGGCCACGATGCGCCCGATGCCTTGATCCATGCTGTCAATCATCGCTGCATAAACTTCCATGCAGCGCGCTTCCCATTCTTTGTTCGTGACCTTGTCCCAGGCGCCCGCTGGCGGCGAGAGCGGCCAGCGCGGATCAATCAGGCCCAGCTTCTTTGCGCGCTCGTAACGCGCGCGCCGAATCGGTTCATAGCCCGCGTCGTACTTGCCTTTGTATTTGGCGATGTCGCGTGCGCGCGCGTGCATCGGCCAGTGCGCGGCGGTGTAGGCGAGATACAGGAAAAATGGCTTGCCGCCGCTGCGTTGTTTGTTTTCGGCGATGAAGCGCGCCGCGTTGTCGCTGAGCGCGTCGGTGTAATAGAACGCCTCGCGCGGCTGATACTCCGCATCGGCAAAGGCCGTCGTTGGCGTGTTGTCGCGCACCAGCGTGCTCGGATCCCAATAGCTGCCGCCGCCCGCGATCGTGCCGTAAAAGCGATCGAAGCCGCGTTGCAACGGCCAGTTGCGCTTCTCGGCCTCGCTCTGCGGATTGACGGCCTTGGTCACGTGCCATTTGCCGACGGCATAAGTGGCATAACCCGCCGGACGCAGCGCCTCGGCAATCGTCACGCAGTGCTGATTCAAATCGCCGCGATAGCCGTCATAACCGCGATCCTCCATCATGTGCCCGACGCCGGCCTGATGCGGATACAGGCCCGTCAGCAAGGCCGCGCGCGTCGGACAGCAACGCGCCGTGTTGTAAAACTGTTTGAACCGTACGCCATTCGCCGCCAGCGCATCCAGATTGAGCGTGGCGATTTCGCCGCCGTAACAGCCGATGTCCGAATAGCCCATGTCGTCGGACAAAATGATGATGATGTTCGGCGGCACGGCGGCGCGGGCCGTGGGCGTGCGCACGCTGGCCGACAGGGCGATCAATGCGGCGAACAGCGCGCCACTCAATAACACACGGCAACAGGTTCGTTTCATCTTTGGTCTCCACGCGGCGGTGCCTCCCGATGTGCGGCTGTCTCCGCAGCTCTACGCAGAAAGATTCTGTTCAAGGAATTCATTCCGGAATTTGCCTTGCGGATCGTATTGCCGCAGCAACTGCTGAAAGTCGGCATAGCGTTCGTAACGCGCTTTCAGTTGCGCCGCCGGAATCGTAAACAGTTTGCCCCAGTGCGGACGCGCGCCAAAGCGGGCGAGTTGCTCTTCGACCACGGGCAACAACTTCAGCACCGCTTCGGTGTGTTGCTTCCACGTAAAGTGAATCGAAACGCTGGGGCGTTTGTAGGCGGTGCTCATCCACAAATTATCGGCGGCGATGGTCCGCACCTCGGAGATGAACAGGTCTTGAATCCATTTGTCGCCGAGGCTGTTGATGGCTTTGAGCGCCGCGACCGCGTTGCTGAAGGGGACGAAATACTCGGCCTGCAATTCCTTGCCGCTGCTCGGCGTGAAATTCATTTTGAAATGCGGCAGGCGTTCGTGCCAGGGGCCGGGCACGCCCATTTGATCGGTGCAATTTTCCGACGCCAGTTCGCGGATCGGATGCAGATTGCGCGTCGCCAGCTTCGCACCGTAAAGCTCCGGCTTGGCCTTGGCCGCTTTGCCGTCCACGACGCGGCTTTTGACCCAGACTTCGCTGATGACGTTTTTCTGCCAGTCGCTGAACAGGCTGACGCTGTAGCCGCTCGACATTATGGCCTCGAAGTTTTTTTCGAGTTCGGCGAAGGGCAGGTTTTCATAAACATCCTGCCTCACCTGAAACGTCGGCTGAATGTCGAGCGTGACTTTGGTGACGACGCCGAGCCCGCCGAGGTGCACGACCGCGCCGTTAAATTGCTCGCCGTCTTTTTCTCGCGCCAGCGTTACCACCTCGCCCGCCGCCGTGACAAATTCGAGAGCTGACACCGCCGTCGCCAGATTGCCCAGCTTCACACCCGAACCGTGCGTGGCGGTGGCGATGGAACCGGCGACTGAAATGTGCGGTAGCGACGCCAGATTGTGCAGCGCGAAACCTTTGCCTTGCAGGTATTCGCCCAGCGTGCCGTAACGCACACCCGCTTCGACGGTGACCGTTTTTTTGGCGGGGTCGAGCGCCAAAATCTTGTCCAGCTTTTTCGCCGAGAGCAATTGCTGCGGCGAGTCGGCGATCTTGTTGAAGCAATGCTGGGTGCCGAGCGCGCGCAGCTTATCGGCGCGCTTCACCAGCGCCTGTACCTGTTCGACCGTTTCGGGATAAGCGACGTTGGCGGTGCTGTATTCCAAATTGCCAGCCCAGTTTTTGAGCTTCTCTGGCGCTGGGGTGGCGGGTGCGACAGGCGCGCTGGGCGGTTGTTGGCAACCGGTGAGCGGCGCGAGCAGCCCGCCGGTGAGGCCGGCGGTAGAGATTTTCAGAAAGGTTCTTTTCTTCATGGCAGCTACTCCGAAGCAAATTGAATTGGGTTGTAATTGGTACGGATGCGAGACGCGCGCAATCTAGCGTGAGCGGCCTGGCAGGTCAAACTGCCGGACGCCAATTCGCCGCACCCAAAACTTTGACGAACACCTTCAGACGGCTAAATCAGAACAACCAAGATTGGGACAAAGGAACCAACCACGGGGATCACGGGGAGCACGGGGAAGCCGATGGTTATTGATCTTCCCCGTGCCCCCAGTGTTCCCCGTGGTTTGCTTTGTCCCAATCTTGGTTGTTTCGATTTAGCGAGATCGAAGCCCAGGCCGTCACTGATGAAAGTCAGGCTTGACCGAAAGCACGCCGCCGCGTACCGTCTTGCTTGCTGAAACAGCAGCAACCACATCGCGCAATCCCGACGACAAGGTACCTAAAAAACCATGAGCCAGGTCGCTCAAGCTGAGATGAACTGTGTGACGCAGCACGCCACCGCCGCCCCAATTTTTTTGCATCAATTTTTTGAGCAGGCCGCTGAGCGTTGGCCCACGCGCCCGGCTTTGGAAATTCCGCCCGGCGTGGGCCGGCCCGCGCGGCGCTGTCTGACTTATGCCGAACTCAATCAACAGGCCGATGCGCTGGCCGCGTTCTTAGGCCGCTTCGTCAACGGCGAAGCGACCGTCGCCATCCTGTTGCCGCGCGGCAGCGAGTTTCTTTACAGCAGCCAGTTGGCGACGCTCAAGGCTGGCGCGGCTTACACCTGCATTGACCGCAGCTTCCCCGACGAACAGTTGCGCGACATCCTGACCGATGCGGACGCCGTCGCTTTGCTGACCGACCAAGCGGGCGTTGAACGCGCGCGCCGCGCCGGGCTGCTCGAAGGGCGCGTCTTCGATGCCGCCGCAATTTTGGCGCAAGCGCGCGAACTGCCCGCGCCCGTGCCGCCCGCGTGGCTCACGCCCGAAAGTCTGGCTTATATCATTTACACCTCGGGCACGACGGGCCGCCCCAAAGGCGTGATGATCGAACAGCGTGGCATCGTCAATCTGGTGGGCTACGACGTTGGCGAATTCAAGCTGACGCCGGATGATCGTGTCTCGCAAAACTCTTCGCCGTCCTATGACTCTTCGGTCGAAGAGACCTGGCTGGCCTGGGCTGCGGGCGCGGCGCTGGTCGTGATGGATGAAGAGACCGCGCGGCTGGGGCCGGATTTGCTGCCGTGGCTGCAACACGAACGCATCACCGTGCTGTGTCCGCCGCCCACGCTGTTGCGCACGCTGGGCCATCTCGATCCCGCCACGCAATTGCCTGATTTGAAGCTGCTCTATGTCGGCGGCGAAGCGTTGCCGCAGGATTTGGCGGATCGTTGGGCGGCAGGGCGGCGACTGGAAAATGGCTACGGGCCGACCGAATGCACGGTGACCGCGACGCACACGACCATCAAACCGGGCGACCTGATCACGATTGGCCGCGCCATTCGCGGCTTGCAGGGCTGGGTGCTCAACGCCGACCTCGAAGAAGTACCCGCTGGACAGCAAGGCGAATTGTGTTTGAGCGGCCTCGGGCTAGCGCGCGGCTATCGCAACCGGCCCGAATTGACGGCGCAAAAATTCCCCACGCATCCGCGCCTCGGGCGCATTTACCGCACCGGCGATCTGGTCGAACGCGCGCCCGGCGGCAACATCATCTTTCACGGACGCATTGACGCGCAGGTCAAGCTGCGCGGCTATCGCATCGAACTCGAAGCTATCGAAGCGCGCCTCGCCGAATGCGTCGGCGTGCGCGAGGCCGCTTGCTGCGTGCAGGGCGTGGGCGCGCAACAGGCGCTGGTGGCGTTTGTCGTGCCGGAACAAGGCCACACGCCGGACTTTGAAAAGCTAAAGGAAGCGTTGCGCGCGGTGCTGCCGGTTTACATGGTGCCGAACCGTTTCGCCGTGCTGGACGCGATTCCGACCACGGTCAGCGGCAAGACGGAGCGCAAGGCGCTGCCCGTGCTCGAACTGCAGGAACGCGCGGGCGGCAAACTCGTGGTCGCGCCGCGCAATGATTTGGAAACGCGGCTAGCCGTGGCCGTGCGCGAAGTCCTGCAACTGCCCGACGCCGTTTCCATCGAAGACGATTTCTTCAACGACCTGGGCGGCGATTCGCTGCACGCGGCGATGCTGGTCTCGCGGCTGCGCGATGATCCGGTGACGGCCTATGTGGACGCGCGCGATCTTTACGAAGCGCGCACCATCGCCGAACTCGCCCAACGCGCGCACGATGAAGCCGCGTTCGCGCTGATCGCTGTGGATGACAACGCGCGGCCCACAGGCCGTCCGGTGCTAGCGACATTGGCGCAAACGGTCTGGCTGTTGGCCGAATTGGTGGTGGCCGTGTCGGCGGCATATTTCGTCGCCTTTGATGCGCTGCCGTTTTTGCTGCACAAACTCGGCCTGATTCCGTTTTTCCTGTTGTCGCCGCTGCTTATCTTTGCGGCCTTGCTGCTTTACACGCCGCTGGCCGTGGGCTTTGCCGTGCTGGTCAAACGCGTGCTCATCGGACGGTATGAAGCGGTGCGCGCGCCCGCGTGGAGCGGCTTTTACGTGCGTAACTGGATCGTGCAACAGGCGGCGCGGTTCATTCCGTGGACATTGCTGGAAGGCAGCATCTTTCAGATTTACGCGCTGCGGGCACTGGGCGCGCGCATCGGCCAGCGCGTGCACATTCATCGCGGCGTCAATCTGACCGAAGGCGGCTGGGACTTGCTCGACATCGGCGACGACGTGACGCTTAGCCAGGACGCACACCTGCGGCTGGTTGATCTGGAAGACGGCCAGATCGTCGTCGGCCCGATCACCATCGGCGCGGGCAGCACGCTCGAAATCCGCGCGGGCGTCGGCCAGCACACCGTGCTCGAACCCGAAGCTTATCTGACTTCGCTGTCATCACTGGCGAATGGCAAACGCATTCCGCGCGGCGAATTGTGGGACGGCATTCCTGCCAAACACAACGGGCAAGCGCCCGCACGTCCGGCTTTGCCAGCGGATCAAGCCGAGCTTTCGCCGCTGGCGCACGGCATTGCGTTGTTGGTCGCGCGGCTGACGCTGGCCGCCGTGATCGCGGTGCCGCTGGAATTGCCCTTCGTGATTCTGGCCCAGGTTTATGGGTTTGACGCTGAGGCCGCACTGGATTGGCTGTCGTTGCCTTCGCTCGATGCGCGCGTGTTGCTGTTCTCGCTCCTCTGCGTCGTCTTGCCTGTGCCCGGCGTGTTGGTGCTCGAAGCGTTGGCCGAACGCGCGCTGGGCCGCGTGCCCACGGGCGTCATCAGCCGTTGGAGCCTGGCCTATATTCGCGTCTGGTTGAAAACGGAGTTGGTGCAATCGGCCAGCAATTGGCTGAGCGGCACGCTGCTCTGGCCGGTCTGGTTGCGCCTGGCCGGGATGCGCATCGGGCGCGGTTGCGAAATCAGCTTGATCACCGACGTGGTACCCGAACACATCGAAATCGGCACCGAGACATTCTTTGCCGACGGCATTTACCTGAGCGGCCCGGTGGTGCACCGCGGCACGGTCACGCTCAAACAAACGCGCCTGGGCAACAACACCTTCCTCGGCAATCACGTCGTCATTCCGTCCGGCCAGCAACTGCCCGCCGACATTCTGATCGGCGTCAGCAGCGTCGCCGATGACCAGCTCATCCGGCCCGGCAGTTCGTGGTTCGGCCATCCGCTCTTTGAATTGCCGCGTCGCGAAATCATCGAAGTTGACCGCAGCCTCACGCACGATCCTTCGTTGATACGCTACCTCAACCGCGTCTTTTGGGAGCTGCTGCGTTTTGCCTTGCCGCTGGCGCCGGTGCTGATTCTGCCGCTCTGGTATCGCATGCTCATCGTCAGTGAGAAGCTGGTCGCGCGCCCTTTTTATCGTTTGGTCGTGATTCCGGCGGCGAGTCTGGCG
>JAYUCP010000591.1:0-20075 GCA_043740245.1 Acidobacteriota bacterium | reverse complement strand
CGGGGAACACGGGGAAGAACAACCACAATTGACTGGCTTTCCCCGTGAACCCAGTGGCCCCCGTGGTTTGGCAGGGTTATTTCCAGGTCATTCCTAAGGAGCGCGATTCAGCTTTCCGCTTATCCGTCATCCGTGTGGGTGGTTTACAACTTGTTGATTTCCAGGTTTTGAGCTTGCAAGGATTAACCAAGCAAGCGCTGGCAGTCTACTGCAAGTTAATAGATTCGGGAATGGAGGCGGCGAAGCGCAGTGCAGCGCGCAGAGCGGAAAAGAAAAAGCGTCGTAAGGCAACGGCGAATCTGCTAACCCGCTGATTGCCTTACGACGCTCCATGCGCATTCGCAAATGCGCCAGTTTCGGTCAGCGATTGCTGAGTAGACAGGCTGTAGCAGGGCTGACCGATGATGGCCGGGACTCTCTTTATGGCCGTTGAGTCCCTCCCTAAAAATTTGCCCAAACTAGCTTCAACCTGAGAAAGCGGTTTAATTGGAAGGGCTATCTCCTTAAATGTGGCTAGACAACCAAACTCAGGTGAATAGCCCTGCCAATCAAAAAGCGAGACCTTAGGTCCAGAACCATTGGTGGGACTTGCAGCCTTCGCCATTACCCAATGGCTGAAGCGGTAAATTGACAACTTGATATATTAGTGCTGCCCAAATAGTGGGCATCTGACTACAAGCACTAAAGACCGGAAAAGCCTTGAAAGGTTTAGGGAAAAGGAGAATATTTTTGTTTCCACAAAAATATCTATGCTGGTAGCCACAAACGAGGCGTGTGTTTATAATCGCGCCTTGTGAACCTCGCTTCGGATTTAACCGTCATCATTCAAGCGTTAAAACAAGGCGTAGACGTCATGGAGAACTACGAAAAACTCCACCGGCGTTGCTACTCTCAGGTTTACCTTTTCTTCATCCGAAAAAATATCTCACCCGAAGACGCCGATGATCTCACCCAAAATACATTTTTTTCGGTCTTTAGAAACTTGAAGACCTTACGTCAGGACGAGCAGTTTGAAAGCTGGCTTTTCCAAGTAGCGCGCCGCGAGCTTTATCACCTCTTGGAAAAACAGCAAGCGCAAAAGCGTAAAGGTTTGGCCGTCCCTTTTGAAAACGTTAGCGATGCTGAGTCCGAAGAGACAGCTTCCCCATCGGCAAGACTCAGCGCTTCAGACCCCAATCCACAGGAACTTCTGCTTGAGAAAGAGTCGCTGCAACATGTCCGTGCGTCGTTACAGCAATTGCCGGAGCAGATGCGCCGGGTGACGGAGTTGCGCATCAACGGGCTGGAATATCATGAAATCGCCCAAGGCATGGGCATCTCCATCAATACGGTTAAATCGCAGCTTTTCCAAGCACGCGAGCGGATGAGAAAACTATTGGGAGAGTATTTCGGCAAGCTAAATCTTTAGGCCGGCCCTGAGAGGCTTACGACTTCCCACTGCGAGGACAGCCGAGGTAGAACTAGAAGTACAGCGAGGATCAAAGCAGCTAGGCTGAACCTCAAAGTACATAGCGAGAGAGGAACCGGATGAGCACCATCAGCCAATTCGACGGAGAAAATATGGGTCAGCATATCAGTGAAGCGGAGTTGCTGGCCTTATTAAAGCGGTGTCTGACGCCTGTGCAAACGGCACGGCTGCAAAATCACTTGCTGGATTGTGAGCAATGTCATGAGCTTTATCAGGATGCCAGCGATTTTTGTTTGCCCCGCCGGACTGCAGAAGCAGTTGTGAGCGAGGCCCAAATTCAGGCAAGCTGGAATCGCTTAAAACCACGCTTGAGACAAGCCGAACCGCGCGCGGCAGCAGCGGCTCGCCCGCCAGTTGTGGCCGTTGCCGCAGGAGCAAGTTGGGGCTGGGCCTTGCCCTTGGCCGCGGTGCTTTTTGTTTTACTGAGCACAGTGACGGTGCTGCTCTGGCGCCAGCGGCAACCTGCCGCCGAACCTGCGCGCGCCGCTGACAAAACTCCGGCAGCCAGTGCCAAGCCGCCAGTCAATCCTCCGGCTCAATCCGCGAACCAGCCTGAAACCGTCAAGCCTCAAGCGGCTGGCCCGACACCGGCAATGCCGAAAACGGCAATGCCAGCCACGGATAAATCACCCGCCTTGGCTATCCATGATGTGACAACACTTGTACTCAATTCCGGTGAGAAAGGTGAGGCCGAAGCAACGCCAGCAAATTTATTCCAAATCCCTGCCAGGGCCCAGCAATTGCGCTTCAAGCTGACCAAATACAAGCCCGCCGAATTCCCTTCATACCAAGTTGAGTTGCTGGACGCAGCGGGAGAGGTGAAGCAAGTTGTTACCGGTTCAATAACGAAGGATAAATTGATCGAGGCAATTTTCCGGCGGGCGGGGTTGCCGGATGGGGAATATCAGTTGCGCGTCACGGGGCAAGGGCGAGCAGGCGGCGATCTGACGCCGCTCACGACACATCCGGTAAAACTATCGTTTAACGCGAATTGAAGCCTCTTTGACCGCCTGTGTTTTAGAGCGTTTCGGTTTTCAGGGATGGCCAACCAGCACAAACGGCGCCCAGTAATAAGGAGCATTCCCTTCCCGGATGGCGTCCAATTGGGCTTCGCGCAAGGCCTCGGCTTTGTTTAGGCTGATTTGCTTTCCGTCTTTTTGCGGCTTTCCGTGCAGCAAGTACTTATAAAAATTCTCCATCAAATCGGCTGTCGCCCGATCATCTACGTTCCAAAGACTCACCGCAACCGCAGGCGTCCCGGCGTAAATAAACGCCCGCATCAACCCCATCAGGCCTTCCCCTTTGACTTGCTTGCCCAAGGCAGTTTCGCAAGCTGAGAGTGAAACCAGTTCTGCGTTAAGCCGCAAACCCATGATTTCCTCCGCGGTCAATACGCCATCATCCAGACTCAAACTGCTTGTCTCAGTTCCGCCGCCGGCAGGCGGTGTAAGCAACAGACCGGAAAACCTGGGGTTGGCTCCGTTTGCACTGGCGTGCACTGAGAAGTGCACAAAGCGATACTGATTCAACAAACCCGCGCTTTTAACAGTCGCCTCATTGGCTTGTGCCCCTTGATTGAGTGTCACGGAACTGTCTTTGCCAAACAGCGCCGCAATGCGCTCCATTTCGCCTTGGCTATAGTTCAACGGGTTGAGTTTGGCACCGCCCAGCAGTGAGGCGAACAGACCTTTTGGTTCCGGCGGGTAAAGTGGATTCCCAAAGGCGATAAAATCTTTGGGCGCTTTGGTTTTTTTAGCAGCCGCTTCATGAAGCTGCGCCCAAATGCTGACAGAGGGGGCATAGCTAATAGCGAAGTCTTTAATCAGATACGGCAAATCAACCGGATCAACGGCGCCCATTTTTTTCGCCGGTTCCTTGAGCAGAACTTCGAACGGCAAACGCTGCAACATGCCATCGGGGACGATAATCAAGTGTTTTTTGCCCGCTAGTAAGTCGCGGGCCGGCGCGATCAATTTGTCGTAAAGTATGCGGGCTTCCGTCCGATAGCCGTCAGGAGAACCTTGTGTCTTTTCAGTCAGTGATTGCAGTAACTTTGTAGCGCCCGCATTGATGTCAGCTTCACCCGAGAGTTGATACACCTCGAAATTATCGTGGCTAACGCCAAACAAGAGCGAGGCGTTTTGATCGAGCGAATAAGAGAGCACGACCGTCTGAGCATCAAGCAAGCGCTGCGTTTCAGCCAAGCCAATGGGCTGTCGGATGGGGTTGTTCGGATTGCCAGACTCAGCCCGCGCGCTCGATTCAATCATGAGGTCCAAAAACGCCCTGGCACGCCACTGTTCGGATAAACGAAAGGTCTCGGCTTTGCCGGTCTCGACTTGCGGTTGAAGTCTGCGTTTAGCGGCAGATTGATTTTGCGCCGCCGGGCTCCTCAACAGCGAGATCAGATCTTTGTAGAGCTTGACTTTGTCTTGCCAGAAACCGATTTTGTCGCCATCTTCCCGCAGTCTATTGCGCATTGTTTCCTGTGACTGAATCGCGCTACGGTAGTGTTTCTCAGCCTCAGTGAATTGGTCGAGTTGGCGATAATTGGAGGCCATACCGCTATGGGCAAGCCAGACAGCACGGGCTGAATTGAGTTGCTCGCCGAGTTGTCGCGCCGCTTGGTGAGCGTGTAAAGAATTCTGCCATTGCTTTAACTTGGCATAGGCTGCCCCCAGCGAATTGAGCGACCTTGCTTGCTGTACTGTGTGTTTTGCCGTACACGCTAACTCGTAAGCTTCTTGTTGGATGGCAAGCGCTTTTTGGTATTCCCCTTTTTCATAGTAAAGCTTGCCCAGGCTGGCGAGGGCCGAGCTTTTTCTGGAAAGATATTTCGGCCCCGCTGCCAATTTCACCGCTTCATCCAAAAGTTTTTGCGACTCGTCATAATTGGGCGGATCAGCATCAGCATTGGCCTCGCCCAAATTGGTCAACATCCAGATTTGGCAATCCTGACAGTTTTTCTGTTTTGCCACTTTCAGGGAGTCTTGGTAACAGGCAATTCCGCCGGGCGTATCACCCAAGCGGCGGTAGGCATAACCAAGATTGCCTAGATGGTATTCTTTGTAATGCGTTGAGGAGATGGATAAGCCTTGGCGGCAAGCCGCGAGCGCATTGGCGTAGTCGTCCAAATTGACGTAGTTGCTGCAGAGGCTTGTGAGTAGCTGATCTTGCAATGCCAACTCTCCGGAAGTTTCAGCGAGTTGCAAGCCGGCGCGGAATTCGTTGATTGCCGGCAGCCGGTTATTGAGGCCATTGAGCGCATAGCCAAGCATTCTTCTGGCTTTGATTTGTTGTTCGATAGCGCCTTGGCGTTGCGCCGCTTGCAAAAGTTGCTGCCCCAGTTTCAGCGCGGTCTGTTGCGCTGTTTCATCTGGCTTTCTTACCAACACGGTCACTTTTTCGTGCAATGCTTCCAGCGAGTTTGGGTCTAACTCCAGTGCCTTATCAAAAGCTGCCAAACTCTCTTCCAACCGATCTTTTTGCTTGTGGAAATAGCCCAATCCGATGTGAGTTGAGACATTTTGTGGCGCTTGTGCCAGCAATGCAGTCAGGTATTTTTGGAGTTCGGCTTCTTGTTGCAACGCCAGCCGCGCGTCCACCATTAACACTAAAGATTTAGTCAGATTAGGCGAGAGCGACAAAGCCTGTTGGCAATGTTCAATGATAAGCTGGCGTTCGGCCTCGCTCGGCAAGAGTTTTAGCGCATAAAGCGTGGCGAGACCATAATGTTTCAACGCTTGTTGCTCAGGGGTAGCGCCTGAGAGCCGTTCAAAGAAAGACGCGGCGGCGGGGATCAGGTCTATTTCATTCGCAAGCTCTGCCAGTCTTTGATAAGCGGCTGCGGACGATGTCCCCGTTTCGATCAACCGCTGGCATTCGGCAAATGCCTGTTGATATTGATGCGCCTGCATCAGCTTGAGCACCGCCGGATATTGCGGCTGAGCATAAGCGGGCTTAGCTCCGAGGCGGAAAACACTAACGCCAAATAATAAAAGGGCAGCCGCGAATGCTGCTGCCCAAGACAAATTACGCCTGCTCATCTGCGGCCTCCAACACGATTTCGGAAATGCTCGTTGGGACTCAGGCAACCAAGCATGGTTGTCATCACGGCTTGCCAGTTGTCACGGTGTCGGTGGCGGCGGATCCCCGCTGCCGCCTTCACCAGAATCTCCGGGCGGCGGCGGATCCCCACTGCCACCCTCACCTGAGTCGCCAGAATTTTGGGGCGTGATTGTAGTTTGGAAACCATAGCCAACGCCAGCCACGGCGGACATAACTTTTAGAACTTCTTCTTGTTCGCGCATCTTAACTGCTCCTTTCACGAATGGGGGAAACCTCGCTAGCTCAGAGTTCAACACGCCTGAATAACAAGATTTCAGATTGTGAGCTGGAATTCTGACTGTAACTGCTTTGTCAGAAGGATTGCTGAGTGCCGGTTCAGGTATGGGGCCTGCACACAACACGCACGCAAAGAGCGATTTTTTGCTAGATTGTTCAGCCACTGCTGCGCGCGTAACAAAAATCTTCAATTTGGTTATGCAACCGGTAACTGCTCGTGCTTCAAATCGGCCTGACCGCTTATCAACACTAGCCCAACCAACAACAGCAGCAGTAGCAAGACCTCAGAATCACCAAAGTTGTAATTGGCCAGTGAGCTAAACGCGAAACCCAGCAACGCGCCGAAAGCACCGAGCGGCAGGCCGGTCAGCCAGGCTGAGATTGGGGGGAGCGGCTGCCTGCTCCGCTGACGATAACCGCGCCAGGCCAAGGAAAACATGGTTGCCAGTAACCAGACGTAACAACCTAACGCAGGCACGCCACGATCCAGCGCGAGTTGAAGCGGAGTCGAATGCGTGTGGGTTACGTAAGCGCCAGGGAAACCCCATTCCCGCCAGTGCAATTTGTGCGCGTCTTGCCCTACGCCCAGCCAGGGATGTTGCGGGATCAACTTTAGCCCGGCGCGCATATAGGCCAGCCGCCGCGCTGAACTGTCATCGCTGAAACTGATCGTGCCCGTCTGCCGCGCCGTTGAGATAACATAGACTGATACTCCGCCTAGCAACACGATCAACAGCAACGCTGCAACTTTGGTGCGCCGTCCTCCGACGGCCAGCGAAACCAGCAAGAAGGCCAAGAGGAAAGCCGCGCTGACCGCGCGGGAAGCGGTCAGCGCCAAAGTGAGTGAAAACAGCAAAAAGAGCCCGCCAAACAACAACGCCAGCGACGGCCAGCGGCTGCTCTTGGCCCTGGTCAAAGCGCTTAAGAACAACCCGTAACAAAGCAAGGCCAGCATCTGCATCTGTTCGGCATAGGTCAGAAACTGGCGCGTAAACCCCGAGACTCTGAAGCGCCGCGTGCGCCCGGCAGCCGTAATGCCAAGCGGGTTCGCACTGTTCTTCAAGGCTGGAGTGACAACCAACTTGACCGGCAAAGGGTCGCCGGCCCGCAGCGTTTCAACTTCCAACTGCTCGCCGTCTTTACGGCTGCGAATGATTGCCGCGGCTTCGGCCACCGAAGAGACCCGCTGTTTGGCGATCATCCAAATCACATCGCCAGGCAACACTTGGTCGCCGGACAATTGAGCGGTTAAGGGGCTATCAGCCGCAATGGTCGCGATGACCATGCCGCGCCCATAGGCCTTTTCAACCAGGCTGAACCCCGCGCCAGTCAAGCTCGAGCAAAGCAATACGCCGAGCAACCAGCGTGCGGCTTGTGATCGCAAGTTAGCGGCCAACAGATAAATTACGCCGAAGAGCAATAACGATTTCAGCTTGGGCAAACTGATTGCCGGCTCGACCGAAAAGATCGCCGAAAGCACAGTCAATCCGGCGAACCAAAGCAAGGGCCGGTCGAATGGAGTACGTCGAAAGTGCAGTTTGTGCAGCGTTACGTCGCGGATGATCCAGGCTAACAGGCTGAGGTTCAGGCCCACATTGGCGGCAAAGATTGAGTGCGGAACCGCGAGCGCAAAAAGGAAAAGGCCAAGCAGCACGACGCGATTGGCCCAAAGCGGTACTGGTTGCGTCGCTGATACCACAGCCAAAGCGTCCAACTTCACCAACCAATTGCCTGCCGTATTTTCCCCTGTTGGTAAGGGCGATTCGCTGGTGGCGACGGCAGGTTGAAGTGTCATTGGGTTGGTCTTGCTTTCGCTGCGTGGGTAATCAAAAGAGTGGCTTGCGACTTCGGGTCAGCAACCAACCGCATTATCCGGTCAATCGGTGCATAGGCTCAAGGCTGACTGTGCAAAGCAGCGAATAGAGTTGGTTGGTTTGCTGATTTCGATCTCGCTGGCGTCGGGCGAAACCTGGAATATTTTGTTGAAAGCCGTGACGCTGGCCTGTTGGCTTAAGGAGTGGATTGTCAACAGGCACAGCGTCGCAGCGATTTGCAATGAGGAGGGAAAGCTATCGGCGAACAGCGTGAGCCATCACTTGAGCCGCTCACCGTCTTCCAGCAATTGCTTTTTCTCTTGGTAGAGATTGCGCAACATCAACTGGTGCGCTTGATCGTCGGGATGGGCCTGCAGCAGTTGGCGGCAGTCCTGCATTGACTCTTCGATCCGGTTCAACTTCTGCTCGAAATCGGCGCGGCGTTGCGGATTCCAACTGTTCATCCGCGCTTTGACGGCGTCCATCTTGCGATCGAGTTCGCGTTTGAGTTGCGTCTCTTCAGCGAACAGCGCCGTTTGCATCCCGCGCATCGTCAGCACCGAATTATATTGCCGGTAAAAGCTGACCGCACCAAACGCCAGCAGCGTCAGTGCCAAGATGCTTGCGCCAGCCAATTGCGGCAGCGTAAAGCTAAAGTTGCTGGCCCGCAGCCGTTCCCACAAACCGGGTTTGGGTAGCGCGTTGGTTATCAGCGTCTTTTTGGCGTCCAACTCGGCTTCGATTTCGTTGCTGATGCGCGTCCACAAGGCGCGTGGCGGCGTGTGCAACGGCAACTCGCGCGCGGCGGTGCGCAACTGGTCTAGTTCAACTCGAACCGTTTGACAGGGGGAGCAAGATTTCAAATGGCCTTCGATGTGGCCCGCGTCGTTATCCGAGAGAAATCCGTCGAGGTATTCAGACAACGAATCAACTACGTTACGGCATTCCATACTACTTTTCCTCTCTGATCTTACCCTTGAATTTGTGAGGTTGGCTGAACGGTCATTGGCCGTTCAGCTTTTTTTTGTTAAGAAACTCGCGCAGCCGCATCCTTGCTTTGTGCAGTTGCGATTTCGAGGTTCCAGTACTCACGCCCAGCAGCTTGCCGATCTCTTCGTGCTCGAAGCCTTCCACATCGTGCAGGATGAAAACGGTGCGATAGCCCGGCGGCAATTCCGAAATTGCTTTGTCCAGCGCGATTCGATCTACAAAACGGGGGCGTTCACCCACGCCTTGAATGAGGTCCTGAATCTCGCCGATCTCGCCTTCTTCGGTCGTCTTTTCGAGTTTGACGCCCTTCTTGCGGAAGTGCATCAGCACGTGATTGACGGTCAGGCGATGCAACCAGGTGGTGAATGCTGATTCACCACGAAAGCTGCCCAGCTTGCGGAAGAGTTGAATGAAGACTTCCTGCGCCAGATCCTCCGCTTCGGTTGAGTTCGCAATCATCCGCAGACAGAGGCTGTAAACGCGCCTATGATGGCGTTCGTACAAAGTCTCGAACGCCGCCATATCTCCTTGCGACGAAGCTTGCGCCAAATCGTAATCCGATGTGGCCGGTTTGCCCGCTATGCCCAAGTTACTTGGATTCGCTATCACGCTCGTTGCCTGCTCCTGCTTGGGAACGGGCATCACTCGGCAGAGAGGAAGTTCTCGTGACACACTGTCGCGGTACAACTTAAAGAACATCGGTGTGTCACTTGCCGCCTGTGATGCCACGCTTTCAAATGTGGGTTGCTCTTGCCTTAAGATTTTTAATCCTGCTGCTTGAGTACTGCTGCTTCAAAGGTGCGCCATCATAGCCTAGAGGATTGAAAAGCCGCAACCACGCGCCCGGCACCCATTTCCGGTTGGTAAACAGGCCTGCGGGCAGAGTAGAATCCGCCCGCTTTCACACATTCGCCGCCCCTGCAAAACCACTTTCGTCAGCAAAACTATGCCGCGCATCGGAATCGAATTAAACAACGTCTGCAATCTGGATTGCACCCACTGCTTCCGTAGCATTTATCGCGGTGAAGGCGACAAGAGCGATCTTTTCTTCCCGCTAGAGACACTTGAAAAAATTCTGACCGAGGCTCGTCCGCTCGGCTACCGCCACATCGCCATCACGGGCGGCGAGCCGCCCATGCATCCGCAGTTCGGCGAAGCGCTGGACTTGATCGCCCAGCACGGGTTCACCTATCACTTCCTGACCAACGCGCGCAATTTTCAGAAGACCTACAAAGCCGTCAACACGCCGTTGCGCCGCTCCAAGCTGAACGGCATCAGCTTCAGCCTGGATGGCGCGACCGAGGCCACGCACGACGGCATTCGCGGCAAAGGCTCTTACCGCGAAGTCGTCACCGCCATTGCCATGTGCCAGGCGGCCGGCATTCAGGCCAACATCATCACCACGATCAACAAAGCCAACCGCCACGAGATTGACCAACTGGCCCTGCTCGGCGCGCACCTCAAGGTCAAACATCAGATCTTCGGCCACCAGATGCCGACCGAACACAACATGGGCGCCGACCTGATTTTGCCGCTCAGCGAATGGCGCGCGGTCGAACGCGATGTGGCGCGCGTGATCACCGAATTCCGCCACGAGATTTCGATGGCCGTAGGCTTTTACAGCGACTATTACCTGCCGCGTTGTGCGCCGCTGACGCTGGATGATTTGAATGTGGATTATCGCGGGCGGCTGACACTCTGTTGCCAACTATCGAATTACCGCGACGGTGCTGACAATGGCGATGACGTGGTGGGCGATCTGAAAAAAGAGAGCTTGGCCTCGGCGCTCAGCCGCTTGATGGACTTGGTGACACGCGTGCATCACGAACGTTTGGAGTTAGCCAAAAACGGAGATGGCGAAGAGAAGCTGCATTATCCCTGCCTCGTCTGCATTGACCGCTTCAGGAAAACGAGCGAAGAGCCAATGCTCGTGCAAATCGGCAGGACATAAGGATGAGGGACAAAAGCTCTGCTTCATCCCTCATCCTTCCGCCTTCATCCTTTTAATTTGCGTTGACCGTGATCGGGACTTCAATCAACGGAATCTCTTTGTTATTCGTCTCGATCTTGATTATGCCACTGTGTTTGCCTGCGGCGGGTTTGGCGTTGAAGCCAACACGCAACAGGTAGGTTTGTTTGTGATTATCCACGGATTCGACTTTGACTTTGATGAACGGCAAGTCAGAAGTCATGTTCGTGATCTCCAGCCCTTCGCTGCGCGTCACCGTCACCCAGGTGAACTTGCTCAGCCCGCTGATGTCGTAATCGGCCAACGAAACCGGCACGTTCTCAAACGCCAGCTTGCCGGGATTGACGTTGACCGGCGGCACCACGCGCAAATCCAAATCAAACGTTAGCTCCGGCGTCTCTTTGCTATCGGTCGTCAGCTTGATGGTCTGGTGATAATCACCTAGTGGCAACCCCTCTTTCCCCGCAAAATTGACGGCGAAGCGCTTGCCCTCTTCCAGCGTATTGAGCGTGACCTTGAACGTCTCGCCGCCCGCCTCGACCTTGGTAATTTTCAGCGGCTGCGGGCTGTCGTGATAAAGGCTAAACAGCCCGCTCACGGGGAAACCGGTTGGCACTTGCGCGCTCCAGCGATCCACCGGGCTGACGATCAGCGCGCCGATGCGTTTGCCATTGGGCAGCGCATCCGGCACGACGATGACCATGCTCATCAACAAGGTGAATTGCGGCCGCGCGGGATCGTTGGTGAAAACTTCGGCGGATTTGGTGACCGCGCCCTGATAGCTTTCGGTGTGCACTGACAGCGTGATTTTGCCCTCCTGACCAGGAGGAACGGCGTGCGTAAATTCGCTCGCCGTGCACCCTCAACTCGGTGCCACGTTGTTGATTGTCAGTTCAGCCGCGCCTTCGTTTTTGAACTTGAAGTCGTACTGCGCCAGCACGCCTTTTTTCAACTCGCCGAAATCGTGCTGGGTTTTAGCGATGGCGAGCTTGGGCACAGCCGCTTTGCCTTCGGGCTTGGCATCTGCTTTCTGCGCTTCGACGGTTTGTCCAAACGCCGCAACACTCAGCCCCAGCGCCAGCGCCAGCAGGGTCGGTGATAATTTCATGGATGGTACTCCTTACGTTGATAGATTCAGGGCAAGACCGGCGGGCGCAGTCTAGCAGAGTGAATTGGCCGTGTCAGCCCCGCGCACAAGCTTCCAAAAAACTACGCCAAACGGCGGAGAGATACGCGGCCGTAGCCAATCTGCCGCACGCCGCAGCCTCACGAGTCATACGCGCTCAGGTAAAGCAATTGATCGTAATCAATCACAGCCAGCCGCAGATTGCGCAGCCAGCCGCGCCTGCCAAGCAGGTTGCGCTGCACACCCGGATACTTCGCAAAATAGACGATGCTTTGGAATATCAGTTCGCCGGTTTGCAACGTGACTTCGTGGCCGAAAGCGTCGAGCGTGCCGGCGAGGCCGCCGAGTCTGATCGGCAGACCGGTTTCTATCGGAACGCCTAACTCAAGGCCGGTTTCATGACTGAAGAGGCAGACAGTAGCGCCGGGATCCACTTTGGCCGTGACACCGATAGTGCGCCCGCCATACGTCAGCTTTACGGGCAGCGGAATCCCTTTTTCGTCGTCCTCGTAATGATATTCCTCGGTGAAGGTCAGTTGTGTGGACATCTTCAAATCCCCATAAACGCTGGCTCGTCCGGCGCGGCAATGTAATGAAGCAGCACCTGCTCCGCGCCAAAGCCAGCGGCTTCAGCGGCGGCGCGCACGGCGGCGCGCTCAGAGTCGTGCGCGACCAGGCGGTCGCCCGCCAGCACGACCCATTGCCCCGGATATTCGCGCGCATGTTCGCGCAGCCAGTTCATTGCCTGCTGCGCCTCCGGCCACGGCTCATTCGGCAGCCGTTTGTCGCGCGGCGCTTTGGTGGGCGCGGGCAGCGGTTTTTCGTTGAGCAACACCCGCAGCCGGAATTGTTCGGGCGACGGCAATTGCGCGACCTGTTGCAAGATGTTTTCCACATTGATGGTTGACATGGCTTGTTGACTCCTTTCCGTATTGATTCAACCGCCGTTGCAGATGAACCGGCACGCTTGAATCGTTGTTGGTCTGGCGGGTTGACAATAGCCCAGGCTGCGGCAAGAGGCAAAAAAGATTGGCTGGATTGTGAATGAGCCTGAACTGACGTTCGCACCTCGCGGCCTACCAGCCCGCCCAGGCCCGGTTTATTTTCGGAAGCGGTCGCCCGCCTCGCTGGAACACGCGCTGGACTCTCTGCGTGTGCGCTCGGCGCAATCACTTGCGCCGACTCTGACAATCGAGAGTATTCGCCGACACCACGACACGAAAACCGATATTGTTGTTACGGTTGTCGCGCGCATTGTTGTTACGGTTCGCGGAGCGACAGTTGTTGGTATTGTTGTTCCAACCGCCACCGCGCAACACGAGCGCGCGTGCCCCACATCTGCCCGCTCACGGCCAGCGCCGGAGCCGGACAAACTCTCTTCAAAAAGCCAAAAAAATTTCGGTGGCGCTCCACTTCGTTACGCGCCACAAAGGGCACAAGGGCACAAGTGCCAAGGGCTACGAAGTCCTCGCCGACACCACGACACGAAAACCGAAATTGATGTTACGGTCGTCGCGCGCAAGGTCGAAACGGTTCGCGGAGCGACAGTTGAAGGTATCGTTGCCCCAACCGCCACCGCGCAACACGCGACGACTTGAGTCTCCGCCACTCAACCAAGCTGAGCCATCCGCCGGCGCGCCTTCGTAGCTGTTATGCCAAACATCCTGACACCACTCCCAAACGTTGCCGTGCATGTCGTACAGGCCGAATTGATTGGGAAGCTTCGTGCCAACAGGATGTGTCTGATTGCCGGAATTGTTACTGAACCACGCATACTGATTGAGCAGTTTGTCGTCATCGCCAAAGCTGTAGGCCGTCGTCGTGCCGGCGCGCGCGGTATATTCCCATTCGGCCTCGGTGGGCAAACGGAACTGCATGCCGGTCTTTTCAGAGAGCCGTTGGCAGAACTCAACCGCGTCTTCCCACGAGACTGATTCAACCGGCAGATCATCGCCTTTGAAGTTGGCAGGGTCGGGGTTCAGGTCGCGCTCGACTTTCGGCCAGCCCGCCGCCACGCTCCACTGCGCCTGGGTGATGGCGAATTTGCCGATGTGAAAGGGCGCGACGGTCACCGCGCGTTGCGGGCCTTCATCGTTTGATCTTCCGGCTTCACTTGCGGGTGAACCCATCGTGAACGTGCCGCCGGGCAACTCGACCAGTTCGCCGGGTAGTTCTCCTTTCCGCTTCAAGCGCGTGTAAGCGAGGTAATGCAGATTCGCTTGAATGTCCGGCGTCTGGGAATGCGCGCAGGCATTGAAAAAATCAGCGAGCGTGGCCTTGCGGTGCGCCAGCTCTTCTGCCACGCGCAACACGAGCGCGAGCCGTGTTGGCTCGGCTTGCTCAAAGGCCAGCCACCAGGCGCGCAGCGGTTCTGGCGCGGCTTCCCACTCCAGTTGCGCTTTGACCTCTGTCAGGCGCGTCAGGATTTGTTCCGCCTGCCAGCCCCGCGTGCGGGTCACGCCCGGCGCGGGTTTCGACCACCAGCCCGAATCAGCCGTCGTCAAACCTGACGTGCCGCTGTCATTCGCTGCTGACCGGAACCGCGCGTAATCGAGGTAATGCAGATTGGCCTGGATGTTTTCCGTTTCGGAGTGAGCATAGGCGGCGTGCCACTCCGCCACCGTCGCCTGACGGTTGGTCAACTCTTCGGCCAGCCGCACGAGCAGCGCCGGGCGTTGCTGGTGTTCCTGCGCGAAGGCTTGCCACCATTGGCGCGCGGCATCATCGGCAGGCTGCCGGTCAAGTTGCGCCAGCACTTCAGCCAGGCGCGCGCGGACAGTCTCTTCCGGCCAACCCGCGGTGTTGCTGATCCCCGGCGCTTCGCTGTCCACTTGATAATGTCGCGGGTCGGCGAACGCGCCCATCTCGCGTTCCAACCCATCCAACACGAGCAGCCACGGCTGCTGCCGCAAACGCTCCAGCACGAACTGTTGCAATTGCCGCTGCGCCGCCCATTCATCCCGCGCAACAACGGTTGGGCCGCCCAGCTTGGCCGCCAGTTGGCGCAGAAATTCGCCGGCGGTGTAATCGCGCGCATAGAACGAAGACCAGAAATGCCGCATGCCCCGTGCGGCCAGTGCGGCGCTGGTCGCCGGGCTATACAGCCAATGCCAAACCAGCGCGCTCTTGCCCGTCCCGCCCAACGCGCAGAGGCAAAGCATGTTGTGCTCAGCGCCGGCCAGCCAGTCCGTCAACTCGCCCAACTCTTTTTTACGTCCGACAAATTGATCGCCCAGCAGGTAAGGATGGATGACGTTGACCTGGCGCACGGCCTGCCGCTCGAGTTCGGCGGCGTATTGATCGAAATTGGGGCGGCGCACTTGCAGCGGCGCGGCGTGCGTGACTGAAGGGTGGTGCAATTGCTCGACCGCCCGGCGAATGCCCTGCGCGACGTTCGTCCAAGCTTCATCTTGATTCGGCCAACTGGTAACGGCTAAAGCATCTTTGGGTAATGCCTGCAAAGCGCCAAATTCAGCACCGTGCCAATCGCACGCGCGCAGGATGATCGGGATAACCCGCGCTTCATTCTTGCAATGGCGCTCCAGCGCGCGTTGCAGTTCGTTGTCGTAGCAAAAGTCCGAAGCCATGAAATCGGCGCTGATGAGCAGGAGGATGATCTGTGCGCTTTCCAGGTGCGCGGCAATTTCGGCTTCCCATTCCACACCCGCCCCAATTTGGCGGTCGTGCCAGCTTTGAATGACGCCGCGCCGTTTCAGTAAGCTCAAGTGCTTCGCCAATTCATCACGCAAAGCCTCATCTTCGTGCGCGTAAGATAAAGAAAAGTTTGATGGGAGAATGAGTCATACACGCCTTGCTGTGCCAACTGCCGCACGAACACGAACCGCTTGCTTGAATGCCTGACTGTGAATTGAGCCGAGAGGGCCGGGGCTGTGTCACCGCAAACTAAAACGGCCACCAAACCAGGTGACCGCTGCTCGCCTTGCATCTGAATAGCGCGTACGGGACTCGAACCCGTGCTCTCCGCCTTGAGAGGGCGGCGTGTTAACCAGTTACACCAACGCGCCAAAGAACTGCTGTAAAACCGCGCGAATGTATAGCACCTCCCCGCTTCGTTTGGCAAGCATGGCGCGCGCGAAAGCCTTGCCAGGAGCTTTGTTTGACGCTGTTAAAACAAAGGTGCTATAGAACCGCTTGCGCCACCGCGGGCGTTGCGCACCTGTCGTCATCACACAAAGGAATTGATCCCAATGTCGCTCTCACTCGCTGCCGTCATCAAACAACATTTGCTTGCCCAGGTGCGCGACCAGTTCAACCTTGAACTGGATGACCTCGCCACCGAAATCCCGCCCAAGACTGAACTGGGCGATCTGGCGTTCCCGCTCGCTTTCGATTTGGCGAAACGGCTGAAAGCCGCCACGGGCGTGAAGCAGAACCCGCGCGAAATTGCCGCCAAGCTGGCCGAAAGTTTGCGCGCATTGCCCGGCGTCGCGCGTGTCGAAATCGCCGGCCCCGGTTATCTGAATGTCTTCTTCGACCGCGCCCAGATGTTCGCGCAACTCGCCATGCACGATCCAGCGGCTGACATACGCCACTCACCAACCGCCAAGATTATCGTTGAACATACGTCCATCAATCCGAACAAGGCCGCGCACATCGGCCACGTGCGCAACGCCGTGCTGGGCGATACGACGGCGCGCATCTTGAAAGCCGTCGGCGAAACCGTCGAGGTGCACAATTACATTGACAACACTGGCGTCCAGGTCGCCGACGTCGTCGTAGGCTTCATCCACCTCGAACAGAAATCGCTGGCCGAAATCCGCGAGCTTGCCGAGCGCACCCAGACCAAACGCGCGGATAGCTTTGATTATTATTGCTGGGATTTATACGCCCGCGTCGGCGGCTGGTACGAAGAAGACAAGACGCGGCTCGCCATCCGCGCCCAAACCTTGCACGAGATCGAAGCGGGCAACAACGCCACGGCGGAGATTGGCGAATACATTTCAACCAAGATCGTCAATTGCCATTTGAATACGCTGGCGCGGCTCGATATTAGCTATGACTTGCTGGCGCGCGAGAGCGAGATTTTGCACCTGCATTTCTGGGCGCACGCCTTTGAAAAATTGAAAGCGCGCGGCGTCATCGTCTTTGAAGCAGAAGGCCGCAACAAAGGCTGCTGGGTAATGCGCGCGGAAGAATCTCCAATCTCAAATTTGAAATCCGAAGAGGCCGTGAGCGAACACCCCGCTGAATACGATGCCGACAAGATCATCGTGCGCTCGAACGGCACGGTGACCTACACCGGCAAAGACATCGCCTATCACCTGTGGAAGCTGGGCAAGCTCGGTTTGGATTTCAATTATCAGTTGTTGCGCCACGATCATCACGGCCAGCCGGTATGGGTGACGACGGGCGCGGCGCAGGCGAGCGAACAGCATCAAGAGCACCCAGCCTTTGGCAATGGCACGGCCTTTCTCAACGTGATTGATGTGGGCCAGTCGTACCCACAAGCCAACGTCAAACGCGCCGTCTTGCAGATGGCCGAATCGGATGAGCAACGCGCCAAAGTCGCCCGCAGCGCCCATCTGGCCTACGAAAAAGTCACGCTCAGCGCCGACGCGGCGAAAGAGCTTGGCGTAGACGCGGAAGGTTCCGTCTCAATGTCGGGCCGCAAGGGCCTCGGCGTAAAAGCCGATGACTTGCTTGACCGGCTGACCGCCAACGCGCTCGTCGAAGTTCAGGCGCGCCATGTTGACTTGGACTTTGAAGTACAACACAAGATCGCACAGCAAATCGCCGTCGCGGCCTTGCGCTATTTCATTCTCAAGTTCACACGCACCTCGATCATCGCCTTTGATTTCGCCGAGGCGCTCAAGTTTCGTGGCGAGACCGGGCCGTATTTGCAATACACCGTGCGCCGCTTGAGCAACATCTTTAGCGAACTGGGCCGCCCGGCGGCGGTCGTGCAGGCGGATTTCAATCAACTCACGCCCGCCGAAATCGCCGCACCCTTCACTGGCGAAGCGGGCGATGCGTTGTGGTCATTGGTTTATTTTGCAGCGCGGCTGGACGACAGCGTGCAACTCGCGGCCAACACGTTCGAGCCGGCGCACGTCGCCAAATACGCCTATCAACTGGCCGATCAATTCAACACGTTTTATCAGGACAAACGCTTCCACATCCTGAAGGAGCCGGACGCCAGGCGCAAAACCGTGCTGATGATGGCGGCTGAAATCGTGCGGCGCAATCTGGCACAGGCGCTGTCACTGTTGGGCATTGAAGTGCCGGAGAAGATGTAGACCTGGGTACGCATCGCTTCCAGCGTGCGGACGTGGCGTCAGACGGAATAATGCCGGAGGGTTTTCCTACCGGTTTGATGCCGTCCGCCGCCGAGACCGCACGCTGGAAGCGATGCGTACCCAGGTCGTCCCCACCTTTCGGAGAAATATCTATGCATCGCATTCGATCCATTCGCATCCTGCTACTCACGCTGTTCATCGCCGCGCCGCTGTTCGCGCAACAGGCGCAACCCGCGCGCCAGACCGATGGCCTGCTCACGCTGGACACGATGTTCAGCTATCGCCCGCGCGCGCTCGGCTGGCATCAGTGGCAAAACGACGGGCGCGGCTACTTGATGCTGGAACCTTCCGCCACGGGCAAAGGCAGAATGGACATCACGCGCTACGACGCGACGACGGGCGCGAAAACCGTGCTCGTCGCGGCGGACAAACTCATGCCATCAGGCGCTACGTCGCCGCTCAACATCGAAGAGTTCACGCTCAGCGACAATGGACAGCGGCTGCTGATTTTCACCAACTCCGAACGCGTCTGGCGCTCGAATACGCGTGGCGATTATTGGTGCGTCGAACTAGCGAGCGCGAAGCTACAAAAACTGGGCGGCGCGGCGAAAGCCTCTTCGCTGATGTTCGCCAAATTTTCGCCCGATGCGACGCGCGTGGCCTATGTGCACGAGAACAACCTTTACGTTGAAAACCTCAGCGATAGCCGCGTCACACAACTGACAACAGATGGAACGCAGTACCTCGTCAACGGCACCTTTGATTGGGTCTACGAAGAAGAATTGTTTTGCCGCGACGGCTTCCGCTGGTCGCCCGACGGCAAGCAGGTCGCCTATTGGCAGCTTGATTCGAGCGGCGTCAAAGAGTTCAAGCTGATCAACAACACGGACGAGCTTTATCCGAAGATCATCTCGTTTCCCTACCCCAAAGCCGGCGAGATGAATTCCGCCGCGCGCGTCGGCGTCATCAACGCCAATGGCGGCAAGACGCAATGGTTCGATGTGCCGGGCGATGCGCGCAACAACTATTTGCCGCGCATGGAATGGGCGGCGAATTCTGACGAAGTCGTCATTCAGCAACTCAATCGTTTGCAGAACACCAACGTCGTCATGCTCGGCGACGCGCGCACCGGCAAGCTGCGCCCGGTGCTGACCGAAAAAGACGACGCCTGGGTAGACATCGCCTGGGGTTCGATTGATTGGGACAAACGCGGCCTGGCGCGCGGCGATGTCGAATGGATCGAATCTGGCAAACGCTTTCTTTGGACGAGCGAACGCGACGGCTGGCGGCACATCTATTCGGTGGCGCGTGACGGCAGCGACGTCAAATGCATCACGCCCGGCAATTACGATTTGATCAGCGTCGAACTCGCTGACACGGCGGGCGGCTGGCTGTATTTCTCAGCCTCGCCCGACAACGCTACGCAAAAATATCTCTACCGCGTAAGGCTCGACGGCAGCACAGCCAAGCCCGAACGCCTCTCGCCGATGAATCAAGCGGGCACGCACAATTACGACCTCGCGCCGCGCGGCGACTTGGCGATTCACACCTATTCCAACACCAACACTGTGCCGCTGACCGAAATCGTCCGCCTCGCGCCGCACGCCAACCTGCGCACGCTCTATGACAACCACGAATTGCAGGAACGGCTCGGCAAACTCAAACCGACGCCGCAGGAGTTCTTCATGGTAGACATCGGCGAAGGCGTGCAACTGGACGGCTGGCTGATGAAGCCGCCCGATTTCGACGCGGCGAAACGCTACCCGGTGCTCTTTTTCGTTTACGGCGAACCGTGGGGGCAGACGGTGCTCGACGTGTGGGGCGGGAGAAACTTGATGTGGCATACGATGCTGGCGCAGCAAGGCTACATCGTCGCGAGCGTGGACAATCGCGGCACGCCCGCGCCGCGTGGCCGCGCCTGGCGCAAGAGCATCTACCGCCAGATCGGCATTCGCAATTCGCTGGACCAGGCCAACGCCGCCCGCGCCATCGCCAAATGGCCTTTTGTGGACGCCACGCGCATCGGCATCTGGGGCTGGAGCGGCGGCGGCTCTTCGACCCTGAACGCGATGTTTCGCTACCCGGACGTTTACCAGGTGGGCCTCTC
>JAYUCP010000590.1:0-3298 GCA_043740245.1 Acidobacteriota bacterium | reverse complement strand
ATCCTCTCCTTTGCGGATGATCTTTGACTCCATAAAGGAGATAGCTCGCATTACCGGCTGTCAACCGATGTGCAAAAAACTAGGTAATGACAAGGCGTTAGCAAGGGCTGCCTCGGCGAGGCGTTCGTTTATGCCGAAGGGCGCGACACGGAGGCAGCCCTTGCTAACGCGCGGGCTACTGACACGGCTGCACAGGTCGCATGCGCCTGCAAGCCACTATAATGTCCTGAGGAACGCGATCAGCGCGCGTTTATCTTCCGCCGACAAGTCCAGTCCGAACTCGTGCCCTTTCACCGCGCGCGTCTTGACGCCGTAGCCCTTAAATCCCGTCGGCACGTAATCGTCCTTCAACCGCTTCGCATCGAACCAGTCTTCGAGCGTAGCGACGGAGCCGTTATGCTCAATCGGGCCGCGATACCAGACGCCTTTGAGCGAAGGCACTTTGTAATAGCCCGTGCCGCGCCGTGTTTGCAACGCTGAACGCGGGTCAGTGCCGATAGACATTGGCAGGATGTCGTATTTCTTTTTGTGTTCCGGCGGCACGGTGAAGCCGTCCACCGGCATGAGTTTGTTATTCGTGTAAAGCGGCGGCGTGTGGCAACTGGCGCAGCCTTCGGTCTGGAAAACCTTCTGTCCGCGTTGGGCGAGCGCGTCGAATTTGTTCGGGTTGGGCGGCGGCTTGAGCGAGTACAGATACATCGCCAGCGCATACAACTGTTCGTCGCTGTAACGTTGCTGCTTTGACAGATCAGGCAGAGTCTTGAAATCTATTCCGAGGGGGATGAAGCCGTGATAGCTCGCCAGCACATCCATGCCCTGATTGAGCGCCGCGTATCGCATCAGGTTTACGACGCCGCGATGTAATTGCAGCCCGGTGGCGTCAAGGTATTTGCGCTCTTTGATGCCGATCAGATCAGGAACTTTTAGCGGGAGGTTCCGCGCTCCCCCCTGCCGACCCATAACGCCAGGCGGAATCGCGTAAGCACTGCCGATAATGTCCGCATATGTGAGTTGCGCGAGATTCGCCTGCGGGTCAGGTTTGACCCACGGCGCGCCAAACAACCTGCGCTGTATCTTTCGCAGATATTCCATGTCCACGTTGGCGTTGCTGTCAGGCGTAATGGGACGCTCCCGGTTGTCTAAACCGATGTTCCCCTGTGCGCCTTTCAGCACGGTTCCATCCGGCATGACGCGCGTATGGCACTCGGCACAAGAGTTCCCGCCGATTTCGACCTTGCCTTTTTCGCGGACAAAATATTCAGAGTAAGGATCCCGCCCATCTTTCGTCAGGAGTGTCTCGGGTTTCTCGCTCGGATCTGGAGTTTGCGTCACCGCCTCGAAACCGAGTGGCGCGTGAAAGACAATCTCGCCCGCCTTGATCCAATCGGCTTCGGTCTTGAGCTTGCTGGCGTCAAAGGCAATTTGCGGCTCCTGTTTTTTCAGCCAATCAAAATAGCCGGGCGGCTCTTTGCCGGGCCCGTAGACCGGATAGTTCTTGTAAATCTTCATCTCAGGTATCCGGTAATAATCCGCCGCGCTGATTTGTTTCGGCGAAGCGATGGGGTCAGCCAGCGGGACTTCGAGTTCTTCCATCTCGGCGTCTACCCAGGTTTTGGGAATGTTCGGTTGCCAGGTTTGTTTTGGTTTCTGCGCGTTGCTTTGATGAGCAAACAACGCAAAGCCACCGAGCAGCAGAAAGGTCAGGCAATAGAGTTTCAGGTTTTGGTTTTTCATAGGAGCCTCCTCAGAAATTGCCTCATCAAAAATTGATGCTACGTTTCTTCGCCGCAGCGCGGCGGCTGACTGTAGCCGTGGTGTTTCAACCCACGGGGGAAGCGTGAAATTTGTTTTCGTCGCGTCAGCGACGGCTGAACCATTGGGCGCATTCAGGTGTCGCTGACGCGACACGCAAACCATACGCTGCCATTCCGTGGGTTGAAACCCACGTCTAAATTCAGCCGCCGCATACGCGGCGAAAACTGTGGTTTACAGCCAGTCTTTCTTGAGCCGTAGCTCTTCGATTCGGTAAGCGTGCTGCATCTCGTGCAACAACAATTGCCGAAACATGATCCAGACCGAGTAATGGCTGTACTCTTCGTGCGCCGCGGTGCATTGCCAATCGCTTTCAGAAAGCTGCTGCAATCGCTCGACGAGGCGCGCACGTTCGCGCACATACAAAGCCAGCGCTTCGTCCAAATCTTCGTTGAGCAATGCGCCCGCTTCCTCTTCCGGCGAAGCAGACATCGGCGTGATGCGAGGCGATGGATCAGAGAGCATCAACTCCAGCCGTGCGAGGTATGGCGCGTCAATCGTCGTGATGTGGCAGGCGTGTTCGTGCGCAGACCATTTGTTGGGGCTGGGACGACGCTTCAGATTTTGCGACGGCACTTCGCGCACGAGGCCAATAATGATTTCAGGCGCGGCAGCTAAAGCGGCAATCAGGGTTTGTGGGTTATTCATAATCAGGCCCGCACGGCTAACGCGCGGCGCTGAAGCAATACATGGCGCTATGCGTCCGCACATAAACCCGTCCTTCGCTCAGAGCGGGCGTTGCACCGACCTCGTCACCGACATCGTTGACAGCCAGCACCTCCCATTCCGCGCCCGCTTTGAGAACGGTGATTTTGCCTTCGGTATTGGCGAGGAACACCTTGCCGTCAGCCGCAACAGGGGACGCATAGTATTCGCCCAGCGCGCCGGGGCTACGGCCCTGTTTAAGCATGCTGCCAGTCGCGGGATCGAGCGAGGTGATGATGCCACCGGTTTTCACCATGTAATACACATCCCGGTACAGCAGCGGCGCAGGAATATAAGGGATGTTTTTCTGCATCCGCCAGCGTACCGCGCTGGCCGCAAGCTGGCCGCGCGCGTTGCCCGGACGCACGGCAATCGCGCCCCATTCGCCCAAGCCGTAGCCGCGCGCCTTCTCCCATTCCGCCGCCAGAATGATTTTGTCGTCGTTTTCATCAACCCAGCCGAAATGTTCTCCGAGGCCTGGATCATTGCGAAACTCCTCCAATGACAAACGCCCATCTTTGTCTTTGTCATATTTCGCCAGCACGGAAGCGAAGGTCGGCATCCCCGGCGCATTGCTGCCCGACGTAGAAACCATCAGCGTATCGCCATTCGCCAGCAGCGTTCCCATAGAACCATCAGACGCCAGCGGCAGCCACCAGCGACTGGTGCCAGACGCTAGGTCATAGGCATCAAGACGTGTTGAGCCGAGCACAATCAGGTCTGCCCGCCCAGTGGCTTCCGGTCGAAAGACCATCGGTGTTGACCACCCAATCGAAATGCC
>JAYUCP010000589.1:0-3303 GCA_043740245.1 Acidobacteriota bacterium | reverse complement strand
GCCTTCATCTGCTCAAAAGGTACTTCGCGCTGCTCGGTGACCTTCATCAAATACCAGCTTTTGCCGTCGCGGAAGGGGCCGTCAATGTCGCCGACTTTCAGGGCGGAGGTGAAAATGCGCTGCTGCCAGGCGCTGGTGCGATTGGGGTCTTTGCGCACCCAGCCGATGTCGCCGCCCTTGCTGGCGGTTTTGGTGTCCTGCGATTCGGCTTTGGCCACGACGCCGAATTCTTCGGGCTTGGCGTTCGTGCCTGCCGCAGGTTTGACGCGCTTGGTGATTTCATCAAATTTGGCTTTGACAGTGTCTTCGTCGGCGCTGGCCAAGACGTCGCGGCGGATGATGCTGGCGCGGTATTCAAACTGCTTGTTGCTGTTGTATTCCTCTTTCAAATCGGCATCGGTGATCGTCATCGTCTTGGCGACCTCGTCGGTCGAGATGAAGATGTAGTCAACCTTGCGCGTCGGTTCGTCGGCCTTGAAATCGTTCTTGTGCGCTTCGTAATACGACTTCAGCTCGTCATCCGCAGGCTTGAAAGTGTCTTTGACCTTGTCGCGATCCACGATGGCATAGGCGACTTCAACCTTGGTGTTGTCTTTCTTGTAAGACTCTTCAATCTCTTTGTCAGATACCTGTTCGCCGGAAATCAGATAGCTGCGCACCTTATTGGCGGTGATGCCTTCGCGCACCGATTTCTCATACTCGTTGACGCTCGAGCCGTTCAACGCCAGCCGACGGATGTATTCCTCTTTGCCGATGAATTGATTGGTTTCAGGATTGGCAAAGGTCTTGACGACCTGATCGCTGACTTCGCGGTCGGTGCCCGCCAACTTGAGCGTGTCAGCGATGTCAATTGACAAGCGGCTGGCGATCAATCCGTCGAGCGCCTGTTTATCAACGCCGAGCGCCTTGAGCGTAGACAGCGGAAGCTGGTTGCCTTGCGAGTAGCGTGCGCCGTAAGCCGTCATGGTGTTGCGGAACTCTTTGAGCGTGATGTCCTGCGAACCGACTTTGGCGATGACCTGACTGTCCTTTTCAGAAGAGGCACCCAGGTTGCGGCCACCAGTCAGGTCGGTATTGGGAATATAGAAAACCACCAGGCCGACCAGCAGCAGCAAGGAAAAGATTAGCAACACGATATTGCGCGAGCGCTGAAACTTAGCGAAAAAACGAAGCATATTTTGACTCCGGAAATTGGATTGGGATGCGGGCGCTGCGCTTCACGAGGCAGAGAGCAGCCCTGCAAGGAAACCGGCCAGCAAGAAAGCCGGAATGATACCGGCTCGAAGGCTTCTCTTCAAGCGGAGCAACTTTGAAACGTCAGTGTAGGGGCGACGGGAGGGGATGACAAGCCGCCTGTCGCAACGGCAAGTCACGGGTGGCGAATAAAATCTGCCGCGTGGTTGCACATTGCTGAAAGCTTTGATTAGGATGGCCCTCGCGTGCCAGGGGAAAGGCACAGGCGAGCGGCTTGGCGGCACGCACAACGCAATCGGAAACACTCTGCCTCGCATTTACAGCAAGCGAGCCAGCATCAGCAACGCACACCGCAAACAGTTCAAGCGTGTCTTTTTTATCGAGCAGCTTGAAGCATAACAATTGGGGGAGCCATGTCCTCTGCAACCGGCCCAACGAGCGAGATCACTGACTTACTGCGGCGCATCGAGCAGGGCGACGCGCTGGCGCACGAACGCCTGGCCGGGTTGGTGCGCGTGCAACTCAAACGTATCGCCGCGAACCGCCTGCGCCGCGAACGCCCCGATCATCTTTACCAAACCTCCGACCTGGTGCAGGAGGCCTACTTGCGCCTTTTCAAAATGAAAGAAGTGCACTGGGAAGGGCGCGAGCATTTTTTCAAAGTGGCGGCCTTGCAGATGCGGCGCATCCTGGTCGAATACGCGCGCCACGCCTATCGCGACCATCCCGTCAACGTGCCGCTCGACGATGTGCCCGGCTTGCAGTTCGGCGCCTGGCCGGAGTTGCTGCGCGTCAACGAGATTCTTTACGACCTGGAAAAGATTGATCCGCGCCGCGCCGAGATTGTCGTGTTGCGCTATTTCGGCGGCTATCAAATCGAGGAGATCGCCCGCCTGACCGGCCTTTCCGCAGGTACGGTCAAACGTTACTGGGCGACGGCCAAGGCCTTCATCAAACTGCAACAAGGGTGGGACGGACTTTAGGCGCGGTACCGCAGCGAGCAAACCATGCAGCAAGACCCGACCGATGAAATCACCCGTGAACGCTGGCGGCGCGCCTTCGAATTGTGCGAATCCTATGCGGCCCTGCCCGCAGCCGAACGCGCGGCTTATCTGCAGACGGCTTGCCAGGGCGACGCGCTGCTGTTGCGCTGCGTGCGGCAGATGCTCAGCGCGCAGACCGCCGCCGAAACCGATGGCTTTCTGGAAGCGCCGGCCTGGTCTTACACCCCGCCCGTGGCTGACGCGCGCGCGGCGCTGGGCCAATCGGCCGGCGCTTACCGCATCACGCAGTTTCTGGATCGCGGCGGCATGGGCGAAATCTATCTGGCCCGGCGCGCCGATGGAATGTTCGACCGCCAGGCCGCCGTCAAACTGATCCGCGCCGATTTGAACGCCAAAGATTACCGCCGCTTCCGCCGCGAAGTGCAGATTCTGGCCGATCTGAAACACGCCAACCTGGTGACGCTTTACGACGCGGGCCGTCTGCGCGATGGCCGTCCTTATCTGGTGATGGAATATGTCGAAGGCGCGAACCTGCGCGACTGGCTGCAAGCGCAGGGCACGCCGCCGCGCGAGACTATCGGCGAGATCATCCGCCAGTGTTGCGCCGGCCTGCACGCGGCGCACCAGGCCGGTGTCATCCACCGCGACATCAAACCCGGCAATATCATCATTCAACAAAACGGCGAACAGCTTGCCGTCAAGCTGCTTGATTTCGGCATCGCCTATCGCCGCGAACTCTGGCAGACCAACCAGACCCAGACCGACGGGGCCATCGGCACGGTCAGTTACATGTCGCCCGAACAATTGCAGGGCACGCCGCCGGAGCAATTGACCGCCGCGTCGGATGTCTATTCGATTGGCCTGGTCTGCTATGAAATGCTGGCCGGGCAGCAAGCCTTTGCCGGCCATTCGCAGGCGGAGGTGATTGCCAAACGTTTCTATCAACCCTTGCCGCCGCCCAGCGCGCGGCGGCCCGAACTGGGCTTCTCGCCCACGCTCGACCGCGTCGTGCTGAAGGCGCTCGCCAACGCGCCGTCAGCACGCCATCAATCGGCGCTCGTCTTTGCGCGCGAATTGACCGAAGCGTTGCGCGAGACTGCACCGT
>JAYUCP010000588.1:0-20171 GCA_043740245.1 Acidobacteriota bacterium | reverse complement strand
AGGCGAAGAACTGCGCGCGCAGTTGAATGACGGCGCGCTGGCTCCGCGCAAGGCGATTGAATACGCACAACAAATCGCCGCCGGACTCAGCGCTGCGCACGAGAAAGGCATCGTGCATCGTGACCTGAAACCCGAAAACCTGTTTGTCACCAAAGATGGACGCATCAAGATTCTGGATTTCGGGTTGGCGAAGCTGAAGCCGCAGAAGTTCAGCGGCAGTGTGGATTCGGAAGCGGAAACGATGAGGCCGCTGACGAATCCGGGCGTAGTGATGGGCACGGTCGGCTATATGTCGCCGGAGCAAGTGCGTGGGCAAGAGACTGATCATCGGTCAGACATTTTCAGCTTCGGCATCATCCTGCACGAAATGCTTTCAGGGCGGCGCACGTTCACGGGCGATTCGCTGGTCGAATTGATGAATGCCATCTTGAAAGAAGACCCGCCGGAGTTGAGCGAGACGAACGCGAAGATTTCGCCGCAGTTGGAAAAGATCGTGCGGCGCTGTTTGGAGAAGAAGCCGGAGCGGAGGTTTCAATCGGCGAGCGATTTGGGCTTTGCGCTGGAAGCGTTGACGACCACTTCTGGCGCACGCTTGGAAACAGTGACCGCGCCTGCGCTGCACGCGGGCAATGCGCGGCTGGCGTGGTGGGCGGCGGCGCTGCTCTTGCTAACGACGTTAGAAGCATTGACGTGGGCGTACTTCACGCGCCAGCCAACAACCAACGAGACGCGGGTGCTGAAGTTTTCGATCAATCCGCCGGAGAACGCGAGCTTCGATAACTTCGCGCTCTCGCCCGATGGTAAATGGCTGGCGTTTACAGCGGCGACGAGCGGCAAGAAGCAACTCTGGGTGCGCGCGCTGGAGGCCGTGGAAGCCAAGCTGCTTGCGGGAACCGAAGGCGCAGCGTCGCCTTTCTGGTCGCCCGAGAGCCGGTTCATCGGCTTCTTCGCTGATGGCAAGTTGAAAAAGATCGAAGCCACGGGCGGGTCGGCACAGACCTTGTGCAATCTTTGTAATGCGTTCAGCGCCGATTGGAATCGCGATGGCATTATTCTCTTTGCCAGGGGAGGCGATCTGTATCAGGTGGCAGCGACAGGAGGTGAAGCAAAACCGGCGGCGCGCCGCGACAGAACACGCGAGGAACAATCATTTCAAGCTCCTTCCTTCCTGCCGGATGGTCGTCACTTTTTTTATTACATCGTGGCCTCTCGCAAAGAAACTTCAGGGATTTACCTCGGCTCGCTGGATGGGCAGGTCAAGGAGGGTTTGCTGGGCGATGCCTCGCACCCCAGGTATGTGGCGGCTGCCAGCGGCGCGGAGGGAGGCTGGTTGCTCTTCCGGCGCGAAGGGACGTTGCTGGCCCAGCCCTTTGACGCTCGGCGCTTGAAGCTCACGGGCGAATCGTTTTCTGTTGTCGAGCGGTTGGGTGAAACTAGTGGCGGCGGTTATTCGAAGTATGCAGTTTCCGCCAATGGCATGCTGGTTTATGACTCGAATACCAGGCAGAGCCGCCAATTGCTTTGGATGGATCGTAACAGTGGACAAGCCCGCCTGCTGGATAACGTGACGACGACTGGTACGCTCTGGCTCGCGCCGGACGGAAAACGATTCGTCACCGACCGTATTGATCGCCAGACCAACAACACCGACCTTTGGCTGTACGATGTGACGGGCGCGAACGCAACCCGGTTCACTTTCGATCCGGCGGGTGATTTCTATCCTCTCTGGTCGCCCGATGGGAGCCGCATCATCTGGGATTCCAACCGGAAAGGAGAATTTCAACTCTACCAAAAAGCCGTGAATGGCGTCGGGCAGGAAGAGGTATTTCTTGGTGCAGATAAAAATCGATTTAGAAGACCCTCTGACTGGTCGCGGGATGGACGATTCTTCATCTATACGGAAAACAATCCCAAAACGCGCCAGGATATCTGGGTCTGGCCAGTGGCTGACAAGCAGCCACCCTGGCCGTTCGCCGCGACCGAAGCGGATGAAGGCGCGGCGAAGCTCTCTCCCGATGGCCGCTGGCTGGCGTATGTCTCGGATGAAACGGGAAGGTCTGAGGTTTACGTTCAAAGTTTCCCCGAACGCAGCGGTAAACGGCAGGTCTCGACCGATGGCGGGTCTGGGGTACGCTGGCGGCAGGATGGCAAGGAAGAATTGTTCTACCACGCGCTGGACGGCAAGCTGATGGTCGTGCGGGTAAAGAGCGGCGCAGGTTTTGAAACAGACCCGCCCGTCGCGCTCTTTGAGTTTCGCCGAGGTGTCACATCGGGCGCCAATTTGCCTTCGTATGACGTGACGGCGGACGGACAACGCTTTTTGCTCAACGCGATGGTGGAAACCCAGACTGCTGCGCCGCTGACGGTCGTGGTCAACTGGGCGGCGGGGGCGAAGAAGTGAGCGTAGCGCACAAACAAAAGCTGTATTGCTACGTTGACGAAACCGGGCAGGATACGAAAGGCGCGATGTTTCTGGTGGTCGTTGTCATCACCGCCGAAGACCCGGATGCGTTACGCAGCGCGTTGGAGCGCATCGAGCAAGTCAGCACGAAAGGCGCGCGCAAGTGGTTCAAGACGAATCGGGCACGGCGCGTGGCTTACATCCGCGAGCTTGTGCAAAGCGGGTTGTGCATCAACGACATTTGCTTCTCGGCTTACGAAAACTCGCTCGAATATTTGAATCTGACGGTGTTGACGACGGCGAAGGCGATCCTGGCACGCTCACACGAGCCTTATGAAGCTACGGTATTGATTGACGGCTTGGGCAAAACCGAGCGCCGGGTGGTGGCGCACGGGTTGCGCAAACTCCGCGTGAATGTCAGGAAAGTACGCGGCGTGAAAGACGAAGCCGATGCGCTGATTCGACTGGCCGATGCCATTGCGGGTTTCGTGCGTGACTGCTTCGAGGGAGATCAAGAGTTGCAGCCGCTCTTTGAACAGGCGGTCAAGGCGAAGCTCATTCAAGAGATAAAATAAAAAACCCCCGTGGTTAGGGGGAACAGCCTATTCTCAAGCGGGCTTGAGACACCTACCGAAAGGGAAGTATTCGGCTGCTTTTTCAGGCGGGAGAGTAAACCTTGATAACGAACTGCGTCAAGCTCGCGTTGCACGAGACGCGCGCAGCAGAAACCTGCCGCCATTCACGGTCGTGCTGAACTGGCTGGCGGAAGTGAGGAAATGAATGAGGCGCACAAACAAAAACTGTATTGCTACGTTGACGAAACCGGCCAGGACACAGAAGGGCAACTCTTTCTGGTTTCGGTGGTCGTGACGGAGCAGGAGCAGGAAAGGTTTGCGCGCGAGTTGGAACGAATCGAAGCCGAGTCTGGCAAGCGGCACATCAAATGGCACAAGTCATCCGTCGCGCGCAAAATCGCCTACATCAAAGCGGTGCTGGCTTGCCCGATTTTTCAACGCACAATCTTCTTTTCGCATTACACGAACAGCAAAGCCTATGTTGACCTGACGGTTTACACGACGGCCAAAGCGATCCTGCAACGCGCGCAGGGCGATTACAAAACAACGGTGATTGTGGATGGGTTGTCCGGCGCAGAGGTGCGGCATTTTTCCAGCGAGTTGCGCAAGCTGCACATCCGCATCCGCAAAGTACGCGGCGCGCGGGATGAAGCCGAACCGGGCATCCGGCTGGCCGATGCCTTTGCCGGTTTTATTCGTGATGCGTTGGAAGGGGAAGATTACGCGCAGGAACTTTATCAGGAAGCGCGCAAGCGCGGGTTCGTGCGCGAAGTGTAGAAAAAGAAAAACCCCCATGGTTAGGGGGAACAACCTATCACTGATTGCTCAATGAGACCCGCCATACGGTCGGTGTTCGGTTGCTGTTTTCAAGCGCAGAATAGGCACATAACGTGGCAGTGTCAATGGCGTAACTGAAAAGGATTCGACGGGCGACGGCCGCGGTTTCTGTTGGTGACGAGCGCGGGCGAAGCAAGCGTGCCGCCGTTCACGGTCGTGCTGAACTAGCTGGCGGAGTCGCAGCGGTAACGTTATGGAGTGCGCCAGAGCTTTAATGCTCGACGCCGCTTTTCGTTCACGGCTCGAAACTTCCGCTGCGTCTCAAATCGCTGAATGGCGAAAGCCAAAGCGGCGTCGAGCAACTTACGTTGGCGCACACCATACGTTGAAAAAGCCACGGCTTGTCAGCCTCGCCGCCCGCCCCCTACAATCCGCGTTTCGTTTACCCCAAGTTTTTCACCTGTAGCATCATGGCAATCAAGCAAATCACCGTGCGCGGCGCGCGCCAGCACAACCTGAAAAACATCTCGCTCACCATCCCCCGCAACCAACTCACCGTCGTCACCGGCCTGAGCGGCTCCGGCAAATCCTCGCTGGCCTTCGACACGATTTACGCCGAGGGGCAGCGCCGCTACGTCGAATCGCTGTCGGCTTACGCGCGGCAGTTTCTGGAACAGTTGGAAAAGCCCGATGTGGACGCGGTCGAAGGGTTGTCGCCCGCGATTTCGATTGAACAGAAAACCACCAGCCGCAGCCCGCGTTCGACCGTCGGCACGGTGACTGAGGTTTACGATTACCTGCGCCTGCTGTTTTCTTCGACAGGGCAGCCGCATTGCCATCAATGCGGGCGGCCCGTCTCGAAGCAGACGACCGAGCAGATCATTCAGAGCGTCAAGGAACTGCCAGAAGGCCAGCGCGTGATGATCCTCGCGCCCATCGTGCGCGGGCGCAAAGGCGAATTCAAAAAGGATTTGGAGAAACTGCTGAAAGGCGGTTTCACGCGCGCGCGCATTGACGGCGCGATGCGCACGCTGGACGCCGACGACGACATCAAGCTGGACAAGCGCCGCAACCACACCATCGAAGTCGTGGTGGATCGCCTGCTCATCAAACCCGGCATCGCGCAACGGCTGGAAGAATCGGTGCGCACGGCCACGCGGCTGACCGATGGCATCGTGGTCGTCTCGATTGTGGACGGCGCGGAGCGGCTCTATTCCGAAAAGCTGGCTTGCGTGTTTTGCGACCTCTCGCTGCCGCAATTGGAGCCGCGCTCGTTCTCGTTCAACTCCTCGTTCGGCGCGTGCAAGGAATGCAATGGCCTGGGCACGACGCTGGAAGTTGACCCGCGCAAGCTGGTGCTGGATGAAGCGCAGCCGCTCAATCAAATCCGCTTCACCGGCGATGAAGACAAGGCGACCGACGCCTATTTGCGCGAGGCGCTGTTTGCCGTCGCACGCCATTTCGAGCAACTGGCGGATACGCCCTTCGCCAAGCTGCCGAAGAAGGCGAAGGACGCTTTCTTTTTCGGCTTGGGCGACAAGCAGAAGCTGGAGTTCCATTACGGCGATTACAAGTATCAAGCCGAATGGAAGGGCGCGACGGCGTTTTTGCTGGACGCGATGAAGAAGCTGCAGAGTGAGGCGGATGCTTACGCCGAGAATTCGCGCACGGCGCTGGAATCGTTGATCTCGCCGATTGCTTGCCGCGCTTGTCACGGCGCGCGGCTGCAACCCGAATCGCTGGCCGTCAAGCTCAACGGCAAATCCATCGCCGATTACGCGGCGTTGACCATCGAACACGCGCAGGCCGCCTTTGCCGAACTGAAGCTCGGCGCGCGTGAAGAAATCATCGGCGGGCGCATCCTGAAAGAAGTGCGCGAACGGCTCGGCTTTTTGAACGCGGTCGGCTTGGGCTATCTGTCGCTCGACCGGCCCTCGGCCTCGCTCTCCGGCGGCGAGGGGCAACGCATACGGCTGGCGACGCAGATCGGCTCGCAACTGCGCGGCGTGCTGTACGTGTTGGACGAACCGTCCATCGGCCTGCATCCGCGCGACAACGAACGCTTGCTGCAGACGCTGGAACGCTTGCGCGACATCGGCAACACAGTGCTGGTGGTCGAACACGACGAAGAGACGATCCGGCGCGCCGATTACGTGCTCGACCTCGGCCCCGGCGCGGGCACGCACGGCGGTTTGCTGGTGGCGGCGGGCACGCCGGATGAGATTGCGCGCGCCGCGGATTCAATCACCGGCCAATACATGTCCGGCGTGCGGCAAATCGCCGTCCCGCCGCAGCGCCGCGCACCCAACGGCAAGGCGCTGACGGTGCGCGGCGCGACCAAACACAACCTGAAAAATCTGGATGTCAGTTTCCCGCTCGGCCTGCTCACCGTGGTGACTGGCGTTTCCGGCTCCGGCAAATCCACGCTGGTCGAAGACATTCTCTATCGCGCGCTGGCCCGCAAGATTTATCGCAGCCTGGCCGAACCCGGCGCGCACGCGGCCATCGAAGGCCTCGAACACATAGACAAGATCATCGAAATTGACCAATCGCCCATTGGCCGCACGCCGCGTTCAAACCCAGCGACGTATACGGGCCTGTTCTCGCCGATTCGTGATCTGTTTTCGATGCTGCCCGAAAGCCGCGAGCGTGGTTACAAGCCGGGCCGCTTTTCCTTCAACGTCAAAGGCGGGCGCTGCGAGACCTGCCAGGGCGACGGGCTGAAGTGCATCGAGATGAACTTCCTGCCCGATGTTTATGTAATGTGCGAAGTCTGCCGCGGCCAGCGTTACAACCGCGAGACGTTGGAGGTGCGCTTCCAGGGCAAGAGCATCGCCGAGTTGCTGGACACGACGGTGGAAGACGCACTGGTACCGTTTGAAAACCATCCGCAGATCAAGCAGAAGCTGCAAACGCTGTTCGAGGTCGGGCTGGGCTACATCAAGATCGGCCAATCATCCACCACGCTTTCGGGCGGCGAGGCGCAACGCATCAAGCTGGCGAAAGAGCTGTCGAAACGCGCAACGGGCCGCACGGTTTACATTCTGGACGAGCCGACGACGGGGCTGCATTTTGAAGACGTGCGCAAACTGCTCGACGTGCTGCAACGGCTGGTGGAACTGGGCAACACCGTCATCATCATCGAACACAACCTGGACGTGATTAAATCCGCTGACTGGCTGATTGATCTTGGCCCCGAAGGCGGCGCGGAGGGCGGGCGCATCGTGGCGCAAGGCGCGCCGGAGTTGGTGGCAAAGCATAAGAAGTCGTATACGGGACAAGCATTGCGGCCGTTGTTGGGCGTGAACGGCAATGGCAAGCATTGACCTATCGCTGCTTTACCAAGCCGTTGTAGAATCTTGCCACCCCAATCAAGGAGAAGAAACGTGAGCGCATTACGCAAACCATCGGTTGACCTCTTGTACACCATCCACGACCTGGATTCGTTCCCGGAAGACGGCCTGCGCCGCGAACTTATCGAAGGAGAACTTTATGTAACCGAACAACCGCACTGGCATCATCAGTATGCTTGCTCGCGGCTCGCGCTGGAATTGACAAATTGGGATGAAACGACTGGTTTGGGTATCGCCAACATCGCACCCGGCGTCATCTTCAGCATTCATGATGCAGTTGCGCCGGACGTGGTGTGGGTCAGTGCCGAGCGGTTGCCGCACATCCTCGGCGACGACGGCAAGCTGCACGACGCGCCCGATCTGGCGGTCGAAGTGCTTTCACCCGGCTGGCAAAATGAAACCCGCGACCGCGACACCAAGTTGAAGCTCTATTCGCGGCGCGGCGTGCGCGAGTATTGGATCGTGGATTGGCAAAAGGGGCGCGTCGAGGTCTTCCGCCGCCAGCGCGCCCGGCTCGTGCAAGCCGCCACGCTGCGCAACGAAGACGAGTTGACCTCGCCGCTCTTGCCCGGTTTCGCCTGCCAGGTCGCGTCGCTCTTCCTGCAAATCCCCAAGCCCCCGAAAGCCTGAAGCCGCTTGAAAATCTCCGTCAAAATCAACGTCTACAACGAAGCCGGCAACATCGCCGCCGCCTGCGAAGCGGTCGCTTGGGCGGATGAGATCGTGGTCTGCGATTCGGCTTCGACCGATGACACGGTGGCAATCGCGCGCCGTTACACCGACAAAATCTTCCAGCGCGAATTTCGCGGCTACAAAGACAAGCACCAGTATTCCGATTCAATGACCACGGGCGATTGGATTTTCTGGCTGGACGCGGATGAACGCGTCACGCCGGAGTTGCGCGCGGCCATCGCAGCCTTGCGCCAGCGCGATCCGGCGACCTTGCCCGATGGTTTCAAAATCGCGCGGCGCACGTTTTATCTGGGCCGCTGGATCAAGCATTCGGGCTGGTATCCCGATTACCAGATGCGGCTGTATCGCAAGGCCGCCAGTTATTGGGACGGCGTCGCGCCGCACGAAGTCGCCCACGTGCGCGGGCGCGTAGAGACTTTGCCGGGCGAGTTGCTGCATTACACCAAACGCGACCTGAGCGAGCATCATCGCGTGCTCGATTCGTATACGACACTGGCGGCGGAGCATTTGCACCAACGCGGCAAGCGGGCGCGGGCGGTTGATTTGTTTGTCCTGCCAGTGGCCGCATTCATCCGCACTTACGTCTTGAAACAAGGCTTCCGCGACGGCGTGCAGGGATTGATTATTGCGCTGTTCACGGCCTACAGTGTGTTTCTGAAATACGCCAAAATCTGGGAGCGGGAGCAAGGCTCAAGCAAGGATTGAAAGGCTGCGCTATGTTTATCAGCAAGCTGCGACTGCAAAACTTCAAACGGTTTACCGACCTGACGATTGACCTGTCCACGACACAACCCGCGCCGAAGCTGGTGTTGATGATTGGGGCGAATGGCAGTGGAAAGAGTTGTGTTTTTGATGCATTTGAATGCATCTCGAGTTCAGCCCAACTGTCTGGTGACAGTGCTTACCATCGCAAAAACCTCGACCTGGAGTTCAAATTTGAGATCTCATTCTCAGTTCCACATTCACTAGGACCGCTCGCCAGCAATAAACGAAGTTCGGCTTTCTACGGGCGCAGCGCACATCGCCATGTGCCCCAACTTACGCGGCAAACGGTCGCTGGTTTCGTTGAACTAGAGAAAGATTCTGATCGCCCACGCCGCTACATCGAATTTGATCAACGCTTCGAGAACGACGTGGCGATGCTGATGCGTAAAATGTTTGCTGATTTTTTTGGTGACCAATCTCAAGCTGAGGCCTTGAAAAAGCGCTATCTTGAGCCAATCAATCAAGCCTTCGAACGTATCTTTGGCAATAACCAAGCTACTGCATTGAGATTTCACTCGCTACTACCGCCGATAGATGGCAAGCCGGTCGAGATTCTTTTCAGCAAAGGTCTCGTGAAGGAAATTTCCTATGACTTGCTCAGCAGCGGCGAGAAAGAGGTTTTCAACATACTGCTCAATCTGCTTAATCGCAGCGGGCTTTACCGCGACACCGTCTACTTCATTGACGAACTCGACGTGCACCTGAACACCGCACTGCAATACAACCTGCTCAAGGAAATCACCGAAGAGTGGCTGCCGGAGAATTGCCAGCTTTGGACAGCCAGCCACTCGCTCGGTTTTATTCAATATGCCCGCGAAGCCGCGCACGCCGCCATCCTCGACTTTGATCAATTCGATTTCGATCTGCCGCAAACCATCACCCCACGGCCAAAAGAAACTTCCGAGGTGTTTGAAATCGCCGTCCCCGCTGAAGTCTTGTCGAGCTTGTTCAAAGACAAGCAGATTGTGTTTTGCGAAAACCAAAATGACCGCTTGTATCAACTGCTTGGCTTTTCGGAGATGGTCTTCAAGGGGGTACGGGATAAGAACGACGTTTACTATCGCGTCAAAAACAATCCCGGTCTTTTCGGCTTGATTGACCGCGACTATTTGACCGATGTCGAAATCACGCGTATCCGCGCACGATTTTCAAATCTGTATGTGCTGCATTACTACGCCTTCGAGAACTACTTATACCATCCGGCCAATTTAGCTGAAGCCGTGCCCGGCTTTGAGGCTGCGGCGTACCAAGCCGACATCGTGCGGCAAAAGAATGAGAGTTATGCGCGTATCCTGTACGGCTTGAAACAGGCGCGGAGCGGCTACAAGGTGCTAACGGATGAGAAGCTGGAAGACGAGAACATGCTCGAAATGATCGAGCGTTGCCTGAAAAGCGATGAATTGGAAACCTTCTATCCTTACTTCGATATGAAGAGTAAGTTCAATCATCAATTACTCGCGCAACTCAATCTGCCACCCGAACGGTTGGTGCGAACCGAGTGGTTTCGTGCGGCGCTGCGCGCGGTGTTTACCCGCTAAGGAGACCTAATGAGAAGACCTGCAATGCAATTACCACCGTCGTGGCTGCTGTTCTTGATCTGTCTTGGCGTGTTGTCAGTTACGCTTGCCGGGACTGTTAGCGCCCAAACAATCAAACCGCAAACCCGCTTCGCCAACCTCGACGGTCTGCGCGTCCACTATGACAACTACGGCAACGGCAAAGAAGCGCTCGTCTTCATCCACGGCTGGACGTGCAACGCCACGTTCTGGAAAGCCAACCTGCCCGCCTTCATCGGCCAGACGCGCGTGATCGCCATTGACCTGCCCGGCCACGGCGCGAGCGACAAGCCTGAAAAGATTGCCTATTCGATGGACTTGTTCGCCCGCGCGATTGACGCCGTGTTGCAGGACGCCAAGGTAGAACGCGCCGTGCTGGTCGGCCACAGTATGGGCACGCCGGTCATCCGCCAGTTTTATCGCAAGTATCCGGCGAAAGTGCGCGCGCTGGTGATCGTGGATGGCAGTCTGAAATCAATGGGCACGAAAGAATCCATGAAGCAATTCCTCGATCCTTTTCGCGGGCCGGGTTACAAACAGCACGCCGAGCAGATGATTACCTTCCTCACGCAGGCGATGAAAAGCGAGCAGACACGCAATGAAGTAAAAGCCGCGATGCTCAGCGCCCCGCAATACGTGATGGTCAGCGCGATGGACGAGATGCTCAACCCTGAAATCTGGAAAGAGCAGGACAAGATCAACGTGCCCACACTGGCGCTGATGGCCGTCAATCCGCAGTGGAGCGCGGATTATGAACGTTACGTGCGCGACCTCGTGCCGGGCATCGAGTATCAGGTCTGGCCGGGCGTCAGCCACTTTCTGATGATGGACGAGCCGGAGAAATTCAACGGCACGCTGACCACCTTCCTGAAAAAGAACAAGCTGATTCGATGAAGACAGTCATCATTTGCGGCGGGCGCGGCACGCGGCTGGGCGAGCACGGCGCGCAGGTGCCGAAAGCCCTGATCGAAATCGGCGGGCGGCCGCTGCTCTGGCATTTGCTGAAACTGTATGCCGCGCACGGGCTGAACGATTTCGTGCTCTGCCTGGGCTATCTCGGCGAGGCGATCAAACGCTATTTTGTCGAACGCCACTGGCTCGATCACGACTTCACGCTGGAACTGAGCGCGGCGGGCGAGGCGCAACTGGTCAAAAACGAACGCGGGCACGAACGCAGTCAGGACGACTGGCGCATCGCGTTTGTGGACACCGGTCAGGACACCAACACCGGCGGGCGCATCAAGCGCGTTCAGTCTTACATCGGCGACGACGAAACCTTTTGCGTGACTTATGGCGACGGGCTGGCGAGCGTTGACCTGCCCGCGCTGCTCGCCTTTCATCGCGCGCACGGCAAGCTCGCCACGTTGACCGCCGTGCACCCGCATTCCAGCTTCGGCATTTTGAAACTCGGCGCTGACAATGCCGTGACCGAGTTTGAAGAAAAGCCCGTGCTGCGCGAATGGATCAACGGCGGCTTCTTCGTCTTCAATCGCGGCATCTTCGATTACCTGGACGATGACAGCGTGCTCGAACGCGAGCCGCTGGAACGGCTGGCGCGCGCGGGCGAATTGATCGCCTATCCGCACACCGGCTTTTGGAAATGCCTGGACACGTATAAAGACAACGTCGAGTTCAATCAGTTGTGGGACGCTGGGCAGGCGGAGTGGAAAGCCTGGTAAGGGAATTTGAGATTTGGGATTTGAGATTTGCTGATCACACTGGATTTTGTGGGCGTCGTACCAATGGACTACGGATTTTACGGATGCCACCGATTGGCACAGATTTGATCCGTCCTGATCTGTCACATCCGTTCAATCCGTGGTCTATGGCTGACTTGCATAGACCACGGATCAAACAGATGCCACGGATAGGCGCTGATCTGATCCGTCCTGATCTGTCACATCCGTTTAATCCGTGGTCTATTCCCACTATCCACAAAATCCAGTGGGATCAGGAGATTTGAGATTTGGGATTTGAGATGACTGCTTTCTGGAAGAATCGAAATGCCTTTGTGACCGGCGCGACCGGCTTTATCGGCGCGCACGTCACGCGGCTGTTGGTCGAACAGGGCGCGCGCGTCGTCTGTTTGCAACGCGACGCCGTGCGCGCCAATGCGCTTGACCTGTTTGACCTGCGCCGCCGCGTCACCGTCATTCAAGGCGATCTCGAAGATTACGCGCTGCTCGAACGCAGCCTGAACGAATACGAGATCGAAGCCGTCTTTCACCTGGCCGCGCAGGCGATTGTCGGCGCGGCCAATCGTTCGCCGCTTTCGACCTTTGAGACCAACATTCGGGGCAGTTACTTTTTGCTCGAAGCCTGCCGCGTCAGCCAGACCGTCAAGCGCGTCGTCGTGGCGTCGAGCGACAAGGCCTACGGCTCACACGACGATTTGCCGTATCAGGAAGACTACCCGCTGCTGGGCTTGTTCCCTTACGACGCCTCGAAGGTTTGCACTGACGTGCTGGCACGCTCGTATGCGCACAGCTACGGCTTGCCGGTGGCGGTGACGCGCTTCGCCAACATTTACGGCCCCGGCGATATGAATCTGTCGCGCATCATTCCGGGCGCGATCCTGGCGGTGCTGCGCGCTGAAGCGCCCATCATTCGCAGCGACGGCACGCCGTTGCGCGAGTTCGTTTATGTGGACGATGTGGCGCGCGGTTATTTGACGCTGGCCGAACAGATCGAAACGGCGCGCGGCGAGGCCTTCAATTTCGGCGCGGGCGAGCCGGTGCAAATGCTCGCGCTGGTCAACCGCATCATTTCACTGGCAGGACAGGCAGGGCGGCTCGCACCCAACGTGCTGCTAAACCAAAAGATCGAACACGAGATTGATGCGCAATATCTGTCGGCTGAAAAAGCCGAAACGCGGCTTGGCTGGCGCGCCGAAATCGGGTTGGAAGAAGGGTTGTTGCGCACGCTTGATTGGTATCGCCAGCACTTGACTGAGCTGATCTAACCACCTATTTCCAAGGAGCTTCCTATGACCATCTCAAGACGCACTTTGCTCAAAAGCAGCGCAGGCGCGGCGCTCTGCCACGCCCTTACCGAAAACGCCTTGCCTGCGGAAGCGGCGGTTGCACCTTCGACTGCGCGCATTCACTTGGGCGTTTCGACCTACTCGTACTGGCATTTCGCCAGGGAGAAATACCCAATTGAAAAGGTGATCGAACACGCCGCGCTGCTTGGTTTTGAAGGCGTCGAAATTCTGCATCGCCAGATGGCTGACGAAACGAAGCCTTACCTGAACAAGCTCAAACGGATGGCTTGGGACAATGGGCTGTCGCTCTTTTTCCTCTCGATCCATCAAAACTTTGTGCAAGCCGACAAGGCCAAACGGCAGGAGCACATTGATCACACCAAGCGTTGCATTGACCTGGCGCATTACCTGGGCTGTCCGGCGATTCGCTTGAATTCGGGGCGCTGGGGCACGATCCCCGACTTTCAGAAAATGCTCGACGCGGGCGGCAAAGAGCAACCGCTGCCCGGCTACACCGACGACGACGCTTTCAACTGGTGCATCGAATCCATCAATCAATGCCTGCCGCACGCCGAAGCCGCCGGGGTCGCCATGGCGCTGGAAAATCACTGGGGCTTGACGACTTCGGTGGATGGCTTGTTGCGTATTTACAAGGCCGTCAATTCACCCTGGCTGGTGCTCAACGTAGACACGGGCAATTTCTTTGGCGAACCCTATGCGCAACTCGAAAAGCTGGCCCCGCACGCCAGCATCGTGCAAGCCAAGACCTATTACGGCGGCGGCGTCTATTACACGCTCGAACCCGATTTCAAACGCATTGCCAAGATTTTGCGCGGCGCCGGTTTCAAAGGCTGGATTTCGCTCGAAATGGAAGGCAAGGAAGACGCGCAGGCGGCTGTGGCGAAGAGCCTGAAAGTCTTGCGCGAAGCGTTCAACGGCTAATCAATCCAGCGGCAAAAACGATGTCTCAATTTCCTGAACCACAAGCCAGCCGCCCGCACATGCCTGAGTACGGCATTTCAGCGGACCCTGCCGGCATGCTGCCCTGGTCGTGGGCTGTCGAACGCTTGCAAGCGCCGCGCAACTATTGGCTCTCGACCACACGGCCTGATGGGCGGCCACACGTGATGCCGGTCTGGTGCGTTTGGATCAACAATGCGTTCTACTTCAGCACCGGCGCGCAAGCGCGTAAGGCGCGCAATCTGGCCGCCAATCCGCATTGCGTCATCAGCGTCGAATATGCCGAGGGCGCAGTGATGGTCGAAGGAAGCGCTGGAATCGCCGCGCCCGAAACGGTGCCGCCGGAAGCCTTCGCCGCCTATCACGCCAAATACGGCTGGGTGCTCGATCCGCAGATGGGGCCGATCTATGCGCTGCAACCGCGCGTGGTTTTCGGCATCAGCAATGTGACGGGCGAGTTCACGACCAGTGCGACGCGTTGGTCGTTTGCGGCGGGATGATTTCATTAGGTAACAATCTTTCGGCTAGTGCCTGGCGAAAGGGCCTTTGCCGTGCCGCAAATCACTCTGCCGCATCAATAATCAACCGGTTCGGCCAACCAGCCTGCTTCGAGTGCCTGCTTGAGTTTTTCCAGGATCGCGTAGACGCGCTCTCGATCAGTGTCGAAGGCTTCGATGAATTCGTCCACAGTGTAACCAGCCCTGAGGTGTTCGATCAACGAAGCCACCGGCAAGCGCTCGATGCCGATGACTGGCGTCCCGCCCAGCCGCTCCGGGTTGGTCGAAATCAATGGCGCGGAGGCGGCCAAACGCCGTGTACGTTCAATTGCCAGTTGCAGGTCAGGCGGCAACGTTGCGACGCGCTGTTGCTCTATTGCAATAGCCATAAGGATAACCCTCCAATCTTATTCAACGGTTCAAGCACCGCGCCAGCCAACGCGGCTGCGCGACATCTTCCACTCAATCCACCGCAAACACAAACAGCGCCAACCCCGCCGTAATCGCCACATACTGCCGCCCCCGCACCACAAAGCTGACCGGATTGGCGACGATTTGCGCGCCCGTTTGGAAGCGCCACAACACCCGTCCCGTCGCCGCGTCGAGCGCATAAAAATAACCTTCGACGCTGCCGCCAAACACCAGCCCGCCCGCCGTCGCCAGCAAACCCGCCATTGCGGGCGCGTGCAGTTTGAATTCCCAACGCTGCTTTCCCGTCGTTGCGTCCAACGCCTTCACCGCGCCATACGGCTCGTTACCCGCCAGATCGCGCGCGCCGCCGCCCTCGAACAATTCGCCCGCGTGGTAAGGCGTCGCCACCTTGTAAAAAACCTGCGGATGATTCTCGCGCGCCAGCACGTAAAACAATTTTGTCAGCGGGCTGTACGCCGGGCTATACCAATTCGTCCCGCCGCCCAAGCCCGGATAGACCAGCGTGCCCGCTGGCGTAGGCTCCGCGTCAACGCGGCGGCGCGGGCGTCCGCGTTCGTCCAGGCCATCCGTCCAGGTCTGTTTGATGAAAGGCGTGCCGCGCAGGAACTCGCCCGTCACGCGATCCAGCACATAATAGAAGCCGTTGCGATTGGCCGTCGCCACCAGCTTGCGCCGCCGCCCGTTGACGATGCCGTCAATCAACGCGGGCACTTGGTTGGCGTCCCAGTCATAAACATCGTGCGGCGTGAATTGAAAATGCCAGCGCAGCTTGCCTGTGTCAGTATCGAGCGCCAGCAAGCATTCCGAAAACAAATTGTCGCCCGCGCGCTCATCGCCATTCCAATCGGGCGCGGGATTGCCCGTGCCCCAGTAGAGCAAATTCAATTCAGGGTCATACGAACCCGTCAGCCAAGTCGGCGCGCCACCGGTGCGCCAGCTCTCGCCCGCCCAGGTTTCGTGCCCAGGCTCACCCGGCCCCGGCACCGTCCAGAAACGCCACGCGCGCGCGCCCGTCTGCGCTTCGTAGGCATCGAGAAAGCCGCGAATGCCATATTCGCCGCCCGCGATGCCTACGATGACTTTGTCTTTCACCACCAGCGGCGCGCCGGTCATTGTGTAACCGAGGTTAGCATCAGCGACGACCACGTCCCAACGCGGCTTGCCCGTGTGCATATCCAACGCGACCAGATGCGCATCGAACGTGCACAGAAACAGCGTGTCATCCAACACGGCCAACCCGCGATTCGGCGTGCCGCAACAACCGCGCGCGTTCGCGGGCGGCGCGCGGCGATACGTCCACAACGGGCGGCCCGTGCGGCCATCCAGCGCCGTCACGACGTGCGCTTTTTCGGTGATGTAAAGCACGCCGTCCACCACCAGCGGCGAAGTCTCGACTTTGCCCGGCTCACGAATCTGGTACACCCACGCCGGTTTCAGCCGCGCGACGTTGGCCGTGTTGATTTGCCGCAACGGCGCATAGCGCCAACCGGCATAGTTGCCCGAATAGGTCAGCCAATTGCCCGGCTCCGCGCTGGCGTGGCGAAGGCGATCATAAGAAACCTGGCCGAACGTGACTGGCGTCAGCAACAGCAAGAGCAACAATCGCTTCATCGCTCACCTCGCAATGAAACCAGGAAGGCAACCACGTCTTCCAACTCAGTCGCGCTAAAGACACCGCGATAGCTGAGCATCGCGGACTTGCCCCAATCCTTGTGCAACTCCTTCAACTCCTCTTTGAAAAACGAATGCACGCGCCCGTCGAGCGTGCGCACCTGAATCGAGAAGGTGTCTTCGTTGACGCGCACGCCGCTGATGCGGTGGCCCGCGCGCGTCACCAGCCGTACCTGCACGAAGTTTTCCGGCACGCTCGTACCGGGCCGGTATTGCGCAAAACTTTTGGGCACGTCGGCGGCGGGTTCCAACAACGATTGCCGCAAATGCGCCGCGCCGCGTTGCAAGCCGATGCCGGTCAAATCCGGCCCGAAGGCGCCGCCGCGCCCCTTCAGCGCGTGGCATTGCGCGCACGCGCCTTTGCCGAAATAAAGCTGTGCGCCGCGTTGGGCATCGCCGCTGACTGGTTCAATCGGCAGCTTGCCCAGCGCCAGCACGAACACGCCGAGTTGCTTGATCTCCGTTTCATCCAAACGTGAACCGGGCATCTCGGTGCCGGGCAGGCCGTCTTTGATGATCTTGAGCAACAACTCTTCGGTCGAAGCGCGGGGCAGCGTGGGTGCCGCCAGTGTTGGCCCTTGCGCGCCCTCGCCACGCGGGCCGTGACAAGCGGCGCAGTGGATTTGGTAAAGCCGCGCGCCGTCCCTGGGTACGCACGGCCTCCAGCCTGCGGGCGTGGCGTAAGAGAAGTTGAGGCCGAAGGAGAACCCTCCGGCACTATGGCGTCCGGCACCAGGCCCGCAGGCTGGAGGCCGTGCGTACCCAGGCACTAGCCGCCCTGCCGCGCGGCCAGTGTGCCCAAGCGCAACCAACACGAACAAACCGAAGACAACCAGCACTTTCATCGCTCCAACTCCCCAGTCGCTTTCACGCGATAGCGGAAATCGCAATGTGGCGCGCCCTGCATGATCGTTTGCGTGCGCGTCAATTCAACGTTCGGATTGAAGCCTTCGATCAAGGCCGCGTCGCGATTGCACGAGAGCAGCGCGCCCAACTCTTCCAAGCCCAACGCGCGATACATTTCGGCGTAACGGCAACGCGTGACGTTAAACGCAAACTCTTGCTCGCTCTGTGCCAGCAACTGCATCTGCATCGCATCGTCTTTTTGCCACGCCGCGAGCGAGCCGGCCAATTGCGTCAGGCCGTTGCTATTCATAGCTTGCGCCAATTCCCTGCCCTGTTCGCGCGCCACCTTGACAATGACCTCGCGCGCAAGCGTCAGGACTTCTGCGCGGCCAAAACGTTCGCCCAACGCTTGCAGCAAAGGCGCAACGATGCGCGCTTCGATTTCGCGGCGCTTGAGCACGCCGATGTCGTTCAGGTGATTGCCTGTTTTACTCATTGTGAAATCCTCGAAAGCTGTACAGCGGACTGTTAGTCCGCTGCGGTCTCAATCAGTGGGCGATTGGCCGAGACTGCCAGCGGACTAACAGCCCACTGTACAGCGCGTCCAGCCCCGCGCAGCCTACGCTACAAATTTTCAACTGGTCAACGCCGCACCTTGCCACACTCACGCGCGCAGGCTACCTTCACGCCCTATGTGCGGCATCTTTGGCATCATTGATCTGAATGGTCAGCCGATAGACAGCGCGTTGCTCGTGGCAATGGGCGATGTGACGCGCCATCGGGGCCCTGACGACAGTGGCATTCACACCGACGGGCCGTGCGCCATTGGCATGCGGCGGCTTTCGATCATTGATCTGGCGGGCGGGCATCAGCCGCTGACCAACGAGGACGAAACGCTCTGGCTGGTCTGCAACGGCGAAATCTACAACTACCGCGAATTGCGCCGCGCGTTGGAACTGCACGGACATCGCTTCCGCACCGCGTCTGACAGCGAAACGCTGCTGCACGCTTACGAACAATGGGGTGATGATTTCATCACGCGGCTCAACGGCATGTTCGGCTTTGCCTTGTGGGACGCGCGGCGGCGGCGCTTGCTGATCGGACGTGACCGGCTGGGTATCAAACCGCTTTACATTCATGAAGACGGACGGCGGCTGGTCTTTGCCAGCGAGGCCAAAGCCATCCTCACGTTGCCTGGCTTCACGCCTGAAGTAGACAGCGCCGCACTGCAATCGTATTTGCAACTCGGTTACGTCGCCGCGCCGCACTCACTTTTCGCAGGCATACGCAAATTGCCGGTGGCGTCGTTGTTGACAGTGGAAGACGGACGCGTCGCCACACACAATTACTGGCGTATGCCCGAAACGCTCGACCGCGCGGCCAGCGAGGACGAATGGGCCGCACGCACACGCGCCGCCATCCAAACGGCAGTGCAACGCCAGATGGTCAGCGATGTGCCCATCGGCGCATTTCTGTCAGGTGGGATTGATTCGAGCGCCGTGGTTGGCTTTATGTCGCAAGCGACCAGTCAGCCCGTCAAAACCTATTCAATCGGTTTTGAGGGCGGCAGTGCCGAGGCGCTTTACAACGAATTGCCCTACGCGCGCCGCGTGGCTGAACTGTTCGGCACCGAGCATCACGAGATCATCGTCAAACCCGATGTCATCGGCTTGTTGCCCAAGCTGCTCTGGCATCTGGATGAACCGCTTGCCGACAGCGCGTTTATGACGACCTACCTCGTTTCCGAATTCGCGCGGCGCGAGGTCACCGTCATTCTGTCGGGCGTCGGCGGCGATGAATTGTTTGGCGGGTATCGCCGCTACCTGGGCAATCATTACGCGGCGCGGTTTGAACGCTTGCCCAGTTGGGTGAAACACAGCGCGCGCGCCGTCAGCCGCCACTTGCCCAGCGACCGCCATTCGGGCGTGCTCAATCAACTGCGGCTGGCAAAGGCCTTCATCGCCAGTGCTGAGCTTTCGTTTGAAGATCGTTATCGCGCTTACCTGCAATTACCGCCGCCCACACTGGCGCAACGCTTATTGCTACGGCAACCAGCGCACACCGCAGACCCGTTGTTGACGGCCTTTGCCAATGCGCACAGCGAGGATGCTCTGAACCGCATGGTGACGGTAGATTGGCAAACGCAATTGCCCGACGACCTGTTGCTGTTGACCGACAAGATGAGTATGGCCGTTTCGCTGGAATGCCGCGTGCCGCTGCTGGATCAAGACTTGGTGAATTTGGCCGCCGCCATGCCCGAAGCCGTCAAGGTGCGTGGCGGACGTTTGAAACATTTGCTGAAACGCGCGCTCAGCGATTTGCTGCCGCCAGATATTCTCGACCGCCCCAAACGCGGCTTTGGCATGCCGGTGGGCGCGTGGTTGAAAGGCCAATTGGCGCAGGTGTTGGACACGGTGCTCAGTCAGGCGGCGCTGGCGCGACGCGGCCTGTTTGAGCCAACCGTTGTCGCCGAATTGATCGCGGCCCATCGCGCACGGCGCGAAGATTACACCGATGCGTTGCTGGCGTTGCTGAATTTCGAGTTGTGGGCGCGACTTTATCTGGACGGGCGCGCGGCGGCGGATTTGGCGGACGAACTCAAAGCACATGTGTCAGTAGCCCGACCGTAAGGAAGGGCTAGCCTCGTAAGCCAGCCCTCCCT
>JAYUCP010000587.1:0-3325 GCA_043740245.1 Acidobacteriota bacterium | reverse complement strand
CGCCTCAACCGCATCCAGCCTGGCGAGCAGTTTTTCGTCACGCTCGTTCATGCGTTTATCGAACTGTTCCATCAGGCGCAGGATGTTTTGCTCACTGGCGAGCAGCTTTTCGTCGCGCTCATTCATGCGTTTATCGAACTGTTCAATCAGGCGCGTGGTGTTTTGCTCGCTTTGGCCGGCATTCAGCTTGAACTGCTCAACCAGCCGGCTAGTGTAACTCTCCGACTGATTGGCGTTCAGCTTAAACTGCTCAACCAGCCGATTCGTGTAGGTGGCCGTGATGCCCCAAAGCGCAACGATCAAAGCGACAGCAACGCTGGCGGCCACAAGTGCGATTTGTGTATTGCTCATTGGAATTTCCCTCCTTCCTCAGCACAATCATTCACCAACTGCCACCCCTTGCCGCGGTACGATTCGCCCGCCAAGACCAGCTTCACCACCACGTTGGCATCAATGCATAAAACTCGTGACAAGCAGACCGCTCAACTCTTCCATGAGTTCACTGCCTCGACTCGATTCTCACGGTCGAAAAAGATGACGTAGCCAGCGTGTTCATCCAGATAATAGAACCACTCGCTGTCCAGCGGATTGTCCGCCTGGCCGAGCAAGCGCGCGACTTCGGCTTTAGTATTACCACGCTCAACCAGCCGGACTTTTTCGAGCAAGACCTTCGTCGGCCCCAATTGCGCCCAACGTGCGATCTCCTGCAAGTCCGCCTTGGTCACGCCATTGCGAATGCGCAGCCATTCGGCCACCAACATTCCAATCATCAGTAGCGCCAGCAAGGTTACAAGCCAATTGGTCGTCAGCATCTTTCGTTCCTCCTTATGCGCTTATTTTGCCAAACCTCTCAGCGAAGCGGCAGTCCGTGTTCCCGTCTGATCTCATTTTCCACCTCGATGGCTTGCTGATGCCAATCCGGTTTGAAACCGGGCTGCCCGCGCCGCCATTCGACGTGCGTGCCCAGCATTCCCGGCAGCGCGTGGCCGCAAAGCTCGTGCGCGAGAATCAGCCAATCCGGCTGCGGCGCATAAAGGTTCCGGTTATCAAGGTACACCGTCTCATCCGAACCCCGACCATTCACGGTGTCTTCCTCGTTCGCGTCTATCGTCAGTCCGCCGCCGCCAGCCGCAGCCCGCGCTGCATGAACTTGAATGGTAACGGTTCGCGCGGCTTTGACCAGTTGGCATAGACAGCGGCAACCGCAATGGGAGCGGGCAAACTCTTCCGTGCAAGCATCAGCATTGCCGATTTCGACCGTTCCGTCCGGCGCTACCTTCAAATCGGCTTCGGAGCAAATGATTTCGAGCATCGCCAAAATGCTGTTGCGCGTAGCCTCGTCTTGATCGCCGAGCCTGATCAACGCTCTGCCTCCTCTTCCGCATGTTTTGACAATTGCCCAAGCCGCTTCTCAGGGCGAACAAGGCGAATTGCGGATTACGGATAGGACTGCAAATTCAGCCCCGCGATAAAACGAAAGTCACGCTGATTTTTGGTGATGAACGGCTCACCAAATTCCAGCGCCGTAGCCGCAATCAGCGCATCCGCGATCAGCAAGCCGTGGCTCAAACGATACTGCTGCAACAAGCCGACGGCGCGCTCCGAAATTTGCTCGGTGAGTTTCAGCACCTGAAAGCGCTGCAGGAAGCTGTCGAGATCGCGCAATTCGGCCTTGTTCCGGCAACCCACGATCAATTCCATTTGCGTCACCGCGCTGGTTGCGAGTGCTGATTGCTGTTCGAGGCGTTGGAGGCAGGCAATGGCAGTATTATCGCCGCGCCCCGCATCAATCAGAATGTCGGTGTCAATGATCGTGAAAGCCACGTTATTGCCCCCATTCCGCCGCCCGAACGTGGCGCACCCACGCAGTGCTATCCGTCAATTCGTCTCGATCCCGCCACATGCCGATGAATCTCTCGTTTTGCAAAGGCGTGCCGGCTGACGGCGTGACAGGGCGCGCATAGCGTTGCCGCAAAGACGCCAGAAAGTTTTCCACGAGTCGCTGGCCTTCCGGCGGCAACAAGTCAATTTCACGCAGGATTTCTTCGTTCGTCATAACTTTACCTCCGGCGGCATTTTCGCCCAGCTCAAGCAGATGTCAACGCCTCATCTTCAGCAACCGCTTCGTCTTCCGTCTGTTGCTCGTAGTGCGCTATGACTTGGCGAACTCTTTCCTCATCCCATCCTGCTGGAAATTCATTCTGCTTCACCACGCTGGCATCAATGCACAACTCGCTCATAGACGCGCAATTCGTTCCTCTCGGAGTTCTCGGATGGTTGCGACCGAATAAACTCTCCCGCAATGCTGTCCGCAATCCAACTCTTGCATAAGCGCCTCCGCCCGCGCCTCGCGTGCTTTCCGGTCTGACTCTTCATCCACTGGCAAGGCGAAGATTGCCGAATCCCTCAACTGAGTGCTGATGCTCGCCAAGAGCTTGAGTTGATCGGCCACCGGCAACTGAACAGCCAATTGCTCAACCTGCTCCAAAGTCACATTGCTGGTCATCGTCGTTTACCTCCATTCGTCAGGGGCGCATCGCCAGCGGCAATTCCTCTACGGCTACATCACCGTCAACAACAACATCCATGGAAAATCGGCTGCCGCGCAACAGTGACATGCCAACGAGTGACGCTCCGTCGCCTTCTAACACCAGCACCTTACGATTTTGTCCATGCCAGGAAACCGTGGCGTGATAAGCACGCAGGGAAACAACGCTGCCATCACCGAGTGTGGCAAAGCGGCTACCCGCCAATGGCAGGTTGAGTAGGCGAACCAACTGGCTCGGCAAGGTGAGATAACCGTTGAAGCCAGTATCAATCACCGCCTCCGTTTGTTCTGGAGTCGGATTCGGGCCGCTGACCTCAATGTCAATCGTCGCTTCGAGCGAAGTTGTGACCTTGCCGTTAATCATCGCGTGCTCACTTTGAACCGCCCGCCTAACCGATACGCCGTGGGATAGCCAATCCGCAAACCATGCAAAACAGCCGCAGGCCGTTTGGACAACATTCGCAGAGTCGCCTGTAAGTCTTCTGCATCTATTTCGTAATCGCCGGTTTCGATGTCCAACACCAGAAACTTCCCTATGTTACCGGCTTCGACCTGCGCGCGAAGTTGCTTCGCGTAGAGGGCTTCACCACGCGCGGCAATCTCTTCAGTTGTGTAATTCTCATAAGGCATCGCAAACACCTCCTTTGTTTTGAGACGAACCGATTATAGCCTCATCGCCCATAAACCCGCTCGCCCGGCGGCCACCGCGTAATCGTCACCGGCAAATACTCCACCCGCGTCGAACCGTCCGCATTGCGATAGGCCAGCGAATGCGCC
>JAYUCP010000586.1:0-3328 GCA_043740245.1 Acidobacteriota bacterium | reverse complement strand
TACACTCCGCAACCATGCGGATCGTCAATCACGCCAAGCTGTCCGGTGAAGCGCTCGCCGCGCTTAGCAGCGCTGTGCCCGCGCACGGCACGTTGATGAAGTTGGTGGCGTGGGGCAATCGGCAAGCGCCGCCAGTGCGCTTGCAAGAAACCATCGCGCTCGACGAATACACGCACGACGTGATCGTGCCGTGGCGCGCGGCGTTGTGGCTGGTTTTTAGCTCGACCTGAAACGGCACGATCACGGCGGTCGCTGTGTGGGATCATCAACCAAGCGCGGATGAATTGCTGGCGGCGCGCTTGCGAACCAGTTGGTGCCCGACGCCGAGTCCGTTGCGCGCGGGCGACACGGTGTTGGGTCACGCGGCCTGCATTGTGCATTGAATGGGAGGAACGTATGGCCAGAGGCTGGGAAAGCAAATCCGTCGAAGCGCAGTTGGAAGAAGCTGAACGCGCGCGCGAGACAGCTAAACGGCCCGTGCTTTCGCCGGAGTTGATCGAACGCCAGCAACGGCGTGAGAGCCTAAGTTTGTTGCGCAGCCGTTTGCTCGACCAATTGCAGAAGGCGCATTCGGACGTGCAACGGCAGCGGCTGAACCAAACGCTGGCGGAACTGGACACGCAGCTTGCCGCATTGGCGTGAACGCGCCAGTACGGTACCGGGAGCGATAGCGACCGGGTGCCCTCAAGTCGCACGCATTGGCAAGTACCCGGTCGCTACAGCTCTCGGTACCGTACCAATGTTGAGGATCGAAAAGCATGGCTGAAGAGAGCGCAACAACTCCCGTGGAGACGGCCAGCGCCACCGCCGCGCCACCCAAAACGCGCGGCTGGCGTTTTTATGCGCAGGGCACTTGGCTCTTCTTGAAAAAGATGTGGCCCGCGATCTGGGATTTGACCGAGAGCGAGACCTATGTGCACGCCTCGTCCATCGCCTTCAATGTGCTGATGTCGTTCTTTTCGTTCCTGGTCTTGCTGGGCAGCTTTCTGGTCAACGTGCTGGGCTGGCAGCAGGGCTACGAAACCTGTTACCGCCTGATGGTCGCGTTGGTGCCGGCGGAATCGCGGACGCTGTTTGAAAGCTTGGATCAGGTGACGCGCGGGCCGGGCGGCAAGGCGACGCTGGTTTCGTTTGCGTTGCTGATCTTTTCCAGTTCGGGCATTTTTCAGCCGTTGGAACTCGCCCTGAATCGTTTGTGGAAGTTTCCCGAACGCAACCTCTTCAAACAATACCTGATGTACATGCCGCTGGTGCTGGTGTGCGGCATCATCATTCTGCTGGCGATTGTGATTGCCAGTCCCTGGGATTACCTGCTGGGCAAGCTGCTGGGCGACGCCGCGATTCGCAAGCCGATCTTTGCGGTGATTGCGACGATCATCTCGCTGCCGTTTTTGGTACTGCTGTTCTTTGTCGTGTATTACGTCGTGCCCAACGGCAAGGTGCAGCGCGTGCAAATCTTTTTCGCCTCGGCGGCGACGGCGGTGCTGTGGATGATTACGACGCTGGGGTTCAGAGTGGCAATGCCGCTGCTGGATTTCAAAGGCAGTTACAAACAGCTTTCGTCGCTGATGGCGCTGATCACGTGGGTGTTCATCTCATCTTTTATTTTGATCTTGGGCGCGAATCTATCGGCGCGCGACGTGTTGCCGAAAAGCTGGACGCGGTCGAAGTGATGTTGCGGAACGATAGCGGCTAAAGAGCGCGAGAAGTTTCAACGCCAAGACGCCAAGGACGCCAAGTTTTACCTGTGTTAGCAACCGCTCAACCATTTGACTTGGTGCTCTTGGCGTCTTGGCGTTGAAACTCAGGTGCCGAAACTTCCACTTGGGCCAACACCAGCAAAAATCTCAACATCCGCCGCCGCGCTGCGCTATACTCCGGCCCGCTTGCGATTACCCCTTTCCGCGCAGGCTTTCCCCATTCACAAATTTCGTCCGTAGCGGGCAAGCTATATCTATCGCGGCGTTCATGCGCGCGGAAGGAATACGCACAATGAAAAGACCGGTCTTCGCAAGCTTACTTTTGGGTTCGCTCATATTCGCGCTGGCGTTCAGCGCAAATTTTCCCGCCGCCGCGCAATCGGGCCGTCGCGCGCAACCCACGCCGACACCCGCGCCCGGCCAGAAACCGGCAACCGCGCCGCCGATTAACCAAATCCCGCAAGGGCCACCACAACAACCTGAAACGCCCGATGACAGCGGCACGATCAAGATTGACACCAGCCTGGTTTCGATCCCTGTGACGGCCTTGGATCACGGCGGGCGCTACGTGCCGTTTTTGAAGAAGGAAGACTTTCGCGTTTACGAAGACGGCGTCGAACAGGAGGTCGCCGATTTCACGCCGGTGACCATGCCGCTGCACGTCGTGTTGCTGCTCGACGTTTCGCGCAGCACCGCGTTCAAGCACGAAGACATCCAAGCCGCCGCCGTCGCCTTTGTCGAGCAATTGCGCGACGACGATCAGGTGATGGTCGTGTCGTTCGATGACCGGGTTTATGTGGACTCAGAATTCACCAGCAATCGCGCGCGCTTGCGCCGGGCCATTTACGGCACGCGTATCGGCGGCGGCACCAGCCTTTATGAAGCGGTTGACCTGGTCGTCAGCGAACGTTTGAAACGCATCGAAGGCCGCAAAGCCATCGTGCTTTTCACCGACGGCGTAGACACCACCAGCAAAGGCGTCCGTGCGCGCGACACCATCGAAGCCGTCGAAGAATCGGACGTCGTGGTCTTCCCGATTCAATACAACACCGAAGGCCAAGTGCAGGGCGGCTATGGCGGCCAGCGCAATCCCAATGGCTTGCCCCCCATCATCGGTTGGCCGCAGCCGCGCGGTGGTGGACGCCGCCGGCCCCTGATGCAACAAATGCAATGGGGCAACGCGCAATTCCCGAACGGCCAATGGCCGTCACAGCGCGGCCCGCAGCAAGATCAATACCGGCAAGCGGGCGAATACTTGCGCCAACTGGCTGACCGCAGCGGCGGGCGGCTTTACCGTGCCGAAACGCTCGGCAGCGTGAACAGCGCCTTTGCCAGCATCGCCGAAGAGTTGCGCTATCAATATGCGCTGAGTTACTACCCGTCCAACACCGCGCAGGATGGCACCTACCGCCGCGTGCGCGTGCAAGCCAAACTCCCAAACGTCGTCATCCGTGCCCGCGAAGGCTATCGCGCGAAAGGCACGCCGGATGGCAAAGACAGCGGCAAAGACCGCCCGATTCTGCGCCCCCGCCAATTGGCGAGCACGGGGCAATAAGGGCTTTCGCAAAAGAGCATGGAGTTCAGGCTTCAGCCTGTGTTGGCGAGCGCGAACACAGGCTGAAGCCTGA
>JAYUCP010000585.1:0-20267 GCA_043740245.1 Acidobacteriota bacterium | reverse complement strand
GATTTTGGTCGAAACGGCTTGACGGCCAGTCCGCCGCACCTGGCTGGCTCAAAATTCACGCGCTTTACTGCCGCAAAACCTGCACCTATAATCCGTTCCTACTTCCGCAACCGCTTCGGAGAGCGGGTATCCAAAGATTGCAGTTACGAGGAGTCATTATGTACAAGCGTCGCTGGTTAAGCGCCTGCGCCATCGTTGCACTGGCCTTGTTTGGCGGGTTGATTGCCGTTTCGGCGCAACAGGGAGCATCATCCACGTCCCAAACCAAGCCCCAAACCAAGCCCCAAAATCCGCCGCAGACCCCATCGCAAAACCAAACCCAGACGAAGCCGCAAACCAAGCCGGGTGACAAAACCAAACCGGCGGGCGAGCCGGAAACGGAACAAGGGCCGGGCACCATCGTCTCGCGCACCGTCAACGTGCGCCTGCCTGTGGCCGTGACCGAAGGCAAGACCAACCGCTTCATCACTGATTTGAAGCAGAGCGATTTTGAAATCTTCGAGGACAAGACCAAGCAGGAGATCGTTTCGTTCCAGCCGCTGAGCGATCTGCCGCTGGACGTGGCGATCCTGATGGACACCTCGAACAGCGTCAAACCGAAACTGAAATTTGAGAAGGACGCCGCCGTCTCCTTCCTGCAAACGATGCTCACCTCACGCAAAGACCGCGCGTTGTTCGCCACCTTCGATTCCGAAGTCGAGTTGCAGCAGGATTTCACAAACCGTCTGGACTTGCTGACCAAGGCGATTGACAAGGTCAAGGCGCAGGGCGAGACGCGCATGTACGACGCGATTTACAGCGTCTGCGAAGAGAAGATGTTCGCCATTCAGGGCCGCCGCCGCGCGATGGTCATCATCACCGACGGCGAAGACACCGTCAGCGAACGCACACTGAAAGACTCGATTGACATCGCTCAGCGTTCCGAAACTGTTATTTTCGTCATCAGCACGAAGTCGGGCGGCTTCTTCGGCGTCGAGGCCGGCACCGTGGACAACAAAGAAGACAAGGTACTCAAGCAATTGGCTGAAGACACGGGCGGGCGCTCGTTTTTTACTTCCAAGGTGATCGAACTGGAGAAGAGTTTTTCGGCCATCGCCAAAGAATTGCGCAGCCAGTATCAGGTGACTTACGACCCAACCAATGCCAACTTTGACGGCAAGTTCCGCAAGATCGAAGTAAAGTTGCCGAATAACAAAGACTATCGCATCCGCACCAAGAGCGGTTACAACGCCGTGCCGCCGCGTCAAACCGGCACTGAAGGTGGCGTCAAGCAATAGCTGGCAGTAATTGGCAATAACCTGACCGAAGCCAGGCGACGCGCGGCGCGTTCCACCACCCTGGTCTCGGCGCTCACAAATGCAGTAGTAAGAGACGAGAGACCTTATGACAAAACGAATTCGCATCGCTTGGTTGCTCAGTGCCGCAGTGGTGGCGGCGCTATCCGTGCTGACGCTGCACACCGGTTGGCAGACCGCCGCCGCGCAACAGAAACAAGAACAGAAAAAAGATCAGAAGAAAGGCGACCAGAAACAGCAGCCCAAAAAGAAAGAGGATGAAGTCGAAACCATCCGCGTTGGCACGCAATTGGTCAACGTGCTCTTTGCCGCACAGGACAAACAGAACCGCTACATCAACGATGTCGCCCAGGAAGAAGTCACGGTGCTGGAGGACGGCAAGCCGCAGCAGATTTTCACCTTCAAACGCGAATTCGATCTGCCGCTGACGATGGCGATCCTGGTGGATGTGAGCGGCAGCGAACGCTTCATGCTGCCGGTGCTCAAAGACGCCGGCGCGCGCTTCATTGATTCAGTCATCCGTCCGAATAAAGACACCGCCGCGATCATCAAATTCGAAGGCGAGCCGACCCTGATGCAGGGGCTGACCTCGAATGCCGCGCGCTTGCGCAAAGGGCTGGAAGAGATTGCCTTCATCGCCGGGCCGCCGCCCAGCATTTACGGCGGCGCGACCCCGCCCATCAACGGCGGTTCGCGGCAGGGCGGCACTTCGTTGTACGACGCGATCATTGCGACCAGCGCCGACCTGCTCGCCAAAGAGCCCGGACGCAAAACGATCATCCTCATCACCGACGGCGAAGACACGACCAGCCGCATGAAAATCGGCGATGCGATTGACGAGGCCTTGCGCGCCGAAGTCGTCATCTATGCCATCGGCATCGGCGATCAAGGCGTCAGCGAAGGCGTGCTCAAGCGCATCTGCGAAGCCACCGGCGGGCGCGTAGCCTTGCCCAAAGGCAACCGCGACCTCGATCAAGCCTTCACCCAACTCGAACAGGATTTGCGCCAGCAATACCTGCTCGCCTACGAACCTGCGAACGAAACGCCTGATGGCGCTTTTCGCAAAATTGAAATCCGCTTGCCCAACCGCAAAGACATTCGCATCCGCCACCGCAAGGGTTATTACGCGCCGAAAGCTTGAAGATCGGCAACCGATAGCCGGTAGCCGGTAACTGCTTCAAACTTTCATTTGACCAACCTCCACCCCACAACTTCCGCCTTCCGCCTTCCGCCTTCCGCATTCCACTGGCTGGGCGACATGTATCTGTGGCTGCCGCTGGCGCTGGCCTCGTGGTGGCTGGCGTATGCGTTGCGCGATCCGTTCATCTCGGATTGGGATGGTTTTGATTACACAGTCTACGCGGTGCAGGGGCTGCCCTCGGCGTTGGGCCTGGGGCGCGCGTTGTTTTGCGGCTACAACCACTGGCTTTGGAAACTGGCGGAACACTTCTGGAATTGGTCGGCTGAGCAGGCCTATTTGCTGTTGCGTTACGGCACGATTGCGCAAGCGGGCGTGGCGACGATTGGGTTTTATGCGCTTTACAAAGAGCTTTCAGTAAGCCGGTTGGCCGCGCTGATCGGCACGCTGCTGATGGCTGGCTCGCCTTACTTTTTGATCTACAGTGGACGCGGGATGAGCGAAATCCCGGCCTTTGTTTGGTTGAGTTGGTCGCTGTGGTGGCTGGCGCGTAGCGCGCGGTTGGGCCAACAAAATCAATTTGTATTGGCGGCGTTGTTGCTGGGCGCGAGCGCGAACTTGCGTGAGTTCGCGCTCTTTTACTTTCCGTTGATCGTGCTGGCGGGCCGTTGGCAGCGGATCAGTTGGTTGCGCTGTCTATCGGCGCTGGGGCTGGCGGGAGTGGCCGCGCTGGCGGGGATGATTTTCTGGGTGCTTTACGACACGGATAATTACCTGCGCGCGGTGACCAACTGGTACACGCTGAGCACGCTCGAACGCACCGTGCATCCGGTGACCGCCAGGAACCTTTGGTTCATCGCCAAGTACGCCTTTGATTGTTCGTGTGTCGCGGCGTTGACGGGCATCCTGGGCTTGGCAGGTTTGTGGGCTGGCAAAAAACATTGTGTGCTGCTGGGCCTGGGGCTGTGCGGCTTGGGCGCGGATTTGTTGCTGCTGTTGAATCACGATCTGCCCGTCAACCCGCGCTATCTGCTCACCGGCTTACCTGGTCTGGCGGCGGCGAGCGGGTGGTTGCTGGCGGAACTCATACGCACACAATGGTGGCGCGCGGTGCCTCTCTTGCTCGGCCTGTTGGTGCTAACTAAGGGCACATACAACCGCATGGCGAAGGAGCTTTACGATCAGCAATGGGGCGCGCGGGCGGCGCAGAGCTACATTCAAAAAATCATTGACCTGCCCTGGCACGCGGCGTTTATCGTGGGCGCGCGGACGCCGCTGATTCAGTTTTATAACGGCGTCGGCGCGCGGCCGCATTGGGCCGCGATCGCGCCGGGCGCGCCCTGGCCGGATGAAAAGCTGAGCGCGCGGATTGACGATTTCATCCTGGCGGGGCGCAGTGTTTATGTGGATTTCGATCCGGAGCTTTGGCAAAAAGGCATGCGCACGCTTAGCCGTGAGGGTGAAGGACTAGCGAGGATACGGCGCGATTACGAAGTGGAATTGGTACGCGAGCAGCTTTACCGCATCGTGCGGCGGCGCACCGCCGAGCAACTGCTGGCGCAGAACATGCTGGGAACATTCTTCAATACTGGGCGTGTGAGACCGCAGTCGAACGTGAAAGACCAAAAACAGTGCGAGGTTGGTGAGCAAGTTTCCGAACGAGTTCGTCCTCGCCGGGTCTTTAGCAGTAGCGACAAACCGAGTGGCTATTCGCCAAAGAACATAACGGGGGACTGAGGGCTTGTGATTCCGCCTCAGTTCCCCGTTATGTTTTTTCCGCTCAGCCGCAAAGCACTGCGCCGCCATTGACGTTCAGGATTTCGCCGGTAATGTGCCGCGCCAAATCCGAGGCTAGAAAGAGAATTGAATTGGCTACGTCTTCAGCAGTCGCGACGCGGCGCAACGGAATGGCCTCGATGATTTTTTGCCACTGCGCCGGATCGGCATGCAAAGCACCCGCCGCCATCTCAGTATCAACCCAGCCCGGCGCGACGCAATTCACCCGCACATCCAACGGCCCAAGCTCCACCGCCAGCGATTTGGTCAGGCTGATGACTGCGCCTTTCGAGGCCGCGTAATCGGCGTGAAAGGCTTCGCCGCGTTGGCCTGCGGTCGAACTGACGATGACGATATTACCGCGCCGTTGCTGAGCAAAGATGCGCGTGGCGGCTTGGCAAAGGTAATACACGCCGTTGACGTTGATGCGCATGGTTTCATCCCATTGCGCGTGGCTCAGGTCGGCGATGGCACGCTCTTCAGGGGGCCAAACGCCGTGGTTGGCGACCAGCACATCCAAGCGTCCGAACCGGGCCAGCGTTTGGTCAATCAACTGCTGCGCGTCATCAGCACGCGCGACGTCCGCTGGCACGAGCAAGGCCGCAGCACCCGCGTGTTGCACTTGTTCAGCTACAGCCTGCGCCGCCGCCTGATTCGCGCGGTAATTGATGACCACAGCGGCGGCCCCGGCTTCGGCAAAGCGCGCCGCCGCCGCCGCCCCGATGCCGCGCGAGGCCCCGCTGATTACGACTACTTGATGGACGAAAGAAAACATCCCAGTTGTCCTCTCAATGAAAAATGAACCGTTGGCCACGATCTGTCGTAAGACGGCGCGGGCCGGCGCAACGCAGGGCCCCACCAAATCCCAAATCCAAATCGAAGCCGCGAATGGGAGTGTTATACTGCGCGCGCTGCGCAGGCCGCAACGAATTTACAGAAGCGAAATTGCAGGAGGAATCGAAATGTTTTGCCCGAATTGTGGGATGGAAAACGCGAAGGGCCAGAAATTCTGTCGCCGCTGTGGCGCCAATTTGATGGCCTTCGACCTGGCGCAGAATTTTATCAATGAAGTGGCGACGGGCAATACCGCCAAGCAGGTTGAACCCAATAGCATTCTGAAGATCACCGCGCTCGTCAGCATTCTCGGCTTCCTCTTTGTCACCATCGGGGCGCTCCTGCTTAGCATGATGCAATATGAATATCATGCCCCAGGCGCGCCAATTGGCTTATTCCTGGCGCTGTTCGGCTACGGATCAATCGTGCTAATTTGCCGGCGCTTGGTGAAATTGCTGGAAACTGCGCGCGCCGAAGTAAGGCCTTTTGTTGTTCAACCTGCCTTGCAAGCACCCGCTGCCCAACCTTACGCACCGCCAAACTTGCCCAGCCAGACCAATCGCAACCTGGGGGCGCCGCCGGTTTATCACAGCATCACGGAACAAGAGACGCAGCAATTCGAGGCCGAGCGGCGCGCCAAATCATAATCATTGCGCGGCGGGTTTTTTGAGCGAAGCTTTGAGGCTGAGTTGCTGGCCTGCTTTCAACCGAATTTTACGATTCCACTCTTCATAGCCAGCCGCCAACACACTGACTCTATGTTCGCCCGGCGTGAGCCTGACTGTCTGTGGCGTAAACCCTGAAAACTGCCCATCCAGATAAACCTTGGCGCGCGTGCCACTATTCAAGGTCAAGCCTCCGGTATTGCGATTTGTGGCGGCCTCAGCCTGGGCATTGCGTAACTCGGCTCCAAATGAAGCATTTTCCCCAAGCCCCTGCCGGAGCTTGGCAAACAGCTTAAAGAAAAGGCTCGTGAGCGTTCCGCTTTCGGCGATATTTTTTGGCTTGGCTTTATCCTCTTCGATCTTACGCGGAGATGGTTGAGGAGTTGGGCGAACGGGTTTACCAGCTTTAGGCGTGTCGCGTTCTACGCCCGTCTTGGTCTCCGAAATTTTGTGCATGATGCCGCTCCAATTGACTCCCCGCACAACGACGATGGCCAGAAACAAAAGAAACGCGCTCAGCATCAACCGCACGACGCGCCAAACACCTTGCAGCATTTTGTTGCGCGGTTTGAGCGGTTGCGCTTCGACTTCACTTACACCTTTGGTAAAGGCCGCTCCCGTGCGCAACTCTGCGCGGCAATGAGTGCAATATGAATGGCCATAATCATTTTCAACCTGACAACTTGGACACTGCATACACTTCACCTCTGAACGATCAGCATCCCGAGGGCGGGCCGCGCTGATTGATGAATTCATTGCTCAAACAACCTGTTAAGCGGGGCGTTCTCAGGTGTCTGGCCATTACTACCATAGGCCATTAGACCGACACTGCGGCGGCTCTCGAAAAACCGCTGCAACTCGGTGAGCCGGGTTTTTTGCGGCACTGGGAAAGAATACGTATGCGGCACTAAGGAAGAACACTGACGGTTTGGTGGGATGCCGATGGGACCGTCATTTCGGCGCGTATAATCGCACACGTTGTGTTTACCGCAAAGCAAGAAATTCCAACAGTCATACGACTTCCCAAAACCGGCAAAATAGGCTACAAACTGGGCCTTCCCTTTTCCTTCCCCACAATGTCCATCACCATTCATTCCTTGAGGATCGTTTTACTTATGCGTAAGAATTTTGAAGCTATGCTGAATTGGCTCGAGGCGCGCGCTGAAGCGATTTCAGTGCCGTATTTATTAGCTGCCGCCTTATTGCTGATTGTGCTCGGGAGCGCGTCGTGCTCTGCTCCTGCAACACCAAAAGACACCTCGCTGGCCAGTCCGGCAGCGGTTTCTAGGCCAGCCAATACGGCTGTCGCCTTGCCTGTCAAGGTCACGGCAGAAACGCGGAATCCGCTCCCTGATTTGGCCGCTGCGGCCGCAGCCGGAACGCCGCTTTACCAAGCCAATTGTGCTTATTGCCACGGTGATACCGGTGCAGGTGAAGGGCCTGCGGGCCCGTCTTTCAACCCTATCCCAACACACCTGGCGAAAGGTGCGATTCTAAATGACCCTGATGGTAAAGTGTTTCTGGCGCTGAAGAACGGCAAAGGCAAAATGCCGGCAATGAAAAAGATGACCGATGAACAAATGTGGCAGGTCGTCGCGTATGTACGAACCTTGGCCAAGCAGTAGCATTGGTTCATAGAAAGAACGAGGGCCGCGTATTTCTCAATACGCGGCCCTCGTTCTTTTTCTTGGTATTTATCTTCCCTACTGGCTTAAGACATCTCAATGCCAACAGCGCGCAAAGCATCTAGCGTAAATGGACGCGATTCCAACAAGCGCATTTGCCCGCCACAGACCATCGCAAAGGGCTTTCCATCGTAACGTTTGTTACCCGCGTTGTCTTTGGCTTCTTCTCCCGTAACTAATAACCACATATCCGTCAAATGTTCGTGAATGATCGAATTGACCTGGGCCTGCAATTGCGGTTGAACCAGTTCTAGGACACACGGTTCGGGCGGAAGGCTTGGTTCAATTGGATTGTTTACCGGGATCACGTCTTCAAAGTTGGTAGTCAACATATTTTCTCCTGTTTTCTTCGTCACCATCACCTTTCGCCCTCACCACCGTTGCAATAATTACTCATCTGACTACGGTAAAAATGCGGCGCTGAGATGCGACACTAGATTTTGAAGTTGTTTGGCTTAGCGGCTGACAAAAATTTTACCGGATTCACGAACCTCACGGCGAGATTGCATAAACCCGAATTCGACGGCCTACTTGTAGGGATGCTGCTGGCGCTTTGCTGTTGAAATAATACGGGGAAACAAAAGGACAATCTCAGGACGAGCACGGTTCAACTGGGTGTGGCGAAAGTACAGATGTATTACAAACTTTTCTCTGCCCCGTGCCCCGGGCTCCGGTTCAACAAGTCAGTTGCGTGGTAAGACCTAGCCGGTTAAACATTGGTTGAGCAGTGATTTAATGCCCTGCGGCTGGGGCTGAACTGTTCGAGAGATTAATTTTTCCGGCCGTGGAAATAATTTTTTGAGCATAAGCTCACATGTTGTTGCCCCCCCTCCTTCTTTGCTAGACTGCCGCGCACGCCAGCCCCCCTGGTTTTGCTTGAGGCGAGATATTTAGGAAAACCATGGTGGAAATTTATCAAGCGCTTGCTTTGAACTGGCAAAAGCAAGCTCCTCGCGTCGGGTGCTCCAACGCAAGCTGCGACTCACGAATTGATTTCTTGCGTTCCGACACTGCGGGTTCACTAACAAGCATCAAGCTGTATCGAATTGGCGTGAACGTCTGTCTAAACTTTGCTGAGGTGTGTTTGTCTGTCGTAGACAGCCTGAACTAAAAACCCCTCGGGCTGGCTGGGGACAACCTGTAAAGTAGCCCTTCGAAGTTGCTCTATGACGATGGTGCAGTCAGCGAATGGGCGAAGAAAAGGGATCGAAAATGAGGAAGTACTCTCGCGTCTGGTTAACGCCGACGCTGCTGGCGCTGGTGGTGGCGTTGATGGCGACCGGTTCTGTGGCACAAGCGAAAACCCGCGCAAAATCCGGTCACAAGCAAAAAGCGAAAGCCGCTCTGGCAAAAAAGGGTAAAACCATTGCCAAGCCTGCGGCGAAAAGCAGTCGCCGCAAAGCGAAAGGTCCGGTAATTTCCGGCAAAGGCAAGGGTAGAGGCAAAGCGCAAACTATTCGCGGGCGCGCCCCGCAACCCAAAATTTCGCAGAAGGAAATTCGCACTCTCCTGCGCAAACGCGGCAAGTTATCCAAAGCCGAGCGCCAAAAGCTGGCGGCCTATCGCGCCGCTGAAGCCCGCCGCCGCCGCGCCATCATCGAAGCCCGCCTGCGCGCCATCCGCGCCCGCGACGAAGGCTTGCGCAACATCGCTGCCGCCAATGTGCTGAAAGACAACAGCACCGGCGAAGACCTCGAAATCCGCCGGGCCGCGATTGACGCCTTGGCGGGCAAGGCTGGCACCGTCGTGGTGCTGGACCCGAGCAACGGACGCGTCTTCACGGTGGTCAATCAACAGATGGCGCTCAGTTCGCCGGTTAAACCATGTTCGACCGTCAAGTTGATCGTTGGCTTGGCCGCGTTGCACGAAGGTATCTTCGATCCCAATCAGGACCTGGCTATCTCGGCGAGCTACAGCATGAATCTGACCGATGCACTGGCGCATTCCAATAACCCTTTCTTTCAGGTGCTGGGCCGTCAACTCGGTTACGAACGCGTGATGCAATACGCCCACAACTACGGTTTTGGCGAGCCGACCGGCATAAACTATCCCGGTGAAAGCCCTGGCTTCTTGCCCGAAGAGGCGACGCGCGAAATGCCCAGCCACGGCGATGGCTTTGGCGTGACGGCGTTGCAACTGGCGACCTTCACTGCGGCGATTGCGAACGGCGGCAATCTGTATGTGCCCCGTGTGCCACGCACGGTTGCTGACGTGGCTGAATTCAGGCCGCTCTTGAAACGCCGCATAGAAATAACGCCGGAAGACCGGCTACGGACGCTCTCCGGCATGAGCGGGGCCGTCAATTATGGCACCGCCAAACTGGCTTCCGATCCGTTGGGCCAGGTCGCCGGCAAGACCGGCACCTGCACGGGCGCGACCGACAAACTGGGGCTTTTCACCTCGTTTGACAGCGTGGACAATCCGCGCCTGGTCGTGACGGTCATCACCACCGGCTCTTCCGAAGCAGGCAAGCGCGCGGCGGAAATCGCCGGGCGTGTTTATCGTTCGATCTCGTTCCGCTTCTTCAAACAACCGTTGACCAGTCCGGCCTCGGCGATCACCGAGTTCCCGCGTGTTGGCAGCAGCAATCCGCAACGATAAGGCGCTTTTTCATTGGCTAAACACAAAGGCGAGCCGCAGTTGTGAAACTGCGGCTCGCCTTTGTGTTTAGCCTTGCCGAATTTTGCTGGTCAGCCTCTTACGCCGCCACTTTCCGCCCCAGCTTACGCGCCACGATGCCGGTCAGTTGCGTGATCTCGCCAACGCGCAGCAAACGAGTTGACAGAAAGAACACCACAATGCCCAAACCCACCGAGACGCTCACATCCAAAAACCGCGCCTTTAGACTCTTCGTGCCGAGCGCGCTTTCCACTTGTTGACTCACCAGCCAGCAGATTGCGCCCATCACCAGCGCTGCCAGCGTCACTTTGCTGAACGAGGCGAACAAGCTGCGGCCTTCGATTTTGCCCAGCTTGCGCCGCATGAAAAACAGCAGCAACAGCGAATTCACAATCGCCACCGCCGCGATTGAAAGCGCCAGCCCGCTGTGGCCAAAGCCGAATTGCCGCACCGCCAATGACGCCACGATGTAATTCGTCACAATCGAAACCACGCTCGCCAGCATCGGGATGCGCGTTTCTTTCAGCGCGTAAAACGACGGCGTCAGCACGCGGATCATCGAATAGGCGACCAGCCCCAGCGCGTAATAGCTCAAGGCCAGCGCCGTCTGTTCGGTGTCATGCGCGTTGAAGCTGCCGCGTTGATAGATCAGCGCGATGATCGGACGGCTCAACACAATCAACCCAACCGCCGAAGGAATCGTCAGCAAGAACGTCAGCCGCAACGCCGAGGCCAGCGTGCGCCGGAAGCCCGCCAGATCATCCAGCGCCGCGGCCTTCGACGTGATCGGCAACGTCGCCGTCGAGATCGCTACGCCGAAAATTCCAATCGGCAAATAGATCATCCGAAACGCGTACTGCAACCACGAGACCGGCCCTTGCCCCAGGCTCGTCGCAAAGTTGGTGTTGACCACCAGATTGACCTGCAAGGCCGCCGCGCCAATGATCGCCGGGGCCATCAGCTTCATCACCTGCCGCACGCCCGGATCGCTAAAGCTCAGTTCCCAACGCCAGCGATAACCGACAGCGCGCAGACTCGGCACTTGAATCAGCCATTGCAGCACGCCGCCGATCAACGTGCCGATGGCCATGCCGATGATCGCTTGCACCGCGCCCGCTTCGTCACGCTCGACCGGCACGCGCTGCCACAACGAATGCGCGATGCGCCCGACATACTCCGGCGCATACGCATACGCACAACTCAAGCCGCCCACAATCGAACCGACGTTGAACATCGTCGAAGCCGACGCCGGTACGCCGTAACGGTCTTTGGTATTGAGCACGCCCATCGCCACCGCCGCCAGCGAAACCATCAGCAAAAACGGAAACAGGATGCGCGTCATCTTGATTGCCAGCGGCAACAGCACCTGCGCGCCAGCTTGCTCAGGCACATCCGCCAGCAAATTCACGATCTGCGGCGCAAAGATGATGCCCGCGAGCATGATGACCGACAGAATCACGATCAAGCCGTTGTTGACCAGATTCGCCAGCCGCCAGGCTTCGCGTTCGCCTTTTTGATTGAGGGTGCGAGAGAAGGTGGAAACAAACGCGGCTGAGAGCGCGCCTTCGGCAAACAGGTCGCGCAGCATATTGGGAATACGGAAAGCGATGTTGAAGGCGTCGTTCGCCACACCCGCACCGAAGAAAGCCGCGAAGACTTGTTCGCGCACCAAGCCCAACACGCGGCTGCCCATCGTGGCAATGCTGACGATGCTGGCGGAACGGGCAAGCGATTGCGGATTGCGGATTGCGGATTGCGGATTTTTGTCGGTCAGTGGTTCTGCATTCGATTCGCTGCCCAGCTTCGCTTGTTCACTCATCAACTAACCTCGAAAATCCGCAATCCGCAATCCGCAATCCGCAATCCGCAATCCGCAATCCGCAATCCGCAATCCGCAATCCGCAATCCGCAATCCGCAATCCGCATTTCACTGGTTGGCCTGCACCAGCAACAGCATGATCGCCTTTTGCGTGTGTAGCCGGTTTTCGGCTTCGTCGTAAACGATGGAGTTTTTGCCGTCAATCACTTCGGCGTCCACTTCGTCGCCGCGATGCGCGGGCAGGCAGTGCATGAAAAACGCGCCCTTGGCCGCATTGCTCATCAGCTTTTTGGTCACGCGGTACGAAGAGAAAATCTCGCGCCGCCGCTCGGTCTCGGCCTCAAAACCCATTGAAGCCCACACGTCGGTGTAAACGGCTTGCACGTCCGCGACGGCTTCAAACGGATCGTGAACGACTTCGATTTTCGCGCCTGTGGTGCGCGCTTCCTTGCGCGCGCGTTTCAACACCTCGCCATCCGGCTCGTAACCTTTCGGACAGCCGATGCGGATGTGCGCGCCGGTTTTGGCCGCGCCGAAAATCAGCGAGTGCGCGGTGTTGTTGCCGTCGCCGACATACGCCAGCTTGAAGCCGCTCAAATCCGGCCCGACCTTTTCGGTCAGCGTGAAATAATCAGTCAGCCCCTGGCACGGATGCGAAAACTCCGACAGCCCGTTGATCACCGGCACCGACGAATGCGCGGCCAGTTCGATCACCGATGCGTGGCTGTAGGTGCGCGCGACGATCACGTCCACCCAGCGTTCCAGGTTGAGCGCCATGTCCTTGACCGATTCGCGTTCGCCCAGCCGCACGCCTTGATGATCCAGATAAACGCACGACGCACCCATCTGCGTCGCGCCCAGATCAAAGGTCACGCGCGTGCGCAAGCTCGGCTTTTCAAAAATCAGCGCCACGCTGCGCCCGGCCAGCGCCGTGCTGTAATTGCGCGGCTGGGCCTTGATGTCCGCCGTCGTTTCAAAGATGCGGCGCACTTCGGGCCGCGTCAGATCGTCAATCGAAATCAAGTCTTTGAGCGCCAATACTGTTTCCTCAGAAAAACGTACCGTAGGTTGTCCAACCTGCGGGGACTTGGTTGTGCGAGCAATGCGGGGAATTTGTGCGTTGCCCTGAAGGTTCATCTGCTCAGATGCTCCGCAGGTTGGACAACCTACGGTACGGTTGAAAAACGAGCGCGCATTATGCGGGCACGCGCTGAATGATGACAAGCCGCTACTCGCGCTGCATCAGCCAGATGCTCACGAAGATCAACAGCACGCCCGTCAACCGCGGCGTGGTCAGCGCACGTTGCGTCAACCCCAGCCAACCGAATTGATCGAGCAACAGCGCGCCCACCAGTTGTCCGCCAATGACCGCCACCGAAAAGCTGGCGGCGCCGATACGTGGCACGCACAAGGTGGCAATCACGATGAAGCAGGCGCCGACTACACCGCCGCACACCGCCCACCAGGGCGCATCCATGACGCCGCGTAAATTGCCGGGTTGGTTCAACCGCACCGTCAGCCCAATCACCACCAGGCTGATCAAAACGCCGCCCAGATGGTTAATCGCCGCGGTGTAAAGCGGGTTGAAGACAAACAAGCGCAACTGGGCATTCATGGCGGCTTGCGCCGGAATAAACAATGCGCCCAGCAAAGCTAAGGCAGTCCATCCGAATTTCATGCGGGTTCACCTCGTTTGTGTAGATAGTTGTCGCGCCTTGGGTCGGGGAATGATGCAACGCTGTCCAATGCAACGCAACCGGATTGACCGTTCATTTCGGCGCTAGGCAAGCGCGCGCGCGTTCGGTAAAGTGTGCTCCACTATTCTCAACAAGGAGTCACAACCAATGGAACAACGCAAACTCGGAACACAAGGCTTGATCGTCTCCGCGCTTGGTCTCGGCTGCATGCAAATGAGTGGCAATTACGGCCACGCAGATGAAGCCGAAAGCCTCGCCACCATTCACGAAGCACTCGAGCTGGGCATCAACTTTTTTGACACGGCGGAAGTTTACGGCCCATTTGAAAATGAAAAGCTGGTGGGCCGCGCGCTCAATGACCGGCGTGACCGCGCCATCATCGCCACCAAGTTCGGCTTCACCATCAAGGACAGCCGCCCGATTGGGACGAACAGCCGCCCCGCACACGTCAAAGAAGTCTGCGACGCCTCGCTCGCGCGGCTCGGCGTAGCTCACATTGATCTGTTCTATCAGCACCGCGTAGACAAAAACGTGCCGATTGAAGACACCGTCGGCGCGCTGGCCGAATTGGTCAAGGCCGGCAAGGTGCGTTACATCGGCCTGTCAGAGGCCAGCGCCGCCACCATTCGGCGCGCCCACGCCGTGCATCCCATCTCGGCGCTGCAATCCGAATACTCGTTGTGGGAGCGCGGTATCGAAGCCGAAATCATTCCGACAATCCGCGAACTGGGCATTGGCCTCGTGCCCTATAGCCCGCTGGGGCGCGGCTTCCTGACCGGCACGGCGAAACGCGCCGAAGAACTGCCGGAAGGCGACTGGCGCAAAGCGAACGTGCCGCGCTTTCAAGGCGAAAACTTCGACCACAATCTGCGGCTGGTTGAACCAGTCAAAGAACTGGCGGCGCGCAAAGGCTGCACACCGGCGCAAATCGCGCTGGCCTGGCTGCTGCATTTGGGCAATGACATCGTGCCCATCCCCGGCACCAAGCGGCTGGCCTATATGCGCGAAAACACAGCGGCGGCCAACGTCTCCTTAGCGGCGGAGGACATGAAATGGCTGGACGAAAAGATTCCGGCGGGTGCGGCCAGCGGCGACCGTTATTACCCGCTCGGCATGAGCCTGCTGGATAATTGAACTGGCAACGGTGGCCGTATTCCAGCGCTTTTCAAAAGTATTTTCGAAGAGGTAATGCATGGGTGAGAAACAGACTTTTACGTTGACGGTGAACGGCCAGCAACACGCCGTTACCGTGTCGCCGCAAACCCAGTTAATGGATGTGCTACGCGATGAGTTGCGCCTGACGGGCACGAAAGACGGCTGCGCCACCGGCCATTGCGGCAGTTGTATGGTGCTGCAAAACGGCGCGGCGGTGCGTTCCTGCATCGTGCCGATGAAACGCGCCGACGGGGCCAACATCACCACTATCGAAGCGGTCGCGCAGCCTGACGGCACGCTGCATCCGATTCAGCAGGCTTATATCGAACAAGGCGCGACGCAATGCGGCTTTTGCACGCCGGGCTTCATCATCGCCACGTTGGCGCTGCTCGAAAAGAATTCCAACCCGACGCTGAAAGAAATCTACGACGGCCACAAGTGGAACATCTGCCGCTGCACCGGCCACAACGCCATCATCCGCGCCGTGCAACAAGCCGCCGGTCAAGCAGTCGCACCGCTGCCCGCCGTCAAACAGCCGCTCCGCGCAATCAGCCAACCGTTGCCGCGCCCCGACGCCATCGAGAAAGTTACCGGCAAAGGTATTTACGCCGATGACCTTTATGTTGACGGGATGCTGCACGCCCGCGCCTTGCGCAGCCAGTATCCGCACGCACGTTTGTTGAGCGTAGATGCGAGCAAAGCCAAAGCTCTGCCGGGCGTCGTTGCCGTGCTGACCGCCGACGACATCCCCGGCCGCAAAGATTGCGGTGTGCACGAGGTTGACTGGCCCGTGTTGTGTTACGACAAAGTGCGTTACGTCGGCGACGCCATCGCGCTGGTCGTTGCCGAATCTGAAAGCATTGCCGCCGAAGCCTTGAAGCTGATCGAAGTTGAATACGAACCGCTGCCCGTCGTGACTGGGCCAAAAGAAGCTGCGTTGCCGGATGCGCCAATCTTGCACACGCATGTGCCGCATCACGACCCAAACGAACACGGCAACTGCCTGAAGCATTACCACCTGGAAAACGGCGACCTCGCCAAAGGCTTTGCCGAGGCCGATGTCATCATCGAACGCGATTACCGCACGCAAACCGTCGAGCACGCCTTCATCGAACCCGAAGCCGGGCTGGCTGTGCCCGACCCAACGGGACGCATCACGGTATATTGCGGCGGCCAGATTCCCTTCGGCGACCGCAGCCAGATTGCGGCTTCGCTTGATCTGGCGGAAGACCGCATCCGCGTCATCAACTGTCTGATCGGCGGCGCATTCGGCGGCAAGGAAGATGTCTCGGTACAGATTCACGTCGCGCTCGCGGCAATGCTGACGAAACGTCCGGTCAAGATGGTGCTGAGCCGCAAGGAATCGTTGCTGGTGCATCCCAAACGCCACGCCACCGTCATCAAGATGAAAACCGGCGCGCGGCGCGACGGCACGATCACTGCGCACGAAGCCGAAATTTGGGGCGACGGCGGCGCGTATGCCAGCTTGAGCAGTCACGTGATGTTGCGCGCGACCACGCACGCGGCGGGCGCTTACGAAGTCAAGAACGTCAAGGTGGACACCTACGCGATGTACACCAACAACGTGCCGTCCGGCGCGTTTCGCGGCTTCGGCGTCACGCAGAGCGCCTTTGCGATGGAAAGCCAGATGGATCAACTGGCCGAGGCGCTGGGCCTCTCGCCCATCGAGATGCGCCGCAAGAACGTTTTGAATTACGGCAAGCAAACCTTGGCCGGACAGGTGATGACCGAAAGCTGCGGCCTGGCCGATGCGCTCGAAACTGTCGCCGCTGAGATGGAGAGGCATCCGTTCACAGCAATCGAAGGCGACAAGCGGCGCGCGTGGGGTGTGGCGTGTGCTTATAAAAACACGGGCTTCGGCAGCGGCGCTTATGACGCCGCCGGGGCCGAAGTCGAACTCTTCGCCAACGGGCGCGCGGCCGTGCGCGCGGGTGCTGCCGAAATCGGCCAGGGCCTGGTTGGCGTGCTGGCGCAAGTCGTCAGCGAAGAACTCGGCGTGCCTTACGCCAATGTTGATGTGCTGGTCGCAGACACCGACCGCACGCTGGATTGCGCGGCGACGACGGCTTCGCGGCAAACTTACGTCACGGGCAACGCCGCGCGTTATGCCAGCAAGGAAGTCCGCAAGCTGCTTTCGTTGAAAGCAGCCGAGATGTTGGGCGCGCCGCCAGATGAACTGCTGTTTGCCGACGGCCAAATCAAGAACAACAGCCACAGCGTCGAACTTGCCGAAATCGTCCGGCTGATGCGGCGCGAGGGGCACTTGCCGAAGATGAGCTATCAATACGTCGCGCCGATGTGCGAGCCGTATCATCACTTCGCCTTCGGCTTCGGCGCGCAGGCCGTGCTGGTCGAGGTGGATGTCAAAACCGGCGAGACGAAAGTCTTGAAAGTCATCGCGGCCAGCGATGTCGGGCGCGTCATCAATCCGCTGGCCTTGCAGGGTCAAGTCGAAGGCAGCATCTCGATGGGTTTGGGCATGGCGTTGCAGGAAAACTTCGTGATGAAGGATGGTTACGTGCAAACCGACACCCTGAAGAAATGCAACCTGCCGGAGATTGATCAGACGCCGGAGGTGATTTCGTTTTTTATCGAACACGAAACCAAAGACGGCCCGTATGGCGGCAAGGGCGTCGGCGAACTCGCTTCGATTCCGACGACGCCGGCGATTATCAACGCGATTTACAACGCGACGGGCGTGCGCTGTTACAATCTGCCGGCGGAGAAGAAATGGTTAAAGGCGGCGTTGACGGCGACATAGGGAGGATACGCGATGAGAGAATCTGCACAGAAGGCGACGACGAAAGCACGTGGAACTGCGCCACGGCTGCGGCGCAAGCTATTCAAAGAATCCGAACTGCCGCCGGAAGCGCAGGAATTGAGACGGAAATTCCGCGAGTGGGATGAGAGTTTCAAGAGCCGCGCCAAACGGATGGCCTATATCCGTAAACTCTGTAAACGAATTGTCGAAGCTTACGGCCCGGAAAAGATCATCCTCTTTGGCTCGCACGCTTACGGAAAGCCGACGCCTACCTCGGATGTGGATTTATTGGTTGTGATGGATTACGAAGAACCGCAGTTGGGTCAGTCATACAAGATGAAACTTGAATTGGGTTTGGTCACGCCGCTGGATTTGCTGGTGCGCACGCCCAAAGAGGTGCTCTGGCGTTTGGAAGACGGCGATATGTTCATGCTCGATATCTTCTGCCGTGGAAAGGTGATGTATGAATCCAAGCACCGTTGAATGGATCGAAAAGGCTGAAGATGATTGGGACTCAGCGCAGCGTCTTTATCGCGTCCGCGTGAGAATCCAGTACGATGCCGCCTGTTTTCATGCCCAGCAATGCGCTGAGAAATACTTGAAAGCCAGACTGAACGAAGCTGGGTTGTCGTTCAGCAAGACGCATGATTTGTCGCAACTGTTGACACAAACGACAGCGCTTGAGCCAAGCTGGGCGGCCCTGCAACCAGCAGCGATTTTCCTAGCGGATTTCGCGGTGAAGTTTCGCTACCCAGGACAGCGCGCAACCAAAATCCAAGCACAACAAGCGCTCAAGGATTGCCGCGCAATGCGGCGCGTCATTCGCACGGCTTTCGGTTTGCCCGTCTGAGGAGAGGAAATGTCCAACGCTATTTTCGGCCCTACCTTTGAAGAAATGCTCCATCCGAGCGCGCTTGATCTGGCAGTTCGCCAGCGCGCTGTGAAAGCCGCGACCGAAGCACCGCTCGATCCAATCAACCTTTACAACATCACCTGGCGCGGCGCGGACGACCAAATCAAATACGAAGTGCTGCCCGCTGAACTGACCGGCGTCGCCGCGCCCATCGTCGTGCTCTACGGACGCGATTTCCCCACCGGCGCGCACAAGGTCGGCGCAGCCTATTCGGTCATTGCCGAAGCCTTGCTCTTCGGCCAGGTGGACATTGACCAGCACACCGTCGTCTGGCCCAGCACGGGCAATTACGGCATCGGCGGCGCGTGGGTAGGCGGGCGCGTCGGCGCAAAGTCCATCGTCGTGCTGCCCGAAGGCATGAGCCGCGAGCGGTTTGAACGCATTGAAAGTTACGGCGCGCAAGTCATCAAAACGCCCGGCGTCGAATCGAACGTCAAAGAGATTTACGACAAGACCTGGGAACTGCGCCGCGAGCCAAACATTCGCATCCTGAATCAGTTCGAGGTGATGGGGAATTACCGCTTTCATTACCACGTCACCGGCAACACGATTGTCGAACTCGCGGCGGAACTGCACGCGCAAGGCATCGGCGACGGTTCGATTGCGGCCTTCACTTCGGCGATGGGCAGCGCGGGGACGATTGCGGCGGGTGACCGGATCAACCAAGTCTGGCCTGATGCGCGCATCGTTGGGTTGGAGCCGATTCAATGCCCGACGCTGTTCAACAACGGTTACGGCGGCCACGACATTCAGGGCATCGGCGACAAGCACGTCACCTGGATTCACAATGTGCTGAATATGGACGCGCTCATGTGTCTGGACGACATCGAGTGCAAAAAGGGCTTGCAGGTGCTGACCAGCGAGGCGGGGCAAGCGACGTTGGCGCGGCGCTACGGCATTGCCGAAACGAAGCTGCAACAGCTTGCTTCGATCTTCGGCATTTCGGGCGTGTGCAATGTGCTGGGCGCGATCAAGACGGCCAAGCATTATCAATTCGGCCCGCGCGACGTGACCGTCACCATCTGCACCGACGCGATTGATCGTTATCATTCGGTGATGGCGGAGATGGCGGAATGCTACGGCGCGATTGATGACGCGCGCGCGCTGGCCTATGTCGAGGCGATCTTTCACGGCGCAAAGACGGATTGGATCAAAGACGGCACGCCCGACGTGCGCCGCCAATGGCATAATCTGAAATACTTCACGTGGGTGGAACAACAGGGCAAAACAGTCGAGGAGCTTGATGCGCAGCTTGATCCCGAATGGTGGATCAAGCATCAACAGTTGATTCCTGAAATGGATGTGCGCATCAAGGCTGCGCGAACGGTTTGAAGCGATGAGTTACGTCAACGGTTTTCAGTGTTTGGAGTGCGCTCGTTCGTTCACCGCGAGCGAAGTTGAATACGTCTGCCCCGCATGCGGCGGCAATCTGGATGTGCTCTACGATTACGAACAGGTCGCCGCGCGAATCAGCAAGGCCACGCTCGCTGCTGATCGCAACTTCACCATCTGGCGTTATCGCGCGTTGCTGCCCATCGCGGATTCCTCGTCCGTTCCGCCGCTCGCCGTGGGCTGGACGCCGCTTTACGACGCGCCGCGACTCGCCGCTGAATTTGGCGTCCGGCAATTGCTGGTCAAAGACGACGGGCGCAATCCGACGGCTTCGTTCAAAGACCGCCCGAGCGCGCTGGCTGTGGTCAAAGCGCAGGAAGCGGGCGCAAGCGTGGCGACGACGGCTTCATCGGGCAACGCGGGCGCGGCGCTTGCGGGGATGTGCGCGAGCGTTGGCATGAAATCCGTCATCTTCGTCCCGGCGAGGACACCTGCCGCCAAAGTCGCGCAACTGCAAATTTATGGCGCGACGGTCGTGCTGGTTGAAGGCAGTTACG
>JAYUCP010000584.1:0-3339 GCA_043740245.1 Acidobacteriota bacterium | reverse complement strand
GCTTTTCCCCTTCTCACCGCCGCCGCCGTGTAAATCACCCAACGGCTGAGGAATATTCCCAGGTCGATGACGCTTCGATGGGCGGGCTAATGAAATGGTGGGACCAGATGCCATCTTGTCCCACGTTTTCATCGGAGGATGTCCAGTGAAGTCTCAAGTGTATTTCAGCCACTTCAGCAATTCGGGCAGTGTGGGCGGTTTGCCGTACATCAGCACGCCGACGCGGTAAATTTTCGCGGCCAGCCAGACCGCGCCCCAGATCGCCGCCAGCAACAACACGATGGACAGCGCGATCTGCCACCACGGCGGCGGTTCGACGGCGATGCGCCCGAACATCAGGATCGGGCTGAAGAGCGGCACCAGCGACACGATCACCGAAAACGTACTGTTCGGCTGGCGCAGCACCTGTTCCAGCAACAGCATCGGCGCGACCACGCTGAGCACCACCGGCATCTGCAATTGCTGCGCGTCCTCTTCCGCCGAAACCATCGCGCCCACGATCAGGAAAAGCGTCGAGAAGAGAAAATAGCCCAGCACGAAATAGACGAAGAAAAAAACTATCAACATGGGCGGCAACGGCGGGATGTGAAACGAACTGCTGGTAAAGACAGGCGCGGCGGCGGCCACACTCAGCAACAGCGCCGCGGCGATCCACACTGCGACCTGCGTCAGGCTGACCAGGCCGATGCCGATCAGTTTGCCCAGCATCAAATGAAAGGGTTTGATCGAAGAGAGCAGCACTTCGATGATGCGCGACTGTTTTTCCTCGACCACGCCGCGCAGCACCAGTTGGCCGTAAATGATGATGATGCCGTACAAGACCACCAGCATCCCCAGCGCCAAAAAGAAAGCTTCGCGGCTTTTGCCCTGTTCGCGCTCGCTGACCACGGTCATTTCGACCGGCTCCATCAATTCGCCCGCGCGTTTGGCGTTGATGCCTTCTTTGATCCAGCGCCGTTCGATCACGGCGGAGTTGAAGGCAATGCGCAGCCGCAGCGTCAACGCCTGTTCACGCAGGTTTTGTGTGTGAAAAGTCAGCGTGCCGCTTTGCGTGAAAACTTCTGGTGGGATGAGCAGGAACCCGGCGACCTCGCCTTTGCTGATCTGTTGGCTCAACTCCTGCACTCGCGTGGCGGTCGCTTCACCCGGCGCAATCGTTTCGTGTGCCAGTTCGTAACGCGTGGGCACGGGGCCGCGATAAAACAACTCCTTCGTCAGCGGAAACAGGTCGGCGTCGCCAGTTTGATCGAGCACGACCACTTTGCCGCGTTGCGCCGCGCGCTCCATAAAGTAACCCGGCGCGAACATCAGCAACGCGCCCAACAGCGGCGTCAGCACCGTCCAGACGATAAAGCCGCGCGAAGTCACGCGGGTCAGATATTCGCGTTTGATGACAGCAAAAATTTTGTCCATAGGCTTTCAACCTGTGCGTTTGGCAATCTCTTTCAGACAACGGCGAGTGAAACGAGCCAGATCTTTCCGCTCCTTCAACTCCTGCCGCAGCCGCTGCAATTCTTCCGGTGTGTCTACGTCATAACACACGGGCAGTTCGATCAAATTCAGTTTCGCTTCTTGTATGCGGCGGCGCGTGACGGCCAGCACTTCGTTGGTGCTCCACGGAATGTCTTCCAGCACGCGCGGGTGCAATTGGCGCATGCCGATCAGGTAATAGCCATCATCCGCAGCCGGGCCCAGCACGATCTGACCCGCGTCCGTCAGGCTGTCAAAGGCCGTCAGCAAATTTTCAACGGGCAAGGCCGGACTGTCGCCGCCGATGATCACGACGCTGTTAAAGCCGTGCTCGAACAAATCGGCAAAACAATTTTCCAGCCGTTCGCCCAACGTGTCGCCGCGCTGGGCCAGCATCAATGAACCTTCGCGCTCGACTTTTTCAAACGCTTCTTCTTCGCCCGCTGGCGTGTAACACAGCACGAGCCGCACCGTCGCGCGTTCGTAGGCGGACTCTTCCATCACGGCAAAGGTGTCGCTCAAAAACGCGGCGTATAAATCCGCCGCGTCTTCGGCGGAGAGCGCGCCGATCAAACGGGTTTTGACTTGTCCGGCGATTGGCGCTTTCGCCATCAGCACTAACGCTTCTTTCAAACGCTTACCTCTTGCGCGCGAATAGCAACAATGCATCGCTCACCGCGCGTTCGCCCGCCGGGTCGGACGGGCTGTTGATCACTTTGTTTTGAATCACCAACGTTGTCGAACCGCCGCCATCCAGATTGATCGCCTCGACGCAGCCGAGTTCGCGCATCAAGGCCGCCAACTCCGGGATCGTCATCCCAACGCTGATGCGCGGCTGCCGCCCATCCACCGCGACCAGCACGAAGCGGCCATCGGCGCGCCAGCCCAGCGCCGTGCGCGGATGGCGCGCGCGATAAAAGGTTTCGGCGTTGAAGCCCGGCTCGCTCTCGCCCAACGCTTGTCCAGCGGCCAGCAAACGCGGCCCCGCGCCGATGATGACATCGGCGTTGAATGGCAGCGGTGGCTCAGCTTTGAATTCAGTTTTGCGCGCCACGCGCACGCCGCTGCGCAAATGTTGCAACGCCCATTCACGCGCCGCACCGTGCGCCGAGATTACCCAACCGTTGGCTGGGATAATCTGGCTGCCTGCGCCATCGCGCACCGCCGTCACGCGCCCGCGCACGACGACGGCTTCCAAACCATCCGCCGCCGTCAATGTCGTGCGATGGAACTCCGGCGTGAAGACGATCAGTTCATCCTTTTCGCGCGGGCGATTGAAGCCGTTGATTGCGCGCGCCACTTTGCCAACGTGCAGTTCCGCTTGTGCCGTAACAAGCGCGGTCGCCGCGCGCGTTTGTCCGCCGCGTTCGGCCAAGGCCAGCGCCGCCCGCCCGCGCGCCGGTTCGCTCAGCAATTGCCTGTGGCTGAACAGCGCGCCCATCTGTTCGCCGCGATAAAGGCCGCCCGTGCGAAAGTAGCCGCCATTGATTGCGGCGATGGCGCCGTGCCGCGCGGCGATTGAACTGGCGGCCTCGACGCCCAGGATTTCATCCAGCGCCAAGCCGAGTTCGAGGCGGATCAAGTGCGGGTCAACGAGCAGCACATTGATCAGCCAGCGGTCGCCCTGTTCGGCAGTGAAATCGCCGCGTTTGATTTGCAGGTGTTCGAGGCCCGACGCGATGGTCGCGGTCTGGCGCGTCTCAGGCGTTTGCGCCCAACCGAGCAGCGCGCAGCAAACGATCAGCGCCAAATTCTTTGCCAGCTTCTGCATTCTATCTTTTCCGTTTTACTCAAGACTCGCGCCCAAGAGCATGGAGTTCAGGCTTCAGCCTGTGTTCGGGAACCCCAACACAGGCTGAAGCCTGAACT
>JAYUCP010000583.1:0-3339 GCA_043740245.1 Acidobacteriota bacterium | reverse complement strand
TTGGTCAGTTCCAGCGTCAATAGCAAATCGCCCACCGTGCGCCCGGCGTTCGGCCCCGCCGACGTGAACGTGCCGTTGGCATTGGCCGTCAGCGTGTTTTGCAGGAACTCGAAATCCAGGTAGCTGTTGCCATTGGTGGACAGCCGATCCGAGGCCACCATCACCCACAGATGCCCGTTCGCGTCGTTCGAGACGTGCAGCAAGCCGTGGTTCATATCCAGCTTGGCGCCGGCCTTGCTCGTCGTCCATTGCCAGGTGTTCGGATTATCCGGGTACTTCAACCCACCTCTGAAAATGTCATCGGCCTGGCTGTCGTAAAGGTCAACCAGGTGGAAGGTTTTTGCCGCGTCCACCGGCGCGCCCGCCGCCGTCAGCACGCCCACGCCCGTGCCCGCCAGGCCCGGCGTCCAGTCGCTGGTGTTGGCGGTCGGCGTGTTGGCGCGCAGGTCGCCTTCGATCTCGAAGCCGCCCGGATCGCCGTTTGCCACAACGCCGGTGACGAACAACGGCAGCGCAGCCGTGGCGGCGCGCTTCAAGCGTGCGGCGGGCCGCACTGGTTCAGTGGCGCGCCAGCCTGGCGAGGCCGCGCGCGTGCCGCGTTGTGCTTGCCACAGGGCGACAACGCACGCCAGACAGACCAGCGCCAGCACGGCGCCGGAACGAAAATGCCGGGAGGGAAACGAGGGAGAGTTCATGGTGTTTGCTCGCTTGACTGATGACAGCCGCGAGAACCCGTCCGCGCCAAACCAAGGCTGCGAGGCAAAGATCATCGCGTTGTCTCATTGATAGGGGGCATCGGCCCGACCTGGGGGTAGCGTCCGCTCCCGCTGGTCAGGCAAACGATACGTGGTAAACGGCCCAGGCTGGAGCAAGCGGTCGCTCACTCGACCCAGTGTGGCCGCACAGGGATGCGCGTTATGGTGCAGCTCTGAGGCTGCTGGAAAAGTGTTGTTGAGTTCGTGTCGTCGAATGCTTCACTCTGCCGGAGAGGAAGCGCGTGCAGTCTACTGTATGCGCGCAGGCCAGAACAAGGTGATAGTGCAACGGCGGCGAAATTTTGCGCCAGTTACGGCCAGTTACGACAACCGGTACAAGAGGTTTATTCCCATGCCCGCCTTCCTTTGCCAAGGGCAGGGGAAGGCGGGCGGCGATTAGGTGCGCCTGACCGTGCAATTGATTCGCGCCGCCGACGGCACGCCGCTCTGGGCCGAAAGCTTCAACGAGCAATACACTCGATCCGACTCGCCATCATTCCATCATTCACGCCGCGCTGGCACGCCGCGCTGGCACGCCGCGCTGGGCGAAGCGGGGCAAGCTTGCGCGTGGTTGGAAAAAACGCCGCGCAATTATCCGCAAGGTTTGCTCAAGGTGGATCAATACATGGATCCGCTGCGCGCCGCGCCGCGCTTCCAGGCTTTGCTGCCGAATTGAAGCCGCACGAGTGACACCCGTTGGAAAACTCTTTGCGCGAAATTTGAGACCCGCCTGAATACAATCGCCCCCTTCCTCACGTATGTGATGGCGAGGGGAAGGACACGGCCTTTCCGGTCAAGCAACAATTTCACGAAGAGGGTCGAATCATGAACAGCAAGCGATTTCATTTAGTCCATCTGGTGTTGGCCTTATTCGCGCTGAGTACGCTGGCGCAGGCACAACACGAACATCACGAAACACCTGCCAAACCTGCCCAACGCATGCCAGGCGTGGGCAACTGGCAACATCCGGTTACGACCAAAAACACGCAAGCCCAGCAATTTTTCAATCAGGGGTTGGCGCTCATCTACGCCTTCAATCACGAGGAAGCGGCGCGCTCGTTCACACGCGCGGCGGAACTCGACCCGCAATTGGCAATGGCGCATTGGGGCTACGCGCTGGCCGTTGGGCCGAATTACAACGAACCGGCGATTGATCCGGCGCGGATGAAAGCCGCCTACGACGCCGTGCAGAAAGCGCAGTCGCTGGCCGCCAATGCGAGCGAGCCCGAACGCGCTTACATCAATGCGCTGGCCGCGCGCTTCACGCTCGACGCCAACCCGGATGGCAAGAAGTTGGGCACGGCGTATAGCGTGGCGATGCGCGAGGTTTATCAACGTTATCCTGACGACCTGGATGCGGCGGTGCTTTACGCCGACAGTTTGATGAATGTGCAGCCCTGGCAATTGTGGGCGCGCGACGGCCAGCCACTAGGCCAGACCGAAGAGATCGTGCGCGTGCTGGAAGGCGTGCTCAAACGCAACCCGCAACACGTCGGCGCGAACCATCTTTACATTCACGCGGTCGAGGCTTCCAAACAACCGGGCCGCGCGTTGGCGAGCGCGCGCCGTTTGGGCAAGCTTGCGCCCAAGGCCGGACATCTGGTGCATATGCCCGCGCACATCTACATTCGCACGGGCGCGTATGACGCTTCTGCCGCCAGCAATGAAGCGGCAGCGGCGGTTGATCGCGCTTACATCAAGGCGACGGGCGCAAGCGGGATGTATCCGGCGATGTATTACAGCCACAACCTGCATTTCCTGGTCGAGTCGTACAACCGTGCGGGCAACTTCGCCAAAGCGCGGCGCTCGGCCGCGCGGCTGGCCGCCAACGTGGCTGGGCGGATTCAGATGATGCCGATGCTTGAAGGTTTTCTGCCGTCGGAATCTTTCGTGCTGCTGCGCTTTGGCAAATGGAATGAAGCGTTGAAGCTGAGCGAACCGCCCCGCGAACAAGCGATCATGCACGCCGTCTGGCATTACGCGCGCGGTGTCGCGTTCGCGTCGCTCGGCAAAGTCGCTGAAGCCGAAGCGGCGCGCCTGGCCTTTCAAAAAGAAGTTGACGGTCTGCCGGGCGAGACGCCCTTCGGCCTGAACACGGCCAGCAGTGTGCTGAAGATTGCCACCGCGATTCTGGACGCCAAAATCGCCACCGCGCAAAACCAGCCCGACCGCGCCATCGAAGCGTGGCGTGCCGCCGCCCTTGCGCAGGACGCGCTCAATTACGACGAACCGCCGGGTTGGTATTATCCCGTGCGCGAATCATTGGGCGCGGCGCTCTTGCGCGCCGGTCAAGCCAGCGAAGCCGAAAAGATTTTTCGCGCTGATCTGGCCGATAATCCAGGCAACGGTCGTTCGTTGCTTGGCTTGGCCGAAAGCCTGAAAGCACAGGGCCAGCGGCAAAAAGCGCAAGCGGCGCGGCGTGATTTTCTGAAAGCCTGGCGCAATGCCGATACGCTGTTGCGGCTGCGCGATTTGTGAAAGCAGCGCCGCAGGGATTGAAACTTAGGGCGGGCTTGACGCAAACTTAGACACCGTGTCAGTAGCCCGACCGTGAGGGTGGGCTGGCGTCCGACGCAGACCGCTT
>JAYUCP010000582.1:0-20445 GCA_043740245.1 Acidobacteriota bacterium | reverse complement strand
ACGCGCATCGCCGCCGCCGCCGATGCGCGCACGCGCGTGTTCGAGGTCGAATTGACGATCCCGCGCCCGCCCTCGCAACTGCGCGCCGGGATGATCGCCTCGCTGCTCGTGCCGGACGGCCAAGCCGAATCTAAGTCCGCCGTCACTGTCGTCCCGCTCAACGCCATCGTCAGTGATCCGAACAAACCGGGCAGCTACACCGTCGTCGTCGTCACACCACGTGACGGCAAGACCATCGCCCATCGCCGTGTGGTCAAGCTCGGCGAAGCCTACGGCAACCTGGTCGCCGTGACTGAAGGCATTCAAGCCGGCGATCAAGTTGTCATCGTCGGCGCAACGCTGATCAAAGAAGGCGAACAAGTGAAAGTGTTGTGATTGCGGATTGCGGATTGCGGATTGCGGATTGAAGAACGAAGCGAAGCACGAAAGGAACTTCAATGAACAAGACAATCAAGGGACACGCGAACACTGAGGCAGACAATCCGCAATCCGCAATCCGCAATCCGCAATCCAGTAACACCGCGCGCTTCTTCACCGAGCAGCGCCAACTCGCCTGGGTCTTCCTCGTGCTCACGCTGGTCTGGGGTGTCTACAGCTACTGGGCGATGCCGAAGCGCAAAGACCCGGAATTTCAAATCAACGTCGCCGTCGCCATCTGCCCCTGGCCGGGCGCGGGCGCCGAAAAGATCGAACAGCAGGTCACGCGCAAAATCGAAGAGAAGCTGGCGCAAAACGCACGTGTCGAAAAGGTCGAATCCATTTCGCGCAACGGCGTCGCGGTCGTTTACGTCACGCTGCTCGAAGGCCTCAAAGACATCGGCAAGGAATTCGACGACCTCAATTTGAAACTCAACAGCATCCGCGATCTGCCGCCGGGCGCGGGGCCGATTGAATTCCAAAAAGATTTCGGCGACACCGCCGCGTTGATGCTGACCGTCGCCAGCCCGCGCGCTGACCGCGTGTTGCTTGCCCAACGCGCGCAAACTGTGCGCGCTGCTATCGAACACACACGCCCAAAAGCTGGTGACCGCGCCGCGCTCATCATCGGCTTGCCAGCGACGATTCCGCCGCGCCGCGTGCGTGCGGCGCAAGACGAACTGGCGCGCTTCCTCAAAGAATCCGGCGTCGCCACTGACGTGCGCAGCTTCAACGGACAGGGCTTCATCGGCGCCGATTTCGATGGCTATCACGACGATGCAGAGATTCTCGACGAGACCGGCAAATACTTGCGCGACAGCCTGCCCATCGCGGGCTTCCAACCCGAAATGTGGCAGCCCGTCGTCATCCGCGATTGGCGTGATTTGAAAGACATCGAAACGAAATTGCAGCAAGGCGCGGCGGACAAATACAGCTACCGCGAATTGGACGATTACACCGACCTGATCGCGCGCACGCTGCAAGCCATCCCGCTAGTTTCAAAAGTGCGCCGCGCGGGCACGCTGAAAGAGCGCGTCTTTCTCGACTATTCGCAAGACCGGCTGGCTGCTTACGGCATCCAGACCAACGTGCTGCAACAACTGCTGGGCGCGCGCAACATCACCACGTCGGGCGGCGTGCTCGAAATCGGCGACAAAAATCTCGGCATCAAACCGTCGGGCGAATTCAAAAGCGAGCAGGAAATCGGCAACACCATCATCACGGCCACGGCAGAAGGCGCGCCCGTTTACGCGCGCGACCTGTTTGAAATCACGCGCGGATACGAAGACCCGCCGCGTTATCTGAATTACTACACGGCGCGCGATGCCCACGGCCAATGGCAACGCACGCGCGCTATCACGCTGGCCGTCTCGATGCGCAAGGGCGAACAGATTGCCGCCTTCGGCCAGGCCGTAGACGAGACGCTGACGGCGCTGCAACTACGCTTGCCCAGCGATCTGGTGCTGGCGCGCACGTCCGATCAACCGCTGCAAGTGAAAGAAAACGTCGGCCTGTTCACGCGCAGTCTGTGGGAAGCGGTCGTGTTGGTCGTGATGATCTGCCTGCTCGGCTTCCGCGAATGGCGTTCGGCGGCGCTGGTCGCGGCTTCGATTCCGCTGACGCTGGCAATGACGTTTGGGATGATGCGGCTGTTGGGCTTGGACATTCAGCAAGTCTCGGTCGCCTCGCTCATCATCGCGCTGGGCTTGCTGGTGGATGATCCCGTCGTGGCGAATGACGCGATCAAACGCGAACTGGCCGGAGGCACACCGTCGCGCATCGCCGTCTGGCTGGGGCCGACCAAGCTGGCGAAGGCGATCTTTTACGCCACGATCACCAACATCGTCGCCTACCTGCCGCTGCTGCTGGTCGAAGGGCTGCTGGGCGAATTCATTTACAGCCTGCCGGTGGTGATTGCCTGTTCGCTGGTCGCCTCGCGCATCGTCTCAATGACCTTTGTGCCGCTGCTCGCGTTTTACTTGTTGAAGCCCAGCACGAAGCCGGAACGCAGTCTGGCCGAACAGAAACAGCGCGGCTTCACCGGCCTCTATTACCGCGTCGGCCTCTGGTCGCTCGAACATCGTTGGCTGGTGCTCGGCCTTTCGTTCGTGTTCCTGCTCTCTGGCGGTGTGCTCTTCAAACAACTGCGGCTCGATTTCTTCCCGAAGGATTTGTCGTACCTGTCGTACCTCGATGTTTATCTACCCGAAGACGCGCCGCTCGCTTCGACCGACCGCATCGCCGCGCGCGCCGAAACGATCATTCGCCAAACGGCCGAACAGTTCGGCAAAGACAATCCCGACAAAAACAAACAACCGCGCGAGGTGCTCGAATCGCTGACGACCTTTGTGGGCGGGGGCGGGCCGCGTTTCTGGTATTCGGTCGCGCCCGAACAGCCGCAACTCAACTACTCGCAAATCATCATCCAGGCCAAAGACAAACGCGATACTTCCAAGCTGGTCGCGCCGCTGCAACAGGCGCTCGCGGCGCAAATCCCCGGCGCGCGCATAGACGTGCGGCAGCTCGAAATCGGGCGCTCCATCGCGCAACCCGTCCAGGTACGCATCTCCGGCGAAGACATCCCGACGCTGCGCGCCTACGCCGAACAGGTCAAAGACATCTTCCGCGCCATCCCCAGCGCCGACCGCGTGCGCGATGATTGGGGCGCCGAAAGCTTCGTCGCCGATTTGCAGGTGGACGCCGACAAAGCCAACCTCGCCAACGTCACCAACCTCGACGTAGCCGTGTCTTCGGCGGGCGGCATCAACGGCTTGCAAGTCACTTCGTTGCGTGAAGGCGAGCAGACGATTCCCGTCATCGCGCGTTTGCGCACCGACGAACGCGCGCGTCTGTCCGACCTGCAAAACCTCTATGTCTATTCGATGATGAGCGCGAACCGCGTGCCGTTGCGGCAAATTTCCAAGCTGGCTTACAAACTCGAAACGGCCAAGCTGATCCGCCGCAATCAATTCCGCACGATCACCGTCTCTTGCCTGCCCGTGCCCGGCGCGCTGCCCGGCGAAATCAACAAAGCCGCGCAGGAAAAGCTCGACGAATTCGCGCGCAGCTTGCCGCCCGGCTACAAACTGGAAATCGGCGGCGTGCAGGAACAGCGCGTCAAAGGCTTCAAATCGCTGGGCACGGTGATGGGCATCTCGGTGCTGGCGATCTTTCTGGCGCTGACGGTGCAATTCAAAAACGCGATCAAACCGCTGCTGGTCTTTTCGGCGATTCCGTTCGGACTGGTCGGCGCACTGGGCGCGCTGGTCGTGATGCGCACGCCGTTCGGCTTCATGGCGTTTTTAGGCATCGCCTCGCTCATCGGCGTCATCGTCTCGCACGTCATCGTCCTCTTTGATTTTGTCGAAGAGCGGCGCGAAGAGGGCGAACCGTTGCGCGAGGCTTTGCTGGACGCAGGCATCGCGCGTTTGCGCCCGGTGTTCATCACGGTCGGCGCGACAGTGTTTGGCCTGTTCCCGCTGGCGTTGAATGGCGGGCCGCTGTGGGAGGGCCTGTGTTACGCGCAAATCGGCGGGCTGATTCTGGCGAATTACGTGACGAAGCTGTTGGTGCCGGCGCTGTATGCGATTTTTGTGTTGGATTTGAAGTTGATTCGGTGGGATGAGCCTGAGGGAGCGTTAGCAACGAAACAGGAAGCAGGAGAGATGGTTGCGGTGTAGTTGCTTGACGCTGTGCGGCGGAAGCGGCAAAGTACGCCGCGTTGGGCAAAGCAATGAAAGCAACTTCGACCAAACAGATTCAGCAGTTTTGCGAACAGATCGCGCGCGAATTTCAGCCGGAGCGCATCATTCTGTTCGGTTCGCACGCTTACGGTCGCCCGCATAAGTTCTCCGATGTGGATTTGCTGGTGGTGATGCCGTTTGAGGGCAGCCCGCTGCAACAAGCCGCTCGCATTCTGACCAAACTCGAACCGGAGATGTCGGTGGATTTGCTGGTGCGCACGCCGGAGCAGGTGCAACAACGCTTAGCCATGCAGGACAGCTTTATGCGGGAGGTCATTGAGCGCGGAAAGGTGGCCTTATGAAGCCCAGCACGCAGGAATGGATTGAGAAAACCAAAAGCGATTTGGTTGCTGCCGTGACTGAGTCAACGAAAACACAATAACAGAAGTCACAGCATTACTGCTTCATACCATGCGTTGTATAAACATTTTTCAAAGTTGTTTTCAGCGACAGCTTGCTTGATTTGCTGACCAGAAAGAAGAGCAACGACCACCTTTTCTCGGCTTCCACGCAGCAACTCAAGCGTAACAGTTTCAGCAAAACCGTTCCAAGAAACGAGAAAGCCAAGTCTGCTGCGGCCACTTCTATTTTCGATTTTTTCTTTGAACTGAACTAACTCGTTTTTACCACACTTCCCTGACCAGTTTTTACATTCAACCAAAATCAATGACTCATCCTTGTCGTATGGGGCTTTCTTAGATTGATTGAGAACCACGATGTCAATCTCCTCAGTTTCGGTTCTCTTCTGCAAGTCGGCGATGCTAAATCCTTCAATTTCGGCTAAGAGCTGAGCCAATAGTTGCTCAAGAGAGTTACCTTTTTCTTGCGAAGATTTGGCGTTTTCAACAGTATGAATAAGCGATTTTACAGATTGGGTTCCTGAATCGGGAGTGAGGTTATTCTGCCCCAACAATTCAGCTATTCCTTGCTCACGCGCTTCTAACGCGAGGCGCAAAGCGCCTACATCGCCATGCACCGATGTGCTAAACTGCTTGTGGCGCCGTTTCCCTAATGAATCTACCCAAGTAACAGACCAAACCTCATATTTATACTTACGCCCATTTTGTACCGAAGTCGAGTAAGTTCTATTAACACCGACTACTCCGCTTTTATTTCGGGTGCTTCTGAAGCTATGAAAACCATGGTGTCTAACCAAGCCAAATTCCTTTTCAATTTGATTTCGGTAATGTCTGGCAGCTTCTAAGGCTTGTTCTTTACCACCGTAGGCTAGGTCAGTGAAGTATTCGCGAACAATAATTTTCTTATTTCTGGTGACCTGCACTCGCCAATAACGATCACCATGTTTTCTACCTTCTTTCTCCGTCTCAACACGAACTATGTATCTGTCTTGATAAGGTTTCTTTTTGTTGTATGCCATAGATTAACAGGGTGTACACAAATCAGGTGGCGATAGCGAGCAGCTTTTACATCGCCTCATTCACCGCTTCCGCCGTCGGGAACGCCTCTGCAACATCAGGGTCAGCCTGACCAGCTTGCCGGAGAACATCCCGCGATACTCACGGCCTTCGGCTTTGGCGCGCTGGTGCAACTCGGCGAAATCATATTCCGGCGCGATGTCATCAACCGGATAATCCTCATCTTCAATCAAGCGGATGATAGGTTTCATAATGCCTTCATTGCATCAGGCAGCCTGTGCAACAACCTTGCTCAACAAGTTGCCCAGCTTGCCCCGCTCTTCCAAATTCAACCCCAAATCATCCACGCCGCCACGCGCATTGACGATGTGTTGCACGGCGAGCAGCAAGCCTTGCGGGTCTTCTTCGGCTTCTTCCAACGCCACACGCAAATAAGCAGTGGCTTCGGCTTGGTCGGCAGCCAAACGCTCTTTCAACAATTCCGTCCACGTTCTCATGACTTATTCCTTTGCTGATAATCGCGCCAATACTTTGACGCCAGCTTGATGTCCGCGGTTTGTGTGCGCTTATCGCCGCCACACAAAAGCAAAACGAGACGTTGCCCCAGCAAAGCACAATAGAGCCGGTAACCGGGGCCATAGTCAATCCGCAGTTCGTAAACGCCGTTCCCGACTGCTTTGTAATCCCCAGGATTGCCACGTAGCAAACGGTTCAAACGCTTTTCAATACGTCCCAGGGCTTCGGCGTCACGCAACTTCATCAACCACTCATTGAATGGCTCCGCACCATCAGCGGTTTGGTAGATGATAATTTCTCGTGGCTGGCCGTCAAACATATTCATCTCGGTTGCTATTCAATCTTCAGCGCCTTTGCGCCGCCCGCAGCTTGTCTATTGCCGCTTGCACCTCGCGTTGGCGCTGGCGTTCGCGCTGGAAGCACTCTACCCCTTGGGCGATTTGTTGCTCACGCGGTTCATCGGCTCCACCGTAAGTGCCACCCCCGAAGAAGCGAAAGAGACCGGCGCGGTCGGGGGTTTCGCGCAACGCCTTTTGATAATCGGCGATGCGCTCATCCACATCCGCTTCGACCATTGCCAGCAAATCTTCGTCGGTGTGGTTGACCAGATTGAGGCGCGCGGCGCCCATGTGCCGGATGGTTTCCCAAATGTGAATCGGGATGGGCACCATCACGCGCCCATAACCGGCCTCGAAATTCGTCGTGTCCAGTTCCAGGTAGACGTGATCGTCGTCCAACACCTCGTGATAAAAATGGAAGTTATCGCCGTATGCAATCGTCGCTTTGGTTGACATCTCGCTTGCTCCTTATCAACAGCAGGCTTTCAACAGCATGCCGGCAGCAGATCGTTTGTTGAATGTCGGCAATTATCGCTGCGCTACCGCCGTCGCCACAGCCCTACGCGGGATGGTCGCCAACACTTCCACCAGTTCCTGCTGCGCCTGCCGCAACTCATAGGACTTTTGCAGATTCAGCCAAAACTCCGCGCCGGTGCCCAGCCATTGCCCCAGCCGCAAAGCCGTATCGGCAGTGATGCCGCGTTGCCGGTTGAGGATTTGAGTGATGCGGCTGGCGGGGACGTGCAGGATGCACCCCAGTTCAGCGGCGCTGATTTCAAGCTCGGCCAATTCGTCCGCCAGAATTTCGCCCGGATGGATGGGTGTGCGTGCCATGTCGTTATACCTCGGTTAGTGATAATCCACGATCTCCACGTTCGACGGCCCGTTGCCGTCTGCCGGCCATTCAAAGCAGATGCGCCATTGATCGTTGATGCGAATACTGAATTGCCCTTTGCGGTCGCCCGCCAACGCTTCAAAGCGATTGCTGGGGAGCATCATCAATTCCTCTTTCGCCGGAGCGGCGGCCAGGATTTCCAGCCGTTTTTCCGCTTAGCGCGCGAAAGACTGAAACGCTTTGACGTGTTTGCCCTCAGCAAACTGTCGTGTCCGCTTGTCTCGGTAACTCAGAATCACGACGTGACTATAGGCAGGATTCCGAAACGGGTAAAGCCCAAAGCCGCGAATCGCTCAGCGCGCGCCCTGCAATCCGTTACGGCGCGCCTGTACTTCCGCCGCCACAGCAATTGGGAAAGCTTCGGCTACGTCAGGGGCCAGCCTGATCAGCTTGCCGGATAACATCCCGCGATACTCACGGCCTTCGGTTTTGGCGCGCTGATGCAACGCGGCGAAATCGTATTCCGGCGCGATGTCATCAATCGGGTAAGCTTCGTCTTCAATCAAGCGGGTGGTAGGTCTCATAATGCCTTCTTTGTTCCGGCTATCGCGCTATTCCTTTTGCTTCATCGCTTCGTGAAAAATTTCGATGACCGCGCCCGGCTGGATCGTACACAAGGCTTGATTCACCTCGTCCATCATCTCGATATGTGTTGTGCGCTTGTTGTTGTGGGCCCGCAGCACGATCAGCGCGATTGAGCGAAAGGAAAAGTTCTGCTGGTAGTTGACGTTCGTGTCCCCAGTCAACAGCAACTCAAACCCAGCAGCCTCGGCCTTGCTCAACAGGGCGCCGTTCTCAAATTCCGCCCAGCCCATTCTGACGGTGCTTTGAACTTCGTGGCCGGGCAGAGAACGGGAGAGCCGCCAATCCAAGTTGTGGTCAAGCAGGATTCTCACGGGTTGACAAAGAGTCGAGGAATTGCGCCTTGGCAAGCTCTAAAACCTTCTCCGCCTGCGCGCGCGTGATGGGCGGGAAGCCCGCCAGGAATTCTTCTAGCGGATCGCCGCCCGCGAGGTAATCAAAGAGAATCTTGACTGGCACGCGGGTATTGATAAAACACGGCTCACCGCCCTGGCGGTTCGGGTCAATCCAGATAACGCCTTCAATGACCTTTGGCGTGGCTTTCGTTTTTGCGGTTTGCGTTCCCATAGAAAAAGTATAGCACGGCAACTTCTTGCGAAGGTACTTGAGAGCAAGTGTATCGAGTACTTCCAAGAGGTCGCGCCCATCTCATACCCGCGCCTCACACTTGACCATTGCCCCGTCCACAACCCATCATCCCGCCATCTTCATCACCAAGGAGCAATCATGAAAACTTCTCCGGTAACGCCCGCCGATTTGCGCGGCGTCTTCCCCGTGCCGCCGTTGGCGCGCGCCAAAGATGCGCGGCGCTCGCTCGATTTCACTGCGAACGAAAAGATTGTGCGGCACATTGCCAGCGGCGGGCTGACGCGGTTTTTATACGGCGGCAATGCCTTTCTCCATCACATCACGCTGGCCGAATACACGCTGTTGCTCGAATGGCTGGCGAGCTTCAACGAAGATTGGTGGATGATTCCCAGTTTGGGGCCTTCGTATGGGCGGGCGATAGATCAGGCGGCGCTGTTGCGCAACCATCAATTCCCCTGCGCGATGATGCTGCCGTGCGCCGATCCGCGCGATGCGGCGGGGCTTGAGCGCGGTCTGCGCGAGATCACCGACGCGGCGGGCATGCCGCTGATTTTGTATTTGAAAGAAGAGAACAACTTTGGCGCGGACAAAGAGGCGGGGCTGGATGTCGTGGCCAAGCTCGTGGACGAAGGGCTGTGCTGCTCGATCAAATACGCCGTCGTGCGCAACGACCCGGCGCAGGATGCTTATCTGGATGCGCTCTTGCGCCGCGTTGACCGCGCCCGCGTCGTCAGCGGCATCGGCGAACGCCCGGCCATCGTGCATACGCGCGATTTCGGCTTGCCGGGCTTTACGACCGGGTCGGGTTGCGTTGCGCCGCGCTTGACTCAACGGTTGTTCCAGGCTTGTACGAAAGAGGATTGGACGGCGGCAGAAAGCATCCGCGCCCAGTTCATCCCGCACGAAGATTTGCGCGATGCCTGGGGCCCGGCCAAGGTGTTGCACAGTTCGCTGGCGCTCGCGGGGATTGCGGCAAGCGGGCCAACGCCGCCGTTCATTTCGCCGTTGTCAGCCGCGCAGGATGAAGCGTTGGCGCCAGTCGCGCGGGCTTTGTTGAGCGCGAATGGTTGAAGCCTTACTGCGCTTCACTCCGGCAATCCCACGCGCCGCAACATCTCTTGATAACGCGGATCAGACCGCAACGCCGCGAACGCCGGTTCGACTTTCAGCGAAACCAGATCAGAGTCGCGCCGTTCATACGCGCGTTGCAACCACGCGAAGGCGGTCTCCTTGTCGCCCAACCGCGCATAATTGCCGGCGGTGGCAAACAGCCGTCGCTCGGCCTGGGGTAAACGTGCCAGTTCTGCCAGCCGGCGCGCGGCCTCGGCCTTTTTTCCCACGGCATTCAACCACTCGACCCGCACGTATCCGCCCGTCACGTCCGGCTCCAGCCAGCGGGCGGCCTCGTCGTAGTTGCCTTTGGTCAGGTAATACTCGAAGAAAAAAAAGTGCGCGCCCCCATTTTGCGGATCGCGCGCCGCCAGCTTTTGCGCCTGTTCCAGCATGCGTTCGTATTGCCCTGCGTAAAAATAGTTCTCGCCCAAACTATTGATCAGCGAGAGCGAGAGCGGATCGAGTTCGATGGCGTGTTGCAGGACGGTCTCGGCTTCGGCCAAACGGCCTTGCGCCATCAAGGTGTTGGCGTACCAGCCGTGCGCGTAGGCATAACCGGGATCGAGTTCCAGCGCGCGTTTCAACAGCCGCTCGCTCCCTGTCCAATCCCATTCCACAAAGGCCGCCACCAAACCCTGAATCGCATACGACCGCGCCAGCGTGGGGTCGAGTTCGAGAGCTTTCTGCGCATTGGCTTTGACTTCGGCCACGACCGAGTTGGGCGGGACCTGGCGATTGACCTGCATAACGCCATAGGTTTCGGCCAGGCCGCAGTAAGCCAGCGCGTATTGCGGGTCGGCCCGGATGGCTTCTTCATACGCAGCCAGCGCCAGCTTCATGTCTTCCAGCCCACGCCGATACCAGTGATAACGCCCTTTCAGATAAGCCTGATAAGCCACCGGGTTGCGCGTGGCGTGGCGCGCGACGGCTTGTTCGGGTTCATTGCAAAGCAGCAGGCGCAGGTTGTTGGCGACGCTGCAAGCAATTTCATCCTGCGCGGTGAGCAGGTCGCCCATGCTGCGCGGCTTTAATTCGTCGGCCCAGATGACGTGGCCGTCGGCGGTGTTGACCAGCCGGACTTCGATGCGCCACTGCTCGGCGCTGCGCCGCAGACTACCTTCGAGCACGACGGCCACGCCCAGTTGCCGCCCGATCTCGCGCGCGTCGGTCTCGCGGCCTTTGAAGGCGAAGGACGAAGTGCGCGCGATGACTTTCAAGCCCTGCGCGCGCGCCAGTGCGCCGATCAGACTCTCGGCCACGCCGTCGCTGAGGTATTCCTGCGCCGCGTCGCCCGACAGATTTTTGAGCGGCAACACGGCAATCGAATTGAGCGGCGCGGCGCTTGAATTACCGGCGCGGTTGGAATTCCGATACAGCCACAACGCGGCGCTGCCCAGTACGATCAGCCCTAGCGCGAGCACGGCGGCGCGCGGCCAGGGTTGGCGTTGCGCGACCGGTGCGAGCGCGGCGACGGGCGCGGGCGTCACGACCGGATCGGGCACTTCCTCTTCGACCACGATGCGCACGGCGCGCACGCGTTCGGTTACGACGGTTGCGGCTGGCGTCACTGTTTCCGGCGGCGCTTCTGCCAGCGGGCCGATGTAGCGGTAGCCTTCGGCCCAGCGCGTTTCGATAAAGTGCGGCTGATCGGTTTGATCGCCGAGCGCCTTGCGAATCGTGCCGACGCATTTCGAGAGCGCCACGTCATAAACTTCGCGCCCCTCCCAAAACCGCTCCAACAATTCGGCGCGGCTGACCATGCGCTCACGGTTTTCGATCAGGTAGAGCAGCACTTCAAAAGGCCGGTGCGCCAGATGCACGGGCACGCCCGCCCGCCACAACTGCCGCGTCTGCAATTCGAGCGCGCAATCCGCCAGCAGGTATTTTTTGTAAAGCTCGTCGGCCATAAGTACTTACCTCGCGGGAATCTTTTGTTCAGGAATTCTTCCCATTTATTGCAGGACTGGTTGCCCGGCCAGCCGCTAGGTTAAGCGTGCCCAGGAGTGCGGCGCGCGCTGCTCTCAATACGGTATGCGGAATTCTGCGCGCAAGTGGCTCACATTCGCCAGTAAAATTTTCATGAAACGCCGGTTTGAGATCATTGCGGTCGAATACGAACGGATGGTGCAAGGCGTCCCGTCTGCTTTGCCTGCGCTATTGGCCTCGCTGGGAAGCTGCCCCATCTGTCAACGCGCGACGCAATGGCTGACCCCGGCGCAGGTGGCGCAAAGCTTACAGGTGAAAGCCGCCACCGTCTACCGCTGGCTGGCGGCGGGCAAAGTGCATGGCTTGCGCACGCCCGGCGGCCGGCGGCGCGTTTGCTGGCAATCGCTCATTGCCGCGCCTGCTGGCGGCAAGCCTGTTTCCCCTTTTATCCACAAGGTAGGTCTGGAGGTACGTCATGAAGAATCTGTCTAACGCCCATCAGCGTTTCGGCGGCGGCCCGCGCGGTCTGCTACTTGGCTTGTTTAGTTTGTTGTGCTGCGCCTGGCTGCTTGCGCCTTTGCCCGGCGTTCCGGCGCGCGCCCAAGGCTGCACCTTCACGCTCACGCCGGCCAATCAGAACTTCCTCGCGGGCGGGGGCCGCGGCAGTCTGACGGTCAATGCCTCGCAGCCCGCGTGCACCTGGACGGCCACCAGCAACGCGCCCTGGCTCACCATCACGGCGGGCGCGGCGGGCACGGGCAACGGGATCGTCGCTTACACGGTTGCCGCCAACCCTGGCACGACGCCGCGCAATGCCACGCTGACCGTCGCCGGACAAAGTTTCAACGTTACGCAGAACGCGAACTTGCTGGGCTTGCAGTTTTATCCGCTGGCGCACCCGATTCGCCTGCTCGAAACGCGCAACAATCCGGCCTTTCCCGGCTGCTTCAAACCCAACGCGCCGATCCCCGGCGGCGTCGCCGGCATTCGCACGCAACCGGCGCGCGGCCTGTGCGACGGCCTGACCATCCCGCCCAACGCGGCTGCCATCACCGGCAATATCACGACGGTGAATTCGGGCGGCGGTTATTTGACGCTCTATCCAAGCGATGCCGCGCAACCCACCGTCGCCAACAGCAACTACGGCGCGAATGAAATTCTGAACAACGTCTTCACCGTGGGCCTGGGCGCGGTGGATGGCGCGTTCAAGATTTTCGTCACCTCCACCACCGATGTCGTGATTGACGTGACCGGTTATTACGCGCCGCCGGGCGCTGGTGGACTGTATTTCCATCCGCTGCCAACGCCGATTCGTTTGCTCGAAACGCGCAACAATCCGGCGCTGCCCGGCTGCTTCAAACCCAACGCGCCGCTGCCTGGCGGTGTTGATACGCCGCAGTTGGCGACCGGCCTCTGTCAGGGCGTGACGATTCCGGCCAACGCCCAGGCTATCACCGGCAACGCGACGACGGTCAATGCGGGCAGCGGTTATTTCACGCTCTATCCGAGCGGCGCGGCGCGCCCGACGGTGGCGAGTTCGAATTATCTCGCCGGCCAGATTATGAATGCGCCCTTCACGGTCGGGCTGGGCGTGGATGGCAGGTTCGTGATCTTCCCGACGACGCAGACCGATCTGGTGGTTGACGTGCTGGGTTATTACAGCCCGGACGCGGTGGACGTGAATGGCATGGGGCTTTTATTCAGCCCGCTGGCGCACCCGATCCGCTTGCTCGAAACGCGCAACGTGCCGGGCTTCCCCGGCTGCTACAAACCGAACGCGCCGTTGGCGGGCGGCGCGATTCGCACCCAACCGGCCTGGGGCCTCTGCGATGGCTTGACGATTCCGGCGGCGGCGCTGGGTCTGATCGGGAATGCGACGACGGTCAATCCGTTGGGTGGTTACTTGACCTTCTGGCCGAGCACGGCGGCGCAACCGATCATCGCCACCTCGAACTTCACGCCGGGGCAAGTGTTCAACCGCCACTTCACGACCGGCTTGGGCAATACGGACGGCGCGTTCAACATCTACACCTTGACGGCGACCGACCTGGTGGTGGATTTATCGGGCTATTTCGCGCCGCCGCCCGCCAACGCCGCGCCCGCCGTAGACGCGGGCGCAGACCAAACCATTGCGCTGGCCACGAGCGCCAATCTGACGGGCACTGCCAGCGACGACGGCCTGCCCATCGGCAGCGCGCTGACGACGGCGTGGAGCAAGCTGAGCGGCCCCGGCACGGTGACTTTCGGCAACGCCAACCAAGCCGTCACGACGGCCACCTTCAGCGCGGCGGGCGTGTATGTGCTGCGCCTGACGGCGAATGACGGGCTGCTCACGGCGAGCGACGACGTGCAAGTCACAGTCGGCGCGGCCCTGGCCGTCAATGCCGGCCCCGACCAGGTCGTCACGCTGCCCAACACGGCCATGCTGCTGGGCAGCGTCAGTGGCGGCGCGGGCACAGTCACCAGCGCCTGGAGCAAAGTAAGCGGCCCCAGCAGCGTGCTGTTCAGCAACGCCGGCGCGCCGGTCACGACCGCGACCATCGGCGTCAATGGCGTTTACGTGTTGCGGCTGAGCGCCACCGATACGCTGACGACGGTGACGGATGATGTGCAGGTCACGGTCAATGCCGACCCGACCCCGCCGCCGACGTTGACGCCGCCGCCGATCAATATGACCGTGGCGACGACCATCGGCACCGCGACGGAGTTTCTTTACACCGGCGCGAATCCGATTCAAACAGGCGTCGCCCCCGGCACGATCAATCCCATGCGCGCGGCGGTGTTGAAAGGCCGCGTGCTCGATAAAAACAACGCGCCGTTGCCGCTGGCAAAGATCACGGTGCTCGATCATCCTGAATTGGGCCAGACAATGAGCCGCGCCGATGGCCGCTTTGATCTGGCCGTCAATGGCGGCGGCGTGTTGACAGTGAAATACGAGAAGCTCGGCTTCCTGCCAGTGCAACGGACGGAGAATGTGCCCTGGCAGGATTACTGCGGTGTGCCTGACGTGGTGATGATGGGTTATGACCCAACGGTGACGTTCATTGACTTGACCGCGGCGACGCCGATCCAGGTCGTGCAGGGCAGCGTCATCACTGACTCATCCGGTACGCGGCGTGCGCGGCTCTTCTTCAAGCAAGGGACAACGGCAACGATAAAGCTGCCGGGTGGCGGAATGCAGGGCCTGGACAAGTTCAACATGCGCGCCACCGAATACACAGTGGGCGCCAACGGGCCGCAGACGATGCCGGGCGACCTGCCGCCGACCAGCGACTATACCTACGCGGTCAAATTCAGCATTGACGAGGCCGAGGCCGTCGGCGCCGTCGAAGAATCATTCAGCCAGCCCGTCATTCAATACCTGGAGAACTTCCTCAACTTTCCCACCGGCACGCTCGTGCCGTCGGGTTTCTACGATTCGCTGCGCGGCGTGTGGGTACCGTCAGCTAATGGCCGCGTGGTCAAGATTCTGTCAATTACCGGCGGCGCGGCCAACCTGGACGTGAACGGCGCGGGGCTGCCAGCGACCGATCCCGAGTACGCGGCGCTGGGCATCAACGTCGCCGAACGACAGACCTTGGCCACGCTTTACGCCGTCAATCAAAGCTTGTGGCGCGTGCCGTTCAGTCGCTTCTCGCCCATTGATTTGAACTTCCCCGGCGGCGACCGCGGTCAGCAGGGCAACAGTCCGAATGGCTCGTCGCCCGCAACCGGCAATCCGCCGAACGATCCGGATTGCCAACTCGGCTCAGTCATCGGTTGTCAGGGCCAGACGCTGGGCGAGGCGATCAAGCTGGTTGGCGCGCCGTTCACGCTCAATTACAGCAGCGACCGCACGCCCGGGCGGCAAACCGAATACACGGTCAACATTCCGCTGAGCGGCGCAACCGTCCCCGCCCCCCTACAGCGCATTGACCTCGAAGTAAGCGTCGCCGGACAGGTCTTCCGCCAGAGCTTTCCTGCCGCGCCCAATCAAACGACGACCTTCACCTGGGACGGCAAGGACGCTTACGGACGCACCGTGCAGGGCAAACAGACGGCGATCGTAACTGTCGGCTTCGTCTACAGAGGCGTCTACTACAACACGGTCGGCTTCGGTTTTGCCGCCAACGGCATCCCGCTCCTGACCAACCCGACGCGCAACGAAACTTCACTGTTGCGCCGAACGCCGCTCTTGATCGGTGCCTTCGACGCGCGCGGGCAGGGACTGGGCGGCTGGTCGGTGGACGTGCATCACGTTTACGATCCGCTTGGCCGGACGCTTTACACCGGCGACGGCGGGCGGCGGCGCGTCGAGAGCGTCAACCGCGTCATCACCACAGCGGCGGGCACGGGCGCGCAAAGTTTCAGCGGCGACGGCGGACAGGCGACGGCGGCGGCCTTCAACTTCCCCTTCAGCGCCACTGCCGCGCCGAACGGAGAGCTTTATATCGCCGACAGCAACAACAGGCGCATTCGCAAAGTAGACCTGAACGGGATTATCACAACCGTGGTGGGCAACGGCGCAAACTGTACGCCGACACTGCCGTGCGGCGACGGCGTACAGGCGATCAACGCCCAGTTTACCTTTCCCACAGACACCGCTTTCGGCCCCGATGGGAGTCTTTATATTTACGATGACCACGCGTTCCGCGTGCGCAAGGTGGCGCCGGGCGGCGTCATCACGACCGTCGCGGGCAATGGACAATCGTGCGCCGATCCGACCAGCGGGTGCGGCGACGGCGGCCCTGCAACGCAGGCGCAGTTGAGCTTCACTGCGGCGTGTTGCCCCGGCACCCTCACAGTCGCACCTGACGGCACGCTTTACCTCACCGACGCCGGCAACCATCGCATCCGGCGCGTTGGCACCGACGGCATCATCTCGACTATTGCAGGCAACGGGCGGACTGCGGCGGCGGGCGGCTGCACGGTGGTCGGCGGCGCCCCTGTCATTGCGGCCAATGCGTGTGTGAACGATCCTCGCGGCGTGACGACGGTGGCGGACGGCTCCGTCTATTTCACGGATTTCATCTTGCATCAAATCTTCCGCGTGGCGACGGACGGCTTGATCCGCGTTGTGGCGGGCGACGGCGTATGCGGCAATACGGGCGATGGCGGCCCGGCGGTGAGCGCCCGTTTGTGTAACCCGCACGGCATTACGCATGAACCGAATGGCACGCTCGTCTTCTCCGATTGGAGCAATGCGCGCATTCGCCGCATTGACACGAATGGCGTGATCACGAACTTCGCAGGCACGGGCGTGCTGGGCTTCAGCGGCGACGGCGGCCCCTCGACTGCCGCGCAGATTCGCCAATCCCTCCAGATGGCGTTCGGGCCGGACGGCGCCATTTATATCAGCGATACCAACAACCATCGCATCCGCAAAGTCTTTCCGCCGCTGCCCGGCTTCACCAACACAGACATCGCCATCCCGTCCACGGACGGCGGCGAGCTTTATCAATTCAACCCCGCAGGCCGCCACCTGCGCACCATCAACACGCTGACCGGCGCGAACAAATACGTCTTCGGCTACGACGGCGCGGGACGACTAATCACCGTCACCGACGGCGACAACAACGTGACGACCATTCAGCGCGACGGCGCGGGCAACCCGACTGGCATCTTGAGTCCGTTCAACCAACTGACGACACTGATGCTCAATGCCGGCGGCTACATCAACAAGATCACAGACCCGGCCAGCCAGATGCATCAGTTCGTATACAGCGCCAATGGTTTGATGACGCAGTACACGACGCCGCGCAATCAGGTATACGTTTACACGTATGATTCAGCCGGGCGGTTGGCCAGGGACGACGATCCGGCGGGCGGTTTCAAAACGCTGGCGCGCACGGATGCGGGGTTGAACTACAACGTGCTGCTGAGTACCGCGCTCAACCGCACGACCAATTACCAGGTCAATCAACTGGCCAACGGCGACCAGCAGCGCATCAACACGCTGCCCGACAGCACGCAGTCGCAATCAATCGAACGCCCGAACGGCACGCAGACCTTCACCGAAGCCGACGGCACGACGACGAACATCACATTGGGGCCTGACCCGCGCTGGAAAATGCAAGCACCCCTTCCCGCGTCCGTTATCGTCTCGACGCCGGGCAATCTCGCTTATAACGCCGGCTTCGCGCTGACGGTCAACTTATCGAATCCATCTGATCCATTAAGTCTTACAGGCTTTAACGAAACGCTCAGCCTCAACGGGCGTACATACACAAATGTCTTTACGGCGGCAAACAGAACCTCTGTGCAAACGTCGCCACAGAACAGACAAACCAACAGCGTCGTAGATTCGCAGGGACGCCTTAGCCAGCGACAGTTTGCCGATTTCAACTCGACCTTCTACCTTCGTGATGCGCGCGGACGTTTGCAGACCTTCACTTTTGGCGCGGGAGCGGATGCGCGTGCGACCAACTTCAGCTACAACGGTTTCGGCCAACTCGCAGCGCTGACCGACGCGCTCAATCGCTCCGTCAACTTCACGTATGACGCGGCGGGGCGCGTCATACAGCAAACGCTTCCCGATAATCGCGCGTTCAGCTACGCTTACGACAGCGTGGGCAACATCACCTCGATCGCGCCGCCTGGCCGCCCGACGCACACTTTCACGTTTACGTCCAACAACGAGCTTGCTTCCTACACTGCGCCCAATCTTGGCGCGAGTAGCACAACTCTCTTTGAATATAACCTCGACCATCAGTTGACGCGCGTCACACGCCCAGACGGGCAGCAGATGAATTTTAGTTACGATAGCGGTGGACGCCAGAGCGCACTCTCCACACCGAGCGGTCAGTACGCTTATGCCTACGCCGCAACGACAGGTCAGATCGCCAGCATTAGCGCTCCGGGCGGCGGCGTCCTCTCCTTTAGCTTCGACGGGTCTCTGCTGACGCGCACGACCTGGGCAGGCTCGATTGCGGGCAACGTCAGCCACACCTACGACAACTTCTTCCGCCCGGTGTCTCAAAGCGTCAATAACGGCAGCTCCGTCAGCTTCACCTACGACAACGACGGCTTGCTGACCGGCGCAGGCAATCTGAGCTTGACGCGCCATGCTCAGCGGGGCCTTCTGACGGGCACCAACCTCTTTAACGTGACTGACGCGCGCTCCTATAACGCCTTTGGCGAGTTGATTGGCTACAATGCCGGATATAACAACTCGACTCTCTTTAACGAGCAACTCGCCTTTGACAAACTCGGACGCATTACGCAGAGAACGGAAAACATCAACGGGGCGACGAACATTTTCGCATACGCTTACGATCAGACCGGTCGCCTGACCGCAGTCACACTCAACAATGCCGCCAACCCGTTCACGACATACGCTTACGACGCCAACAGCAATCGCACCAGCATCAATGTCGGCGGAAGCGTGACCAATGCGAGTTACGACGCGCAAGACCGTCTGACGCAATACGGCGGCGCGACCTACACGTATAGCGCCAACGGTGAACTCCAGAGCAAGACGAGCAACGGGCAGACAACTCAGTATGATTACGACGTGATCGGCAACTTGCGTCATGTCACGCTGCCAAATGCAACGCAGATCGAGTATGTGATTGATGGATTGAACCACCGCATCGGAAAGAAGATCAACGGCACGCTGATGCAGGGGTTTCTGTATCTTGGACAATTCAGGATCATCGCTGAGTTGGACGGCAACAACAGCGTCGTCAGCCGTTTTGTTTACGGCAGCCGCAGCCACGTTCCTGATTACATGACGAAGGGTAACGCGACGTACCGCTTGATCACGGATCATCTGGGCAGCGTGCGCCTGGTGGTGGATGCGAGCACGGGCGCAATCGCGCAGCGCCTTGATTACGACGAATTCGGCGTGGTCTTGCTGGACACTAATCCGGGCTTTCAACCCTTCGGATTTGCAGGCGGGCTGTATGATGCGCAGACCAAACTCGTGCGCTGCGGGGCGCGCGATTACGACGCCGAAACGGGACGCTGGACGGCAAAGGATCCAACGCTCTTTAGCCGCAGCGCCGGCAATCTCTACGAATACGTTAGCAACGATCCGATCAATTATCTGGACATCACCGGCTTCGGGGGCGGAGGTGGCGGAAGTTCGCCAGGTCTGCCTGGTGTCGGCAGCAGTAGAGGCGGTCTCGTACCTGATGTGCTGCGAGCGGTAAATCAAAACAATCAGGTTGATCCGAACAGGTCGGGAAATTTAGCGGCACAGCTAAAAAATCTGCTGCGGCAAATCAAAGCCGATAAAGCAGACAAAGCAAAAGCCGAGCAGAAACTCAAGGAGTTGGAAGACCTGTTGGAAAATTACCGGAGAAACAAGGTGTGTCCGACGAAAAAACTTCTACAAGACATCGAGAAGCAGAAGCGTAATATCGCGCGTCTCGACAGAGCAATCCTTGACGATACGATAGATTACCTCAAGGTTGCCGGGCAAATTGATTTCGATATTCTGGCTGACCCTTTGGCGGACTATATTGGCGGTGTGCAGGACGATGTTGACCCTGCGACATGGCTGACCAGAGGCATCCAGAGCCTCTTAGGTGGTAATTAAGCGAAGAGGCGTTCAGTTTCCCGTCGCTCGATACCCTCGCCGAGCTTCGCAACATCGCCCGGCTCCCCGACCGCGAAGTTCTCGCGCTGACCGAGTTGCGCATGGAGCCGGACGCTGACCGCCGCTTGAGCGAGTTGCCTGGCCGCCAGCAAGCCGCGCAACTCACCTGACGCCGGGCGCGCCGAGTTAGCGTCGTTGATGCGAACCTACGAGATGGGGCTGCTGCGCCAATCCCAGGCGCTGGCCGAAGCCGTCCAGCGCGGCCTGCTCCCACCGCTGCAATCGTGCGCATGGAGTTCAGGCTTCAGCCTGCAGTTCGTAAAGCAGCCTTTAGCCCAAATCCACGGTTAAGGACTGATGGGAGTGAGTTGAGCTAACTGCTTGAGCGCAAACACCCACCAGTCCCGAAACAAGTTCTCTTCTGAGAGCA
>JAYUCP010000581.1:0-8149 GCA_043740245.1 Acidobacteriota bacterium | reverse complement strand
GTAATGACAAGCCGTGAGGGAGGGCTGGCTTCAAGTGAGACCTATTCGTTATTACCTGAAGCCAGCCCTCCCTCACGGTCGGGCTACTGACACGGGCTGAACACACTGACAAGAAAGCGAGAGCACCAAGATGAAAGCAATCGTTCTGCGTGAACTGGGCGGCCCCGACAAGCTGCTCCTTGAAGAAATGCCCGACCCGCAACCCGGCGCGGGCGAAGTCGTCGTCAAATTGCACGCCGCCGCGCTCAACCACCGCGACCAGTGGATTCGCCACGGCCAATACGCGGGCATCAAACTGCCGATCATTCTTGGCTCGGATGGCGCGGGCGTCGTGCATGCGGTGGGCGCGGGCGTGGATGAAGCCCTGCTCGGCAACGAAGTCATCATCAATCCGAGCCTGGATTGGGGCGACAACGAAGCCGTGCAAGGCAAGAACTACCGCATCCTCGGCCTGCCCGAAGACGGCACCTACGCCGAGTTCATCAAAGTTCCGGCTGGGAATGTCGTGGCAAAACCGGCGCATTTGTCGTTTGAAGAAGCCGCCGCAATTCCGCTCGGCGCGCTGACGGCCTATCGCGCGGTGGCGACCCGCGCGCAAGTCAAAGCGGGCGAGACCGTGCTGGTCACCGGCGTAGGCGGCGGCGTGGCGACCTTTGCCGTGCAAATCGCCAAGGCCCTCGGCGCGCGCGTGTTGGTGACATCGGGCAGCGATGAAAAGATCGAACGCGCCAAACAACTCGGCGCGGAGGGCGGCGCGAATTACAAAACGCAGGACTGGGGCAAGGAAATCACCGCGCTCACCGGCGGCGCGGGGCCGGACGTGGTCATTGACAGCGCGGGCGCGGACACGCTCGAAACCGCCGTCAAGATCGTCAAACCGGCGGGCCGCATTGTTTTCTTCGGCGCGACGAACGGCCTGGCGCCGGGCCTGGATTTGCGGCGAATATTTTTCAAACAGCTCAACCTGCTCGGCTCGACGATGGGCAGCCCGCGCGAGTTTGTGGCAATGCTGCAGCTTTACAACGAGCACAAGGTGAAACCGGCGGTAGACAAGGTCTTTCCGCTGGCTGAGACGGCTGCCGCGCATCAGCGGATGGAGGAAGCCGGGCAGTTCGGCAAAATCGTTTTGCAAATCGGCTGAAGAACCGGGCTTGTGCCATAATCGCGCCGGAGGTTGATGTTTATGGTTGTCACGATACCCAAAGAGCAAACGGCGAGTCCGCCGCTCAGTATGCAATCGCAGGTCGAACGCACGCGGCAATTGGGGCAAACCGCGCCGCCCATCACCACCAACCCCGAACGCATGGGCGGCACGCCTGTCATCGGCATCGAACGCTTGCCGGTCGAGTACCTCATCGGTTACTTGATGAAGGGCGGAACGGTGGAAGAGTTTGTGGATGAGTTCAGCGCGGATCGGAGCAAGGTGCTAGCGGCCTTGCAACTCATTCGTGAGTCGTTGGCGAATGGTTGGCTGGCTGAGCGGGTGGATTATTGATGCGGCTTCTCTTCGATCACAATCTATCGAAGAAGTTGCGCCGTGATTTGCCGCAGCATCAGGTCGTACTGACTGGCGAGAAGGGCTGGGAAAAGTTGGGCAACGGCCTCCTGCTTGGCGAAGCACAAACCGAATTCGACGTGCTGTTGACGATGGATGCGAATCTTTATCACCAGCAAAACGTGGCGCGCTATGACATTGCCGTGATTGTGCTGCGGGCTTACGACAACGATTACCAATCAGTCCTGCCATTGCTGCCCGAAGTGCTTGATCTGCTCAAGCGCATCCAGCCGGGCGAAGTCCACTACGCCTACATTGACGAAAAACTCCGCCTGAGCGACCTGCGGCGCGGCAAAGGGCCATACGCGGAACGGGGTTGAACGATTGCGCCGCAAGATCGTTTTGCAGATTGAGTGCACGCAAAGAATCGCTGCCTACCTGATTTGAACCTTGACCGTGTTGGCGGCTCTCCCATCAACCGTAACGAGCACGTCCACCTCACCGCGCCCGCTCAGGCTGCGCGGTATCAGCGCATTAACTTGGTCGAGGCCAGCGAAGCCGCCGAGTTTGCCGGCAAACGAGACGGGCGCGGCCACTCCGCCAATCGTTACCGTGAGTGCCGCCAGACTGCTGCGGTTGCGAATGCCCGTGCCAAACAGAATCAAAAAGACTTGCTCGTTGGCCGGGCCAAAGCTGATCGGCACGGCGACAAACCGGTTGGTGGCCGTGTCGAAGCGCGCTACCGGTTCGTAGCTTTGCGAACCGTCGGCGCTGACGCGCAGCGCCACGGCGGCGGGCAATCCGCGTCCGCTGGCGTCCGCCGTGAACAGTCCCGGCGCGACGGCGGCGATTTGCACGACGCCGATGGACAACGCGCCGTTGCTGCCAGTGATCGTCACCGTCGCCGCGCCCGCCGCAGTCTCTGGCGGGATTTGATAATTGACCTGCGTGGGCGAGACGAAGAAGAGCGGCGCGAAGCGTTCAGCCCCGTTGCTGTCTTTGACTCTGACCGTGGTGCCAAATAATTCGGTCGGCAAAGGCAGTGTCGTGCTGGCCCGTGTCGCGGTAGCCAAGCCGTTACCAAAAGCGGCGATGATTGCCTCACTGGCCAAAGGCGTGGTGTTGTAACTCGCGGCGGAGACGCTCACGACCTGCGGCGCGATGGAGAAAGGCGCCCCGTTGGATGTGCCGCCGCCGGGCGCGGGGTTGAAGACCGCCACGCTGGCCGTGCCCGCTGCGGTAAGTTCTGCCGCCGTGACTGCCGCGCGCAATTGCGTGTTGCTGACAAAGGTCGTCGCCAACTCGCCGCCATTCCAGCGCACCTTTGAACTGCTGACAAAGTTTGTGCCGTTGATCGTCAAGCTAAAGGCCGCGCCGCCCGTCGCCGCAAAGCCCGGACTGAGATTCGCAATCGCCGGTACAGGCAACGCTTGCCCCGCGACCGTGAAGCTCAATGCGCCGGATGTGCCGCCGCCGGGCGCGGGCGTGAAGACCGTGATGTTGGCAGTCCCCGTGCCCGCGATGTCGCTGGCCGGAATCGCCGCGTTGAGTTGTGCAGGCGAGATGAACGCGGTCGTCCGCGCCGCGCCGTTCCAGCGCACCACCGAGCCGGGCGCGAAGCCGTTGCCGTTCACCGTCAACGTGAACGCCGCGCCGCCCGTCACCACACCACCCGGCGTGAGCGCCGTCAACGCAGGCGCCAGGTTTGTCACCGTCCCGACCAGCGTCACCGCATCGGGCACGGCGGGCGCGGCTTCGACATTGCCCGCGTTGTCGCGCGCCGTGCTGTAAAAGCGGTAGAGCTTGCCGTTCGCACCGGTGAACTGCGCGCTCGTCTCGGTCGTGCCGGTCAGGAAGGGCTGGTACGGGCCATCGTTTTCGGCTACCCAGATGTCGAAGCTCTGCAAGCCCGACCCATTCGCCGGGTCGCTGCCCGACCAGTTGAGGGGAAACGTGGCTGAGGACGCTGCAGGCAGCGCAGCGACTGCACTCACGGGCGCATCGGCGTCGAGCGTGTTGGTGACGGTGTTGGTCACAATCGGCTCGTTGGTGTCGAAGATGATTGTGGCTTTGTTGCTGATCACCGTGCCGGTGGGTTTGTCAGCGCGCGGCTGCACAGTGTAGCTAACGTAGCCTTGACCGCGCCCCGTGCTGTCGTTGGGTGGCAGCAAGCCGAGCGCGGCGCTATTGGGCTGTTCGCCGGTGTTGGGATCAATGGCGGTGAGCGTCCAAAAGACTTGGCCGGTGGTGATGTCGAGACCGGCGCTGATGTCGGCTAACACATTGCCCGCGTCTGCGCCGAGTTGAAGGCGGTCTTGGAAGAAGGCGCGGTTGTCAGAGATGAGAATGCGGTAACTGCCGAGGCCGATCTCTTTCAGGCGGAAGGTGCGCCAATCGAGATTGGCGTCAAGTTGGTCAGTAATGCGGATGCGTTGGGCAACAGCAGTGGCCGAAGCGATATTCTCAAAGTTGACTGTGTAAGGAAACCTTTGTTGTAGTGGCACCAATTCTTGTGATCCAAAGCCAACCGGCCCAATTTTGTCATTCGGATCAGCAGATCGAATAGGCACGATACAACCGGTGTAGCAATCCTCGCGAACAGGTTCACCCGTTTCCTCATCAATCGTGAGAAAGCATTTTTCCCAAAAAGCTCCCCCTTTCATCTTGCACTTCAGTTTTTCGCAGTTGAGGGAACAGAATGGTTCTTTGTTCGGCCCCTTCTTACAATCCTTCTTACATTTTTTGTCCATATCAGCGCACTGCAGCAAGTCATAAGTCAGTATGGCTTCACAAGCTAATACCGCTAATCCGAATGCTGTAGGGCCTTTCAATATAAATAATGTCAATGCACCGACAAAACATTGCTTAAAATGCTCCTTGGCGCCCTGTACGCATTTCTGACTTTTACGGAAACACTCATCTGGATCTGAACAAGAATCTGCCATTGTCTGAGCCGCGACCTTCTGTTGCATAAAGCTGGTATTTGCTACCATTGTGCCCGTTGATTCACTATCAATGAATCCAAAGGTACTGTAAATAGTTTCTACAGCCACTCTCCACTTTGTAGGATCGTTCACTACGCTAGCCAAGTCTGGAGAAAACTGAATGCTAGGATCTTCAAGAGCCAGTTGTCTCATCATTTCTGCGGCAGTATGAAGATTCTCAATATATTCATCCTTTGTCCTTGCTATCACGCTAACGTTAGCTGCGGTTGGGTTAGGTTCAAACCCACTGACGCGCAAAGTAAAATTCAATTGCTGCTGTGGTTCCAAATCACGTACTGTGAAAGAATCCTGAGTAATACCATCGCTATAATGCATTGTAGGAGAAGCATTCTCCCAGTCAGCATTCGGGAAGTCTGTTTGCTTAGGTAAAGTCGAGTTGGGGCGCTGAAAAGTCATTTTGACTTCACCAAGGAATTGACTGGTTACAATCGCATACGGGATGTCTACATTTCCAGTATTTGACAATAAGCCTTGAGTGATCATCAAACGGCCAATACGAGGTCTGGTATCACCTATAACGCTCAGATTGATCAACACATGGGTTGCTCCTTCAATAACAACAGCCTGTTGCTGTGTTGTAAATGTGCTACCAGGATTCATAAGCACCAAGTTATAAACCCCGTGGAGCGCATTGCTTAAAAAGAATCTTGCTTTTACAGTCGCACTATCCACCAACCATACCTTTGCCGCATTCAACACCGTGTTACCCCGCACCAGCTTAACCGTCGCCCCATCCTGAAACTTCGCTCCATTAATCGTAATTGTCACCTGCCCATTATCCCCAATCCGATTCGGACTCACCGAAGTAATCCCAAATGGCACCACCTCTGCCTTGATGCTGAACGGGTCAGTTCCATTCGGCACGTAAGCCCCGCGCGCCTGACTGTAGTAAGTGCCCGCCTTCGTATCAGGCACGACAATCTCCTGGTCAGGCTCATACGGGCGGTTGTAGAGGAAGTCATACGCGCTGCGGCTTGGCAGCAAACCGAAGCGCGCGAAGAGTTCGTTGAAGTTTTGCGGACTCTGGCCGTCGAGCGCGAGCCGCAGCGTCTCGTTGCCCGGCACGTTCACTTTGTAAAAACGCTCCTGCCCCATCTGAAGCGTGGAATTGGTCGGCACACCGAGCGTCAGGGTGGGCACGTCCACCGACATCCTGCCCGTAGAAACAGCCGTGTTGTTGTTCTTGTTCTCGTTCTCCTCGCGCACGCGGTTGCGCACGTCGGTGCGGACGATGACGTAATAACTCCCCGGCGTCACGGCGGGCAGCTTCGCCGTCAGCGCGCCCGTGTAGCTCTGCCCGGCGGCGAGCGGGCCGGAATGGTCTACGCGCCCGACCTCAGCGTCGCCGATGTCCCAGGTCTGATTCGTGGAGAGGTAGACCGCATCCGTCCATTGGCCGACCGCCGCGTTGCTGCCCATATTTTTGACAGTCCAACTGAGCGTCGCGTTTTCACCGGGCGTGCCCGCGCCGGGACTGTTGATCGTCGTCGGCAGCACGAGCAGGTCAGCCGGGGGCGGGATTTGCAGCGTGAGCGCGGTCGTGTCGTAGCCGAAGTTGTTGCCCTCGTTCGGTTCGGCCAGGGCGTTATTGGCATCGGTGCGCACGAAGACGTAGTACGGCCCCGACAAGCCGGGCGCGATTTCGACGTTGAGCGTGCCGTTGTAGCTCGCGCCGCCATTGAGCGCTCCGTTGTGCACCAGGTAGCCGATGACCGGGTCGGTCGCGTCAAAAACTTGGTCGCGTGAAAGAATGACGTTGTCCGTCCATTGCGTCGCCAGCGTTTGCGCCGCGCCGTCGTTTCTGACCGTCCAATTGATCGGCACGGCCATCCCGGAAAAGGCCTGCGCGGGCGCATCAACCGCCGTGACGCGCAAATCAACATTGGGCGTCTGCACTTGCAACGGCTGGGCGGTCGTGTTGTTGGCCTCGCGCTGTCCTTCAAAGACGAAGTTGCCCGCATCGGCAACGACGATGATGTAGTAAGCGTTGGCGGCAACGACCGGAATCGTCACTGGCGCTTGCCCGTTGTAAGTCGCATTGATTGCCAGCGGGCCGTTGATGAGCTTGGTGGCCAACAGCCGGTCATCCTGACTGAGCGTTTCATTGGTCGAGAGATAAACCGCGTCATTCCACGCGCGGTTCTGCGCGGCGGCTGTGCCTGTGTTTTTACCCGTCCACGCAACCGCAATCGTCTGCCCGGCGAGAGCCGCAGCCAGCGGATTGATGCCGGTGATGGTCAGATCGGGCAGGTTGTTGCTGACGGTGAAGGTGGCGGTGGTACGCGTCGCGTTGTTGCCGTCGTTGGCGCATTCCTCGACTACATCGTTCGCATCGGTTATGACGAAAAGGTAGTACGGCCCCTGTGCCTGCGTCGGCACAATCGGATTTTCCGTGCGGCTGTAGGGTACGTTTTGCGCCAGACTGCCGGTGTGTTGGTATTCGGCTACGAGCAAAGCGGTGTTGACATCGAGCGTCAGCGTCGGGCTGAGGTAAAGGCGATCCGTCCACGACGTTTCCAGCGTTGCGCCGCCCGCATTCGTCACCGTCCAACTTACGGTAAACGGCTGTCCGGCTACGGCGAGGGCGGGAACGGGGACGGAGGTAACGCGCAAATCGGACGGATTGGCCGTGATCTGAATCAGTTTCGCTAGGCTGAAATTGTTCGCCTCGGCGTCGTAGTTCGGATCGTACTCAAAGACCTGATTGCGGCTGTCGGTGTAGACAAAAAGATAGAACGGGCCGCTGAGACAAGCGGGTAAAGTTACAGTGGCGGAGGCGGGGTAGGACTCTTTTGGCAGCAGCTTGCTGCCGTGTGCGACAGTGGCCAGCGGCGTGGCGGTCGCCAGGTTGAGCGTCGCAGTGCTCGAGAGGTAAATCGTGTCGAACCAAGACGGACCGGCGTCAAATGCGCCTTGATTCTTGACCGCCCAACTGACCGTAAGCGGGCGGGCGGCAATGCCGTTGTCCGGCGCGGTGAGCGTAGCCGGTTGCAGGATCAAATCGGGCGGGGAGTAATTTACGTGAATGAATTGCTGATCGAAGTTCGCGTTGTTGCCCTCGTTGCCGAACTCGAAGATGTCGTTGTTGGAATCGGCCACAACGAAAAGAAACCAATCGCCCGCAATGTCGCCGGGGACATTCACACTGAAGCTGTTGACCGTGTAACCTTCGTTTTGCGTCAGGCCGCCCGCGCGCTGGCGGCTGCCGATGAAGCGATCCTGTGCGGTATCAAGCGTTTTGTCTTTGGAAAGGTAAACACTGTCTGTCCAACCGGTCTGATCGGGGCGCGTGCCCGCCCCGCGATTTTCGACGCGCCAATCAATCAACATCGCCTTGCCCGTGAAGGCCTGCCCCGAACTTGGCCCTTTGGCAAACGCTACGCGCAAATCGGGGAGCGGCGGCGCTTTGATCTCGATGGGCTTCATTTTACGGTTATTCGCCTCGTTCTCCTCAAGCACCGCGAAGGGCGCTTCCTGGAAAACTCTGACATCCGCGTAGTCGGTAACAATGACAATGTTATAAGTCCCGAACAGCCCACGCGGAATATGAATGTCAGCCGACGCCTCGTAGCTTTCGCCCGCCGCCAGGTAACTCACATTCGACACAAATACTCTTACCGGGTCGTTACTCTCTGGGAACTCGTCAGTA
>JAYUCP010000580.1:0-8156 GCA_043740245.1 Acidobacteriota bacterium | reverse complement strand
ACTGAACCCGGCGGATGGGAAATTCAAAGTGCTGACGCAATTCACGACGGATTTGATTTTGGATGCGTCAGGCTATTTCGCGCCGTAGAGGCGGGCGCACCGTTGAGTGATGAAAAAGGGTGAAGCGACAATGCAAATTGAGCTTCACCCTTTTGCTTTCTAAAACACCGTTAGCGCCTGCCAGACCTCTTTGTTTCAGGAGCGCTGAAAGCCACGCTCGATCTCGCGCATCGTCATCCGCAAAATGATCGGGCGTCCGTGCGGGCAGGTGGCGGGGTTTTCCATGCGCAATAATTCGTCCAGCAGCCAGCGCATCTTTTCGGGCGCGAGCGGCATGTTGATTTTGATGGCCGCGCGGCAGGCCAGGCTGGCGGCGATTTCGGCGTGCAGTTCGTCCAGCGAGAGCCCTTTGCGATCCTGTTCGATGGCGTCGAGCAATTCGAGCAACAAAGTTTGGGCTGTGCCTGCGCCGAGAATGGCGGGGATGGCTTTGAGAGCAATCGTGCGGCCTGAGAGGCGTCCGAGTTCAAAGCCGTTGGCTTCGAGTTCGGGCAGGACTTGATCGAAGGCGGCCGCTTGGGCGGGCGTCAGGTCCAGGGTTTCGGGGATGAGCAGGCGCTGGACTTCGATCTTGCGGGTGCGCAGGTTGCGCCAGTGTTGTTCAAACAAGATGCGTTCGTGGGCTACGTGCTGATCAATGATGAGCAGGCCGGTGCGGTCGGCGGCAAGGATGAAGCTGTTGTGCAACTGGCCGCCGATGTTGATTTCGTCGGCGTGCAGCGTCAGGTTTTGCGCGGTCTTGAGTTGCGCGTTGCTGCTGTCTGCGCCGCGCGCGCCCAGGCAGCCGAGGCGGTTGCTGTAATGCGGTGAGGAGTTGGCGGTTGGTTCTTCGCTGTGATCGGTTGCGGGTTGTTGTTCGGCGGCTGGTGATTGAATAACTGGTTCGGTGATCGTTGCCGCAGCTTCCTCTGCTTCAACCATTGGTGTTGGCGCAGCTTCTTCCAATTCAATCAACGGCGCGGGAGAAGGCGCGAAGCTCAATTCCATCTTTTGCTGCTGCGGCGCCGGTGCGGGCGGCTGCGGCATTTGCAAGCGGAAGCCTTCGCGCAATTCGGTGCGCGTGGGTTTGGGTGCTTGTTCGGATAAAAACGAATCGAGCGCGGCGGTGCGGGCTGCGGCGTTTAACTGTTCGGGCGCGGGCTGCTGCTTTTCGGCGAAGAGCGTGACCGCCGATTTGGTTGTGCCGATGGCGGAACGGATGGCGTCGCGCACGAGGTCGTGCACGATTGTTCCGCGCACAAAGCGCACTTCGGTCTTGGCCGGATGGACGTTGACGTCAACTTCGTGCGGCGGCAGTTCGACAAAGAGCATCGCCGAGGGATAAACGCCGGACGGGATCATCGCGCGGTAGGCTTCGAGCAAGGCGCGGCTGAGCACCTTGTCGCGCACATAGCGGCCATTGATGAAAAAGTATTGGCTGTCGCGCGTCGTGCGCGTGGCCGAAGGCGAAGAGACGAAGCCGCGCACGCGGAATTCGTCAGGGCCAGTGTGTTCTGCGGCGCGCACTTCGATCAAGCCGCTGATGAAGGCGCCGCCGAAAAGCTGATAGGCGCGTTCGCGCAGATCGTTGACCGGCGTGACGCGGATGCTTTCGCGCCCGTTGTTGATGAGCGTGAACGAGAGCGCCGGATTCGCCAGCGCGTAATGTGTGACCAGGTTGGCGATGTGAAAGTTTTCGGTCGCTTCGGATTTGAGGAATTTGCGGCGCGCGGGCACGTTGAAAAACAAATCGCGGATTTCAAATTCGGCCCCGCGCGCAAAGGCGCAATCGCGCACGTTGAGCATGCGCCCGCCGCTGATTTCGATTTCGGTGCCGACCAGATCGCTGGCCGTTTGCGAACGCAAGCGCACCTTGGCCACTGACGCAATCGAAGCGAGCGCTTCGCCGCGAAAGCCGAGCGTCGTGATGGCGTCCAGGTCTTCGGCGGTTTTGAGCTTGCTGGTGGCGTGGCGTTCAAAAGCCAGAATCGCATCGTCGCGCGACATGCCTTCGCCATCGTCGGCCAGGCGGATGAGGCGGCGGCCACCGCTTTCAATCGCGACCTCAATGCGTTGCGCGCCCGCGTCGAGCGAATTTTCGAGCAGTTCTTTGACGATGGAAGCGGGGCGTTCCACCACTTCGCCAGCGGCGATTTTGTTGGCCAAACTGTCGGGCAGGACGCGGATTTTGGACATAGAGGGCGCTCAGTCGGTTCGCGGTTGAGCCTGGCTGGCGGTTTGCGCAATCAGGTCCAGCTTCTCGGCAATTTCGGCATCAACCTGTTCGCGGGTCATAAAATGGGCCAGCGTGTGGTAATCGGTCTTGCGCAGCAGGTTGGGGAGGCCGAGTTTCTCGAAGTAGTTGGCAAAGAGCGTCTCGAGAAACTCGTCGGTCGCTTTGATTTCGGGCGACCAGGGATTGGGCTTGCGTAAAGTTTGCAACGAGACGGCGATCTCATTGATCGTTTCGCGCATGATCGCCACGCGCTGTTCCGCCTCCGCCTGGCCGAATAAATCGTCAGGCAGTTGGTGGCGGGCGTAGGCCAGCAAGACTTCTTCGCGGCATAAATAATTTTCCAGTTCGCGCCGTCGCCACATCGCTTCGCGTAGCGCTGCGCCAGATTGCAACTGGCGTTCGAGCCGGTCGAAAATCGCTACCCCGACAAGTTGCGGACAAGCTTCGCGCAAACCAAAGAAGTGTTCGCGGGCCTTTTGTGGTTGGTTGGCAACGTAGTGAACGAACGGCCGCTCAAGTATATCCGCCGCCGGGTGTTCGAGGATACGTGCGAAAGTTTGCAGTATCGCCAGATCGGTGGAGCCTTCGAGATAGAGCACCCAGCCCGTTTGCTCGGCCTGGTAATACTGCTCGAACCCGATCTCCTTGAGCGACTTCAACACCTGGCTGCGACGGTCATCAATGCGATGCGGTTGACCGACAAACGCAATGACCAGGTCGCGGTCGGCGGCCTCATTCAATACTACTTCTGAGTGGCTTGCCGCAATGATTTGTGATCCTTGCTTTTCCGCGATGCTGCTTATGAGTTGATAGATTTGTCGTTGCCTGAGAATTTCAAGATGGGCGTCCGGCTCGTCGAGCAGCAGAATGGCGCCTGGATTGGCGTAAAGATAAGCCAGCAGCAGCAGCGTCTGTTGCAGCCCGCGCCCAGCGGAACTCAGGTCGAGGCTAATTCCGCTTGGCTCTTTATAGGCCATCGTGATTTCACCGCGCTTGGAGATATATTCTGGACGCAGCAACTCAACTCCAAACAGCTTTCGAATATCTCGCTTCAATCTTTCCCAATCGCTCTCCTTTGTTGGCTCATCGTCGAAAAATTCTTCTTGCGTTATCTGGTAGCACAAATTCCTCAGCACCTGGGCGGTTTGTCCTTCGCCAAGCAGCACATTGATTCGTCCCGGTTCCCATTTCGGTTCAACCGCAGCCAGGCCAGACATTGGCGGTAAGAACGCAACCTCCATTTTGCCTGCTTCTTCCGGAACCTCCATCCGTTGTGAAGTGTCACCTTCGTTTATCCTCAACGGGCGGCAAAAGAACGATTCCTGGTTGGCGTAATCGAACTCGAGTCCACACGACCACGAACGTCCATCGGTAACACCGTCAACTTGGATATCAATGCGAATATTCTGTGTGCGTTGTTTTCCATTGTCTCTACTGACGTTTCGGACGTGCAGGTCGTGCCATAACAGATTGGCGTCCGGCACCGGAATGGAAATTAAATCATGACGGTTGATCGGCACACCGGGACGTTTTTCCGGCGACGACTTGCCGCCTCGTTTTTCATGCCACTTTCGCAGACCGATTTCCCAAAGCGCCAGGGCTTGCAAAGCCGTCGTTTTGCCGGAATTATTCGGGCCGATCAATACAACTCTTTCACCTAATTCGAAGCTAATCTCGGCAAACCGCTTGAAATTTTTGATGCGAATGTTAGTCAGCATATGTACCCTTACACTTCAATGTTTGGCAGCGTTCACGGTTTTCTTTGAGCGGCTTTTGGGGCACAGCGATTCTCGATACTGCCGACCCAACTCCATTGCTTTTTCATAGTCGGGATCGTTGTCGAATAAGCCCCAGCGTTTTTCCCACCAGGGCATTTCTTCTTCCGCTGTATGACCGTTAGCCACTTGCTTCTTTACTTGCGCAAGCTCATCAGCCAACACTGAGATTTGTTTTTCAAGTTCGGCTACTTTTACTGCCAATTTTACAGCAGCCATGCAAACTCCTTTCAATTTTAAGCCAGCGACTTGATCTTCAACTCTGCCAACTGCTCCGGCGCGACCACATTTGGACTATCGGTCATCAAATCCGACGCGCTGGCGACTTTCGGGAAGGCGATCACGTCGCGCAACGATTTCGCGCCCGCAAACAACATCACCAACCGATCCAGGCCCAGCGCGATGCCGCCGTGCGGGGGCGTGCCGTAACTCAGCGCGTCCAGGAAGAAGCCGAATTTCTCGCGCGCTTCCTCTTCGGTCAGGCCCAGCGCCTTGAAGATTTTGGCCTGTACGTCCGTGCGATGGATACGAATCGAGCCGCCGCCCAATTCGCTGCCGTTGAAAACCAGGTCATAGGCCTTGGCGCGCACGTGGGCCAAGTCGCCGCCTTCCAGCTTGTCAATGTCCTCGTCAATTGGCGAGGTGAACGGATGATGCATCGCGTAATAGCGCCCGTCCTCGGCGTGATACTCGAACATCGGAAAGTCTACGACCCAGAGCAACCGGTTGATCGTCTCGTCAATCAGCTTTTCGCGGCGGCCAATTTCCAGGCGCACCTGGCCGAGCGCGTTGCAGGCCACATCCCACTTGCCGCCGATCATCAGCACGGCGTCGCCTACGCCAGCGCCCGCTGCCGCATTGATCGCAGCGACGCCATCGTTGCCTAAAAATTTGGTCAGCGCCGATTTGCTCTCGGCCTCTTGCACTTGAATGTACGCCAGCCCCGCCGCGCCGTGGCGTTTGGCGTGGTCAACCAGTTCGTCGAATTGCTTGCGCGACCAGTTGGCTGCGCCCTTGACCGTGAGCGCCTTGACCGCGCCGCCTTTCTTGACCGCATCGGCAAACACGGCGAAGCCGCTATTCGCAAACTGTTCGGAGAGGTCAACGAATTCCAGCCACAAACGCAGGTCGGGTTTGTCGGAGCCGTACTTGTTCATCGCTTCGCTGTAAGCCATGCGCGGGAACGGCGTCGCGGGCGGTTCGATGCCGGCGGTCTTGAAGCATTCGACGATCAGCGGTTCGATGGTGGCAAACACGTCGTCCGGCTGGACGAAGCTCATCTCGATGTCTATCTGCGTGAATTCGGGCTGGCGGTCAGCGCGCAAATCTTCGTCGCGGAAACAGCGCGCGATCTGGAAGTATTTGTCCATCCCCGCAATCATCAGCAACTGTTTGAACAACTGCGGCGATTGCGGCAACGCGAAAAATTTGCCGGGGAAGGTGCGCGAGGGCACCAGATAATCGCGCGCGCCCTCTGGCGTAGACTTCGTCAATATCGGCGTTTCGATTTCATAAAAGCCCAGCCCATCCAGCACGCGGCGCACAGCCATCGTCAGGTTGTGGCGCAGGCGGAAGTTGTGCTGCATTTCGGGGCGGCGCAAATCCAGGTAGCGGTATTTCAGCCGTAAATCTTCGGCGGCTTTGCAATTGTCTATCTCAAACGGCGGCGTCTGGGCGTCGTTCAGCACTTTGAGTTCCGAGGCGTAAACCTCAACCTCGCCGGTCGCCATATTCGGATTGAAATTCTTTTCGTCGCGCAACACGACCTTGCCGGTCACGGCCAGCACGTATTCGCCGCGCGCGGCCTGGGCGCGTTCCAGCAACTCGGCGTCGCGCTCCTGTTCAAAGACGAGTTGCGTGATGCCCGCGCGGTCGCGCAGGTGCACAAACAGCACCGAGCCGTGATCGCGGTAACTGTTGACCCAACCCATCAGGGTCACGGTCTGACCGGCGTGTTCGCGGCGCAACGCGCCGCAATTATGCGTTCGTTTGGTTTGTCCTAAATGATCGAGCATGCCTTCTGTTTTACCTGCAATAAAAAATTACTGTTCACAGCCGCGCCGGTTGCGCGAGGCTGCGATGTCAGGCTCCTGCGTTTGTGTGGATGGGAGTTTGCGGTGCGTTTGGGAGCACCAATCCATCGGCTAGGAAACGCCAGGGAAGCGGGGCAAGGCTAACATACTTGGCGCGGGCAAGGAATTCATACGAAGGGAAAACCCGGCAACCCCGCGCCAGCAGAATGAAGCGCTGCGCCTTAACGACCACTGCGGAGTTCATTGCCGGGTGCGCAAGACAGCCTTATACTCGCAATCCGCCCTATCTGTTGGACAAAGTCTATGGCAACCATCAATCGGGAAGAAATCATGGCAGCGTTTGAGCGCTTAGGACAGCTTGCCACAGCGCGCGGCATCAAGATCGAACTCGCGCTGGTGGGCGGTGCGCTGATGGTTTTGCGTTATGAAGCGCGCGCCTCTACGCGGGATGTGGATGCGGTCATCCTTGCGCCGCCTGAAGCCAGCACGGTGCGCGCATTGGCGCAAACTGTCGCGGCGGAACGCGGCTGGCCTGAAGATTGGTTAAACGATGGCGCAAAAGGTTTCTTGATCGGCTTGAGTCCCGGCCCAGTTGTGTTCGCGGCTCCGGGGATTGAAGTTCGCAGTCCCGCGCTTGGGCAATTGCTGGCGATGAAGCTGTCCGCGTGGCGCGATGACGTAGACATTGCGGATGCGCGCCGCCTCTTGGAAGAGATGCGCCGAGAGATGGCCGGCAGCCGCGCGGCAATCTGGCATGCGGTTGTGCCGTACCTGATTCCGGGTGCTGAGTTGAAAGCGGAGTACGCCTTCGCCGATTTATGGGAGACGTTTGATGGTGACAATTGAACAACTGGCCGCTGCCGCGCTCGCGGGCGAAAGTTTGTTGCTACGCAGCCTGACCCAAGACCTGTTGCGCGAACAGCCGCGCCTGAGCGCCGTCCCGAAACCACAGACTGAAGACACTCGCCTGCTTGCCGCCGCCGCCTCACTGGTCGAATTGCTGGCGCTGCGTTTGCAGCAAGCGCCTCCCGCGTGGACAGCCGAGGTCGGCGCGTTGCCAGAGCCGATTTACCTGCTCAAAGCGGCGGCCAGCATGCAACGCCTGCGCGTCTTGTGCGAGACCGCCGCGCCAGAGCCATTGCGCAAGCGCGGCTTTTATGCGCCGCCCAACTTCCTGGAATTTGCTTGATCCGCCCTGGGAGCGCGGGCGTCTCGCCCGCTGTCAAAAGTAGCCGCGCAGTCTTCCTTAGCTCAGTTTGCACTTCGATGTGCGGGCAAAGCGCGGAGCAATGGGACGGTACCGCGCGTGTCAGCAAGCGGAGACAGCGCGGTTGTGCCGCTGAGTCTTGCTTGACCCGCCGCTTGCTCACGCGCGCGGTACCATCCCGGCGTTGCACACGACCCCGTACATTCAATTGCAAACTGATCTAACGCAACCTCCGTTAGGGCTGTCGCACCGTGCGCTTCCGCCCAAGTCGCGCAAGCCTGCCCCAAGCTTGGCACTGGGTTGCGCGGCTGCCGCTGTCGCACGATGGGGTCATGGTTGGAATGAATGCCTAGCTGCTTGTGGTAGCGCAACCTTAGCAGCTTAGCAGGGTTGCGCTACTCGCGCGTGAGCCGCCCTGGCTTGCCTTGGCGGAAAAGCGGAAGCAGTTTGTGGCGGTGCGGCTGGTCGAATACTCGCTATCCACGCCGTCCGTGGTGCTGCGGATGCGGTTGTTGTTGTGGCCCGTCGCGTCGTAATACTCGTAGGTGTGTGATGATCGAGCCGGTGCCGTTCGGCCCGACTGTTATCGTGATAGGCTGTTGGCGGTTGGTGTTGTCACCCATCGTCAACTGCCAGCCGTTGCCGTGGTTCAACTGCTTGATTGAGTTGAATACAATGAAAACCTAAATTGCCAATAACTAAAACATTGTGGTTAGTACTGTTAATAATCGAGCGAAAAATTGCTAAATGTTTTAGTACTAACATCATACTGGACACTGGCGAAAAATTGAGAAATTAAGTTACTTTAGGCTGCCGCTCGGTGCAGGTTCAGGTAACACAAATCCGACCCGGATGAAAAAGATTTT
>JAYUCP010000579.1:0-8158 GCA_043740245.1 Acidobacteriota bacterium | reverse complement strand
GCGACGCAACGCTATTTGTATCGCACGCGGCTCGACGGCACAGGCAAAGCCGAGCGGTTGTCACAGCAATCCGGCACAAATGCGTACAACATCTCGCCCGATTGTCGTTGGGCATTTCACACGCATTCGGCGTTTGGCGTGCCACCGCGCATCAGCCTTGTACGCTTGCCGCAGCATCAGGAAGCGCGCGTCTTTGTGGACAATGCGAAGCTACGCGAACGGCTCGGCAGTTTGCGCCTCGGCAAGACGGAATTTTTCAAAGTCAAAATTGCGGACGGCGTTGAATTGGATGGCTGGCTCATCAAGCCGCCGGACTTCGAGGCTTCCAGAAATGAGGGCAAAAAATATCCGCTGCTCTTTCACGTTTACGGCGAACCGTGGGGCCAGACCGTGCTCGATGCGTGGGCTGGCGGCCAGATGATGTGGCATCGCATGCTGGCGCAGCAGGGCTACCTCATCGCCAGCGTAGACAATCGCGGCACGCCCGCCCCGCGCAGCCGTGCCTGGCGCAAATCCATCTATCGCCAGATGGGCATCCGCAATTCCCTAGACCAAGCCAACGCCGCGCGCGCCATTGCCAAATGGCCTTTCGTAGACGCCACGCGCATCGGCATCTGGGGCTGGAGCGGCGGCGGCTCTTCGACCTTGAACGCCATGTTCCGCTACCCCGACGTTTATCAAATGGGCATGGCGGTCGCGCCCGTGCCGGACATTCGCTACTACGATTCGATTTATCAGGAACGTTACTGCGGGCTGCCGCAAGATCACCCCGACGAATTCAAACAAAGCTCGCCGATTACTTTCGCCGGACAGTTGCAAGGCAACCTGCTGCTCGTCCACGGCACGGGCGACGACAACGTGCATTACCAGGGCAGCGAAGCCCTCATCAACGCACTCGTCGCCGCCAACAAGCAATTCACGCTGATGTCTTATCCGAACCGCTCGCACGGCATTTATGAAGGGGCGGGGACGACGCGGCATTTGTATGGATTGTTGACGCGGTTTTTGAATGAGCGGCTGCCAGCGGGCGGACGCAGCCAATGAAGTGAGAGCAGGCAAGCAGCATGGCTGAGGCGTATCAAGTCGAATTCACCGAACGCGCCGTCGCGCATCTGGCGCCGTTTCCGAAGGCCGCGCGCAACGTGATCCTCGACGACATCAAGGCGCAGTTGCCTTACCAGCCGAACGTCGAGACGAGGAACCGCAAGCTGCTCCGCCAAAATCCGCTGGCCGATTGGGAATTGCGCGTGGGGCCGTACCGGGTGTTCTACGACATTGACGAAGTCGCCCGCCTTGTTCGCCTCGTGGCAATCGGCTACAAAGAGCACAACGAGTTGCACATCGAAGGAAAGAAGTTTGACTTATGAAAACCGTAGATTTGGCCGCTGAGAATCCCTCGCTGACCGGCTTGCTCGCCCTCGCGCGCCAGGAAAGCGTGTTGCTGAAAGGCACAAGCGGAGAGCGTTTTTTGTTGAGCCTGGCGGATGACTTTGCCGGCGAGGTCGAGCTGCTCAGCAAGAATCATCGGTTTCTGGCTTTGCTCGATGCCTGCAAGGACGAAGCGGCGACGGTATCGCTCGACGAGGTTGAAAAGAGATTGCGCTGATGCTCATCGTCATGACCCCGGACGCCACTGAAGCCCACATTCAGCACGTCGTCACCACCATCGAATCCTTCGGCCTGAAAGCGCACCCGCTGCCCGGCGCGAACCGCACCGCCATCGGCATCACGGGCAACACCGGCGCAATCGCTACCGAGCCTTTCGCCGACCTGCCCGGCGTGGCCGAATGCGTGCGCGTGACCAAGCCCTACAAGCTGGTCGGACGCGATCTCAAACACAACAAGTCGGTCATCAAGATCGGCGACGCCGAAATCGGCGGTCTCGAACCCGCGATGATTGCGGGCGTCTGTGCCGTCGAATCGCGCGAGCAAACCATGCTCACCGCCGCAGCCGTCGCGGCGGTGGGTTGCAAATGGTTTCGCGGCGGAGCCTTCAAACCGCGCACCTCGCCTTATGCTTTCCAAGGGTTGGCCGAAGAGGGCTTGAAAATTCTGGCCGAGGTGCGCGAACGCTTCGGCTTGCGCATCGTGACCGAGGCGGTGGATGAGCCGTCGCTGGATTTGGTCGAACGCTATGCCGACGTGATTCAGATCGGCACGCGCAATGCGCAAAACTTTCAATTGCTCAAACGCGCGGGCCAGGCGCGCAAGCCGGTGCTGCTCAAACGCGGCATGTCTTCGACGCTCGAAGAGTTTTTGCTGGGCGCGGAATACATCATGTCCGAGGGCAATTACGAAGTGATCCTGTGCGAACGCGGCGTGCGGACGTTCGCCAATCACGTGCGCTTCACGCCCGACCTTTCGATCATCCCGGCGGTGCAGGCGATCTCGCACCTGCCGATCATTTATGACCCCAGCCACTCGACCGGCAACCGCGCGATGGTCGCGCCGCTCTCACGCGCGGGCATCGCCGTGGGCGCGGACGGCTTGTTGATTGACATTCACCCGTACCCCGAACGCGCGCTATGCGACGGGCCGCAGGCGCTGCTGTTCGATGCATTTCGCGAGTTGGCGGAGGAAGTGCGCGCGATTGCGGCGATCATTCGGCATCACCGCGAAGACATGGCAATGAGCGCGGCGAAGTAAGCAGCCCGTTTTCATCACGTTTAACATCCTTTACAATCCCTGCCGCATTCAGCAGTTTTTTCCGGTTGATGAATCCGTTACGCCCGCTTTCACCGAACTTTTTTCAGCAAGCGGCTGTATGCTGAAGTGCCGATTGATTCGCAAACAGAAGGAGAATTTGAGATGAACACTTATCAAGTCAACGCCAAACAACTGGTCTTGCTCGCGCTCGCCACGGCGGTCTTGGCTGCCAGCGCCGTCGTCTTTTATGACCGCGCCGGGAATTGGCTGCTCAATCGCGGGGCCAATGCCGAAAAGAACAACAGCGCCGTCGAAGCGCAGCAACACGTGGCCGGTTTGACCGACCCCAGTGTGGCGACCGATGAGAAGAACAACCAGGAAGTCTATCGCGCGATGAGTCCCAGCGTGGTCAACATCACCTCGACCACCATCGTGCAGGATTTCTTTTACGCCTACCCGCAACAGGGTTCCGGCTCCGGCTCGATCTTGGATAAAGAGGGCCACATCCTGACCAATTTCCACGTCGTCCAGGAAGCGCAAAAAATTGACGTCTCATTGCCCAATGGCAAAACTTACAAGGCGCGGATGCTCGGCGCCGACCCCGACAAGGATTTGGCTGTGATCAAGATTGACGCGCCCGCCGCCGAATTGGCGCCCATTCCCTTTGGTTCATCGAAAGAATTGTTTGTCGGCCAGAAAGTGCTCGCCATCGGCAATCCCTTCGGCCTGGATCGCACGCTGACGACCGGCATTGTCTCGGGCCTCTCGCGCCCGATTCGTTCCGAGATGACCAATCGCCTGATCGAAGGCGTGATTCAAACCGACGCCGCCATCAACCCCGGCAATTCAGGCGGCCCGCTGCTCGATTCGCACGGGCGGCAAATCGGGATCAACACGATGATCTACAGCCCCTCGGGCGGTTCGGTCGGCATCGGGTTCGCCGTCCCCATCGAAGCGGCCAAAAAGATCATCCCGGATATTCTGGCGTATGGCCGCGTGCGCAAACCGAAGCTGGGCGTTTCGGCGTTTCCGTTGAGCGCGCGGCTGGCCGATGCGCTGGAATTGCCGGTGCAGGAAGGCTTGTTGGTGATGCAGGTCGAACCCGGCAGTTCGGCGGCGCGCGCCGGTATTCAAGGCGGTTCGGAACGCGCGCAATTGGGCCGGCAAATCATTTTGATCGGCGGCGACGTGATCGCCGCCATTGACGGCCAACCGGTCAAAAACACCGACGACCTGGACCGCGCCCTGAACGACAAGAACCTGGGCGACACGGTGAAAGTCGAAATCTGGCGCGGCGGGCGCAAACAATCGCTCAACGTTACGCTCACCGAATTGCCGAGCGCGGCGCGGCGCGGCCTCTGACCTGGCTTGGCAAGCTCAAACACGAAGAGGGGAAAGCTGGATTGCCAGCCTTCCCCTCTTTGCTTTTGCTTGATCTCCAATCGCAAATTTGAAATTGGAGATTGGAGATTTATTTCAGTTTGAACGAGCGCGCCATCGTATCGGTCTGATTGCGCAACGAGCCGAGCGTGTTGGCGCGCCCGGTGAAACGCAGCACGTAGACCGTCGTGTCGCTCGTCCGCAAAAAGTAATTGCGCCCGATCATCGGCTGGCCCGCCGTGTTTTTGAAATCGTAGGTAATCAGCGCGCCGGTGCGCTGGCCTGCGCCCACCACGAAATTCTCGATCTTGCCTTTGGTGTAGCCGGGTTGGAAGCGCAAGGTCTCCTGCTCGTGCTTGAGCGCCACGTCGGGCATTGCCAGCTTGGCGTCCACGTCCATCGTCGAGATTTTCAACGCGCCGCTTTCGCGGATGCCGTAGACGATCTGGAAGTCGTTCTTGCCCGTGATGCGGTCTTTATTGACGATGGCCAGCCAGCCTTTGAAAAGAGTCAAGCTGTACTTGCCGTCAGGGTCGTCAAAGGTCTCCTGCGCCTGGCCCGTCAAACCGGCCAGCGCGACCAACGAAAAGAAACAAAAAATCAAAGCAGTGATACGAAACGAACGCAGCATTATTGTGCCTTCTCCTTCCAATTGATTTTGCCTTTTTGATCCGGCGGCAGCAACGCTCTGAACGTTTCCGAACCCAGAGCTTTCGCCAAAACCTGTTTTTGAATATCAATCAATTGCGCGATGCCGTCCTCCGCCGCGTCCAGCATTTCGTCCAGCCGCGCGCGATCAAAAGGTTCGGTCTCCGCCGTGCCCTGCACTTCGACGAAGCGGCCGTCGCCGGTGCAGACGACGTTCATGTCCACTTCGGCTTTGGAATCCTCGCCGTAATCCAGATCGAGCAGCACGCGCCCGCCGAGCACGCCCACGCTGATTGCCGCGATGTAATCGCGCAACGGGGGCCGCAGGATTTTGGCGTTCTCCATGTGCCGGTTGAGCGCCAGCGCCAGCGCCACAAAGCCGCCCGTGATCGAAGCCGTGCGCGTCCCGCCGTCGGCCTGCAACACGTCGCAATCAATCGTCACCGAACGTTCGCCCAGCGCCGACATATCCATCACCGAACGCAGGCTGCGCCCGATCAGGCGTTGAATCTCGTGCGTGCGGCCCGACGGGCCGTTGCGGTTCTCGCGTTGCACGCGCGTCTCGGTCGCGCGCGGCAGCATCGCGTATTCGCCCGTCACCCAGCCCACGCCTTTGTTTTTCAAAAACGGCGGCACGCGGTCTTCAATCGAAGCCGTGCAGACCACGCGCGTCTGGCCCATCTCGATCAGCACGGAGCCTTCGGCCCACTTGGTGTATTGCGTGGTCACGCGCACCGTGCGCAAATCCAGCGGCGCGCGGCCATCACTGCGTTTGTAATCGGTCATGTCCCCAAACCTCCACCGCTTCCAGATGGGCGAGCGGCGCGCCCAAAAATCTTGCCGCGATGCGGTGGAACCGCTGGGCCGCATCGGTCACATAAAACTCGCTCGTGCCTGGCTCCGTTTGTGAATTCAACAGTGCTCTGTCGCGCAACAACGTCTCGACCTCAACGGCGACGGCTTCGGCGGAATCCACCAGGATAACGCCCTCACCCATCACTTCAGCAATCACCGGCTTCAACAACGGATAGTGCGTGCATCCTAACACAAGCGTATCAACCTCACGCGCGCGTAGCGGGGCCAGATACTTCGCCGCCACCAGCCGCGCGATCTCCGAATCCACCTCGCCCTCTTCGACCAGCGAAACGAAGAGCGGGCAGGCTTGCGAGAAAACCGCGACTTCCCTTTCGCCGCAGGCTTCCCGAATGCCCTGCTCATACGCGCCGCTCTCAATCGTCGCTTCGGTCGCGATTACGCCCACGCGCCCATTGCTTGTTGCGCGCGCCGCCGCCCGCGCGCCCGGCCCCAACACGGTCAAAAACAACGTCTCGAATTCGCGCCGCAACCGCTCGCGGCTCATCGCCGACGCTGTGTTGCAGGCCACCACAATCAGCTTCACGCCCTTTCCGACCAGGAAGGCCGCGTCCTCGACGGCGTAGCGTTCCACCGTCGCGCGCGACTTCGTCCCATACGGCACGCGCGCCGTGTCGCCCAGATAGATCAAATTCTCGTTGGGCAAACGCCGCCGCACGGCTTGCAACACGGTCAAGCCGCCGACGCCGGAATCGAAGATGCCGATGGGAAGCTGGTGCATAAAAATCAAAAGGCAAAAGGCAAAAATCAAAAGGCCGGAAGTGCTGCTTCCTATTTTTGCCTTTTGATTTTTGCCTTTTGCCTTCAAAATGGAGGTGGTCGGAATCGAACCGACGTCTAGCAGCCGTCTACGAAGGAATCTACATACTTAGCCGCTTCGCTTGGGTTTTCATCCGGGCCCGGTAGCAGAAACGGCGAAGAACCGTGCCCGAACTATGCCAGAGAAGTTTCGCTTGGCGGCTCTGACCTGCACCGCTTTGCTAGCCTGCTGAGATGACGCCCGGAATCCCGCACACAGGCGATGCGGGAGCGGACGGGCAGTGAACTAGGGTTAACTAGGCTGCCATTGCGAGTTCTGTGTTCGCAATTAACATTTGCCTGCAGTTTACGGGTTACAAGCTTCCCGGTATGCATCCGTCGCTTCAGGTCTCCTATCGAATCCAATGCACCCCCAAAGCAGTTTACTAAGAACTACGAACGGCTTAGAGTTTAGAAACCGAAACTGACTAAGTCAACCAGCACCATGAACAAACTCGAACATACGCGCTATATCTGCGTACCCATCACTGAAAATCAGCCCGATACTTTCCTGCAAGCGATGTTACAGGCCGCGCAAACTGCCGACGCCATCGAACTGCGGCTCGATTACCTGAGCGATGCCGCGCGCGCCGAAGTCCTCGCCTACTTGCCTGCGCTGGCCGCACAACTCGCGACGCCCCTGCTCTTCACCTTCCGCCCCCGCGAACAAGGCGGCCAACGCGCTTTGAGCCTGGGCGAACGCCGCGCCTTCTGGCAAAGCTTGCCCGCTGCTATCACCGCGCTCATCGGCTGGGCTGATTTCGAATTCGATCTGGTTGAGAGCCTGGCGCACGAAACGCCGCCCGTGCCGTGGGACAAAGTCATCTGTTCCTGGCACAACTTTGAGGGAACGCCCGCTGATTTGATTCAACGCTACGAACGCATGGCCGCCACGCCCGCCGCCGTCATCAAGCTCGCCACCAAATGCAACCGCCTCGGCGATTGTTTGCGGCTGTTTGAATTGATCGAATACGCGCAAGACCGCAAACCCGTCATCGCGCTCGGCATGGGCCTGCCCGGCTTGAGCACGCGCGTGCTCGCATTGTCGCGTGGCGCGTTGCTCACCTTCGGCGCGTTGCGGCGCGGGGCTGAGAGCGCCGCCGGGCAACCGACCGTGGACGAGTTGAACAACCTGTACCGCGTCAAACAGCTCACGCGCGCCAGCCGGATTTTCGGCGTCATCGGCCAGCCCATCGGCCATTCACGCTCGCCGCTGATTCATAACCCGGCCTTGCAGGCGGCGGGCATTGACGGTGTTTATCTGCCGCTCGAAGTTGACGACACTGCTTCGTTCATCCGCGATTTCGTTCAGCCCAAGACGCGCAAGCTGGACTGGAACCTGCGCGGCTTGAGCGTGACCATACCGCACAAACTGGCGGTGATCCCTTTCCTGGATCAGCTTGATGCGACCGCGCAGGCGATTGGCGCAGTCAACACCATCGTGGTCGAAGGCGAACGGCTGCTCGGTTACAACACCGATGTGCACGGCGCGATGCAGCCTTTGACCGAACGCCTTGACGTGCGTGGCGCACGCGTGGCGGTGTTAGGCGCGGGCGGTTCGGCGCGCGCGGTCTGTTATGGGCTGCAACAACGCGGCGCGGAGGTGACGATTTACGCGCGCGCCGCCGCCAAAGCGCAACCGTTGGCGGATGAGTTCAACGCCACGGCCGCGGCGCTCGACCGCTTTCACGGCCAGGCCGACATCGTCATCAACTGCACGCCGCTGGGGATGAAAGGCCACAGCGAAGGCCAAAGCCCAATCACAGCCGAAAGCCTGCGCGGTGTGCGGCTGGTTTTCGATTTGGTTTACAAC
>JAYUCP010000578.1:0-8169 GCA_043740245.1 Acidobacteriota bacterium | reverse complement strand
CCCGCCGCGCTTTCGCCGATTTCGTAAATCGTAATGATGTTGGGATGATTGAGCGCGCTGGCGGCTTTGGCTTCGCGCACGAAGCGTTGCAAGCGCGTCTGATCGTGGCTGAATTGCGTAGGCAATATCTTGAGCGCGACCTTGCGTTCCAGCTTTTCATCGAGCGCCAGATAAACTTCGCCCATGCCGCCGGCGCCGATGCGTGAAAGGATTTTGTAATGACTCAGCCGCAAGCCGCTGGCTGGGATAAGCTGTTGAGTCGGATGTTCGTCAGCGGCCAGACTTTGCGCGGCGAGTTGCAGGGCCGGGGCCGTCAAAAAACCGCTGGCTTGGTCATTGGCGGCCAGCAATAAATCAATTTCGCGGCGCAACTCGGCATCAGCGCCACAGGCGGACGCCAGCCACACGGGGCGCTCGTTGGGCGGGCGCTCCAGCGCGTCGTGGTAAAGCTCTTCAATACGTTGCCAGCGTTCAGGGGTCATAGGGGATGAAACTTTTGGGGCGAATCGCACGCGCGTCTGATCTGATTGCGGGACGTGCAACCAGCTTCGCTTCCCCCGTTAAGTTCTGCTTGCGCGATGGTTTTGCGGGCGAAATCTAGCACAACAACCGCGTTCTAGCCATTTCGCCAAATTGTCCGCAAAAAAACTTTTGTCCCGTTTGGCGGGTTTGCGACGGCTTCGGCGCATTACTGAGTGAGGACAGACGGGCAGCAACCACGAGCGTGAAAAACGCCGCCCGCCCTTCAAAGATTGTTGGAATTCACAAGGAGGACAGTATGAAAAGAACCGCTATGAATTTGATGATGACGTTGGTTTGCGCCGCTGTGTTGGCCACCGTGGCCGCAGCCGCGTTCACGACGGCACTGATGACGGCCAAGATCCCGTTCGACTTCAATGTCGGCAACCAGACGCTCCCGGCGGGCACTTACACCGTCAGCCGCAGCGACACCAACAGCGTGGTGATCTTGCGCAACGAAAAGAGCGCCAAGAGCATGTTGTTGGTCACCAATGCAAGTCAGGGCGGCGTTACCAATGAGAAAGCTCAACTCGATTTCCGCCGCTACGGCGATCAGTACTTTCTGGGCGCGATCAAACCGGCTGGCACGAACAACAACTTCGTGGCCCCCACATCGCGCCGCGAACGCGCGGTTGCCGAGGAAGCGAAAAATCTGGCCCGCCGTCAAACCAGCCCTGAGATCGTCACTATCACGTCGAAATAAACTGACCTCACAACGGGCCCCACACCTGCCGCCGCGTGCTTGGAATCAGCCACCACACGCGGCGGCAGCGTTATTTGCCCGCTTCAAATGAGCGCCGTCGCGCTCAGTTTTTCGCTAACTCCTGATAAAGCCAGGCGCGCGCCAGATTCCAATCGCGCTGGACGGTGCGCAACGACAGGTTCAGCACTTCGGCAATCTCTTCCTCACTTAGTCCGCCGAAGAATTTCAATTCAACCAGGCGGCTCTTGCGCGGATCGAAGGCTTCCAGCGCGGCCAATGCGTCATCCAGCGCGATGACGCTGGCGCTTTGTTCCTGCGCCACGTTTTCGGCCTGGCTGAGTGAGACGCGCAGGGCCTCAGCGCCGCCGCGTTTCTGCTGCTGGCGGCGGCGCGCGTGGTCAACCAGAATGCGCCGCATCACTTGGGCGGTGATGCCGAAAAATTGCGCGCGGTTCTGCCATTGCACCGCGCCGCCGTCAATCAACCGCACAAAGGCCTCATTGACCAGCGCGGTCGGTTGCAACGTGTGGCCGGGCCGTTCGCGCCGCAGATACAACTCCGCCAGCCGGTGCAATTCGGTTTCAACCAGCGGCACCAACTGCGCCAAGGCGCCTTCGTCACCCTGGCCCCAGGCCAATAACCATTGTGTGACTTCGTGTGGGGAAGTAGCCATGCTCGAATTATCCTTAATTTGATTTGCCGGCGCCGGCAACAGACGCTCACAGCACTACCAACACAGGCGATTTTCCATTTGTCATTTGAGATTTGACATTTGTCATTGAGACGCAAGCGTTGTGACCAACCCAACCGGCGGCAATGACAAATGACAAATGGAAAATGGAAAATGGAAAATGGAAAATGGAAGAGGACTCCAAACAGGAATCACTATTCCGCCAACGCCGTCACATGCGCCCGCACCGTCGCGCCCAGCGTTTGCAGGTTGTAGCCGCCTTCCAAACAAGCGACAACGCGCCCTTGCCCGGCTTCTTTCAAGCGCCGGGTCAGCCGTGTATACGTCGCATCTTCCAACAGCAACTGTCCCAACGGGTCGGCGCGATGCCCGTCGAAGCCCGCCGAAATGATGACCAGATCAGGCGCGAAATCTTTCATCACTTGTTCCAGTCCATCTTCAAACATGCGCACGTATTCATCCACAGGGGTGGCCGCGTGCACCGGCACATTGAGGTTGCAGCCCGTGCCTTCGCCCGCGCCGCGTTCAATGGCTGCGCCGGTGCCGGGATACCAGGGATATTGATGCAGGCTGAAAAAATAAACCGACGGATCATCGTAAAAAATATCCTGCGTGCCGTTGCCGTGGTGCACGTCGAAATCGGCGATCAACACGCGTTTGATTTGATCGGGGTATTTGTCCTGCGCATAGCGCGCCGCGATGGCGACGTTGTTGTAGAGGCAAAAGCCCATCGAACGGCCCAGCGTCGCGTGATGCCCTGGCGGACGGCACGCGACAAAGGCATTGGCGGCCGCGCCCGTTAGCACGGCATCAACCGCCCGGCACGCGCCGCCCGCCGCCAGCCGCGCGATGCGTTCGGATGCGGGCGAAACCTGCGTATCGGCATCCAGCGCGGCGTAGCCGGAGGCGCAGACCCGCTCGACGCGTTCAATCGTCTGTTCGGTATGGCAGCGGCGCAATTCGTCCAGCGTCGCCGCGCGCGGCGCGAGTTTCAGCAAGCCCGACCACAAATCACTGTCGGCTTGCAATCCGCCAAGCACGGCGCTGTAACGTTCCTGCCGTTCGGGATGGTGGCCAGTGTCGTGGCGCAAATAGTCATCGGAATAGATCAGTGCGGTAGCCATAACGCGGATGTTATGCGCGTTTAACGATGCGGGCAATAGTCGGCTGGTATGCGGTTTGCTGAATTTTCAGTTGCGGCGCCAGGCGCGGTGACGCAATGGATGCAAACGTGACCCATAAATCTTCCATCACGGCGGTTGTTTTAGCCGGGCTGACGCTGGTCAGCTTCGCGCTCGTCTCGAGCTATGTCAGTAAAAAACCCAATCGCACGTTAGCGCCGCCCACGGCCCCAACGCCGGCACACGCCGTCGCGCCCGCTGCTGCCTCTGCCACACCTAAAGCGGAAAAAGAAATGTACAACGACCTGGGCCAAGCCGTGGCGTTGCTCGACCAGTTACGCGACGCTGTCTTGGCGGGCGATTGGGTGAATGCCCAAAACCGCTTTGACGAATTTACAAATAAGACGCGGCAATTGCCTGCCCCGCAACTTAATCAGGCCGAACTCTCGCCGTTGTTGCCGGACTTCCTTGCGCTTTACCGCATTGAATTGGCGCGGGCACTGAATGAGCAACAAGCCGGTAATGCGCGGTTCGCGCTCAATCAGCTTTACGCCATTGTCAGCGAGTTGCGCGCCCGTTTGGGCTCGCACGGCTTGCCGCTGGAAATCGTGCGCCTCAACTTCCTGGTGCGCGAGGTCGAGTTGTGGAGCCAATTGAATAACGAACCACTCTTGCACGAGCGCCTCAAAGCCTTGCGCGAAACCTGGCAGGAGTTGCGCCCAGTCATCGCCGCGCGCCGCAATGGCCGTGAACTTGCCGCGCATTTCGACACGCTGGTCGAACGCCTCGCCGCCAGCAATCAACCAACCGTTGCGCCAGCCCTGGCCGCGCTCATCGCGGAGTGCAATAAAGACCTGGAACAGATGGACAGCCTTTTCCGCCGTCCACCGCGCTCAGCCAATCCCAGCGGCACAGGTAATGCGGCAAAGAACGCCGCCGAAGACGAAGAGTGAGACCGCAACGTGGCGGTTTTGCCTCCCAACCGGCAAAAGCGCCCCGGCCAATCCGCCACAAACCGCTTAACAGAACCTCTTTGCCATAGACATATCATTGAACATACGCCCGAAATTCGGCCTTTCAGTTCAGGCTGCAAAGTTGGCATACCGGTTGCACTACGAGCGTTCGGCAAGCTCAGCGGCGAGTGCCGCCACACAGAGCAAACCTGCCAAACCCAAAACTTCAATCACTTTGTTTGAGGAGAATCATAGCAATGAAGAAGACCATCGTTACGCTCGCATTGGCCGCTCTGATGAGCGTGTTCGCGTTCGGTCAGAATCCACCGGCTGGCGACAAGAAGGCTGCTCCGGCTGGCGAAATGAAGAAGGCTGCGCCCGCGAAAAAGAAACGGGCCCGCAAGAAAGTCAAAAAGGCCGCAGTCAAAACCGGCGCAACCAAGCCCGCTGAAAAGAAGCCCTAAACAATTAGGCAAGTAAACTTTGGCCTCCGTTGCTCCTCCTGCGGCGCAGCGGAGGCCAGTCTTCTATTCAGACACAAAACATTCAAGCGGCCTGGCAAAGCATTGATCGTCCCGAAATAAAACGCGCCGCTGACTCGACGGTTCATCAACCTGGCAACGCAACGCTGTGTTGCGCTGCTCAATCTGGTAACCGCAACTCAATTACTGCAGAGGAGATTCAAATGAAACAAGCATTCGTAACCGTTTTTTCCACGGGTCTGATCGGCACTGCGCTCGCGCTTTCGGGCTGTTCACAACCCGAAGCCCCGAAACCAGCGCCGGTCGCCACGCCGGTCGCCTCCGCACCGACGCCCGCGCCGACCGAAGCGCCCAAATTGACGACCGCTGATCACCTGACCAGCGCCAAAGACAGCCTCACCAAAGCGGTGAGCGAACTGAAAGAAAAGAATTATCAAGGCGCGCAGGACATGCTCGCCACTGCCAAAACGCATTTGACCGACGCGGCGGCGGGCGCTCCGGCCCCGGTCAAAGCGGGCATTGACAAAGTCGTCGCCGGTCTCGCCGGCATCAAGGACATCAAAGCGCCGGGCACCGAAAAGACGCTGGGCGGCTTGATAGCGACCGTGACTTCGCTGACTGAAACGGCGAAGAAGGCGAGCGCAATGGCCGATACCGCGAAAGGCGCAGTGGGCGCGGCCAGCGGGATGATGGGCAAAGCCGCTGGCGCGGCCAAAGGCGCGGCGGCGGGCGCTCACGATGCGGCCAAAGGCGCGGCGGAAAAAGCCATGCCGAAGAAGCACTAAACAACCAGACTGAAGACAGTCAGGCAAACCAAAGGCGCACAGGGTTCCAACTCCCCTGTGCGCCTTTGGTCTTTTGACACCCGCGCGAGCCGCGTGTTATTTGACTGCGTGAGGGAAGCAAAATAGATCGCAATTCACGCCCGCCGCCGCGCTGTTTGTGCGCGGCGTACGGGCCGTCAAGCAACTGTTTTGCAACGCTCGAACCCTATGCCAAACGCCGACACGCACGATCGTATCACTTACCTTTTTGCTCCCGTCACTTTCGTCACCGCCCAATGGTATTGGCAAGCGCCTGTATTGGCGCTCGTCGCCACCGCCGCGATGCTTTTCGCTGGGCTGATGTTCGGACCCGATCTGGATTTGCACAGCCGCCCATATCAACGCTGGGGGCCGTTGCGCTTTCTGTGGAAACCCTATCAAGCCGCGCTCCAGCATCGCTCGAAGTTTTCGCACGGGCCGATTCTGGGCACGCTCGTTCGCATCGTCTATTTCCTGGGCGTGTTTACCTTCGCCGGCAGCGTCGTGCTTTACATACAGCAAAGCTATCTGCACGGCGTGCAAACAACCTGGGAGCAGCAATACGTGCTGTTGCGCAATGACGTGTTCACCTATTGGCGCGGCGCTGACCGGCGCTACATGCTGGCGGGCTTTGCCGGCCTGTGTTTCGGCGCGCTGACACATACGGCGGCGGACATCATCTGGTCGTCATTGAAAAGAACACTGCGTCGGTCGAGACGCTAAAACTGCCTTGAGAGAACCGATGAAAGACCTGCAAGACTTACTGCAAAACAATCGCGACTGGGCTGGCGAGATCACCAGGCAAACGCCGGATTTTTTTGAAAAGCTGGCGCAACAACAAGCGCCGCCCTATCTCTGGATCGGCTGTTCGGATAGCCGCGTGCCCGCGACGCAACTGGTCGGGCTCGATCCCGGCGAAATGTTTGTGCATCGCAACGTCGCCAATCTGGTGAATCACACCGATTTCAATTGCCTCTCGGTCTTGCAGTTCGCCATCGAAGTCTTGCGGGTCAAACACGTCATCGTGTGCGGCCATTACGGCTGCGGCGGCGTCAAGGCCGCGTTGCACGAACAGCGGCACGGCCTGATTGACAACTGGTTGCGCCACCTTCAGGACGTCGCCGAAAAGTATGACGCCGCGCTGAAAAAGATTGTGGATGATGAACAACGGCTCGCCCTGCTTTGCGAATTGAACGTCATCGAACAGACCGTCAACGTATGCCAGACCACGATTGTGCAAGATGCCTGGGCCAGCGGGCAGGAGCTATATGTACACGGTTGGATTTACGGTTTGCAGGACGGCCTCTTGCGCGACATGCAAGTCACCATCGGCAGCCGCGCGACGCTCTGGCCGGTCTATCGCCAAGCGACGGCGGCTTATGTTTGAAACCGTAACGAGCGCATTTACCGATGTCCGTCAAAGTTTTGCGCCGAGGGAACCGGAGGGCGCGGCAAGAGTAGAGCAAACTGTCCAGTTTGCGCGGCTTCAGGAACTCCAACCATGGTGCGCCTGCTCTCCCCTGGCTCGACTGCTGAAGCCACGCAAACTGGACAGTTTGCTCTACTCCATGCCGGGCCAACCGTTGTGACTGAAGCGTCTTCACGCAAAAATGTGACGGGCACCCCGCATTTACCGGCAAATTGACAGCCTTTCACAGCGCGTGCTAGCTTCGCGCCGTTTTGTATCAAGCGGTTCAAGCACACAACCAAACACACCCGCGCCCACAAACCCTGGCGCAACTCATTGCCCAACGCGGCAGGCTGCGCAGCTACACCGAATTCGCCGTCGCCTGGCTGATCTTGCATGCCTTGGGCGCATTGCCGCGCACACTGGCGTTCAGGTTCGGCCAAGCCGCCGGCGCGCTGGCCCAGCACGTCTTGCCGCATTTGCGCCGCCACGCCGAAACGAATCTGCGGCTGGCGCTGCCGCAACTTGATGCAACAGCCCGCGTGCAAATTCAACGCGGCGTCTTCCGCAACCTGGGCCGCCTGCTCGGCGAAGTCAGCCAGTTCCCCAAACTCACGCGCGCCAACATCGAACAGGTCGTCGTTTACGAAGGGCTGCAAAACTATCTGGACGCGGTGGCGCAAGGGCGCGGCGTGATTCTGCTGACCGGGCACATCGGCGCGTGGGAGCTGTCGGTTTACGCGCATTCGGTCTACGGCTACCCGATGTCGTTCCTGAAACGCAACGTGGACAATCCGCTGGTCGAAGAGTTGGCCGAACGCCGCCGCGCGCGCTTCGGCAATCGCGGCATTGATAAACGCGGCTCGGTGCGCGAGGTTTTGAAGACGCTCAAAAGCGGCGGCGTGGTCGGCATCCTGGCCGACTTGAATGCTTCGCGCGAAGAGGGCGTCTTTTGCGACTTCTTCGGCACCACTGCCTGCACGACGGCGGGCGTAGCGGCGCTGGCCCTGCGCACGGGCGCGGTTGTCTTGCCCGGTTATCTGCTCTGGGACGAAGCCGCGCAAATTCACCGGCTGCATTTCGAGCCGCCCGTCGAAACGATCAACACCGGCAACCCGAAAGAGGATGTGCAAACGAATACGGCCCGCTACACCGAGCGGCTTGAAGCCGTGATTCGCCGCCAGCCCGCGCAATGGTTGTGGATTCACCGCCGCTGGCGCACACGGCCAGTTGGCGCGCCGGAAATCTATTGAATGCGGAATGCGGAATTGGGCTGCGCATTTACTGGCGCAATGCTGACATTTTTAGAAGTACTGTAAAACTGATGAATCCACAATCCGCATTCCGCATTCCGCATTCCGCATTCCGCATCATGCTGGTCGCCGGCGAAGCTTCGGGCGACAAACACGGCGCGAAGCTGGCGGCGGCCTTGCGCGCGGAACGGCCCGAGGTGCAGTGGGAATTCTTTGGCGCGGGCGGCGACGAGATG
>JAYUCP010000577.1:0-8174 GCA_043740245.1 Acidobacteriota bacterium | reverse complement strand
GCTTTGTGCTGAAGCTGGCGGGCATACTCGATTAACTGAAAGTGAGGCATACGATGAGCGCAAAAGCAGCAACCAGCAAACGAGGTAACAAGCCAGTGGCTGATGTCACCACGATCTCACTCGCCCAGGCTGAGCCGGGTTGGGTCTTGCGGCTGGAAGACGCTAACGGCGGTTTCAGTGACGAACAATTCGCGCAATTCTGTGCGGCCAATCCGGATTTGCGGGTCGAAATGACGAAGGAGGGCGAGATGATTATTATGATGCCGATGTTCCCCACCGGCGGGAACCGCGAGTTTGAGTTGGGCGCGCAATTCGGCGCCTGGGTCAGAGCCACCCGGACAGGGCTGGGTTTTTCGCCCTCGACCACGTTCACCTTGCCGAATGGCGCCAAGCGTTCGCCGGACGTAGCCTGGATCAGTCTCGCGCGCTGGGAAGCGTTGACCGAAGCGCAAAAAAACTCCTTTACGCGCATTTGCCCCGATTTCGTCGTGGAGTTGCGTTCGCAGACAGACCGGCTGAAACCGCTGCAAGCGAAGCTGGAGGAATACATCGAAAACGGCGCGCAACTCGGCTGGCTGCTTGATCCGCTCGAAAAGAAAGTCCACGTTTACCGCCCCGGCGCGCCCGTCGAAATCCTCGACAACCCCAGCGAGGTTGCGGGCGAGCCGCTCTTGCCGGGCTTTGTGCTGAAGCTGGCGGGCATCATTGATTGACACAGCTCAGGCCCAAGCAACTGCGGCCAGGCAGCACACCCATTAAATAAAGGGGACGGACTACGAAGTCCGTCCCCTGCTTGTTTGTGCTGATTCAGACGCCAATTGATTCCGCCGAAACCAGGCGGCTACTGTGTTAGCACACGAATCAGTTCCTTGATGTTGGGCACACCGATGCCGGTCACCATGTCATAGCCGGGGCCGGCGTTGAAGGCTCCGTTGCTGCCTGCCTTGATGTCGCGGAAGCTGGCGCTGCCCAGCAGCGGATAAATAAGTGGGTTAAGAAATGGCAGCAGCGGTTTATGCGCTTGCGCGCGCGCTTCATTGAGTAACGCGCAAAAGCCGGCCCAGACCGGGGCGCTCCAACTCGTCCCGCCAATCTGGCCGGCACTGCCATTAATCACCACGAACGCGCCTTTGTTGGGATCGGCAGCCGCGCTCACATCGGGTACCAGCCGCACCGTACCCGCCGGCACACCGGCTCCGGTTTGCCAGGGCGGACGCGGGAAAAAGATGCTCTGGCCGCCGCCGCTGCCCGTCCAGGCGGTTTCTGACGCCACCGTGCCGCCGGCCGCCAGCGACAGCGTCGTGCCGCCCACGCCGATGACGCTCGAATCCGAAGACTCGTACTCGGCTTGCAGGGGGCCGTTAGAACCGTGGCCGGTGTCGTCAGGGTTCGATCCCGCGTCGCCGCTGGAAACGAAAACATTTACCCCGGCGGCAGCCAGGCGCAGAAACTTCTGGTGTTGCACGTTAACTTCGGCTGGCGCCATGAATTTCTCGCCCAACCCCAGGCTAATGGACAATTGCCGCATGCCCGGCTGGCTAGGCAAGTCGGCAATGATGTGATCAAGCGCGCGGTCAAGGTCTACGAACCGCAGCGAACCGGAGGCATAAATTCTGATCTTCGCGCCGGACGCAATGCCGCTTGACCATTCGGCATCCAGCGTCTCTTCGCCTTCCGGCACCGGCAGCGTGCCGCCCTTCACATTGATCTTCGTAATGCGGTTGGTGCTGGTCGGCAGACCGTTGCGCTGCCAAAACGCTTTCAAGTCCGCATTCTTCGGGAAGGTGTCAATCAGGATGGCGATGGTCTGGCCTTTACCAGTCACAGCCAGGCCGTCCGCGTTATAGGCTTTGAGCAATTCGGCCACCAGGTAAGGCGGCGCATTGGCGATGTTCGGCGCGGGTGCAGACGCGGCGGCGGAGGCCTGCTTGGCAGCCTTCTTCTTGGCAGCGCCTTTTTTCGCGGGCGCGCGTTTGGCGGCGCCCGCGCCGTTCAAATCCGCGCGGTTGCCGCCGGTCGGCAGGCACTTGCGGTTATGTTTCTGCGCTTGGCGAAAGGGCTGTAACCCGATGATCGCATGTACGCCCTTGCCGACATTGGCGGGCAGGCTCGGCGGGTTTTGCGCGGCATTATAAGTAATGCCCTCTTTGGTCACGCGCGTCATGCTCACGGCCAGGCTCTTCTCGATCTGCTTCACGCTGGCGCGCGCATAGATGCTGCCACCATCGTCCGACACCTGCGTAATCTCGAAGCCTTGTTTCTTCAACCAGGCCTCCAGCGCCGCCCGGTCAGTCGGGTTGGGCGCATAAGCCTGTTGCAGTTCGGCGAGCGGCACCACTTCGCCCCGCGCCACGCGCTCTTCCAACTGCGCCTGCGTTTGCGGCGCAACGGAGAGCGAAAAGAGCAGGGTCATTTTCTCCGCGCGATTTTCGGGCCGCATGGCGTTGACCATCAGGCCATCGCGCGTCAACCCCTTTTGTTCCGGCAGCGGAGTTACACTGTCTTGAAATATTTTTCGATCAGCCATGATTTTTTCTCCTTGTGCTATCGGTTAACTGTCTTGGCAGCATGGCCCAGCCACGCCGCCGTGAAAGACGCTTTGCTTTACTTCCTGGCCACTTCAACCACTTGTCCCGGTCAACCGCGGGTGCCGTCAAACCGGGTCTCAGCTCAGCGGAGATACGCACCTGACATGAGTTTATGCAGTTATACGCCGTTGTATTTCACATCGTTCTCCAAAGCGCAACCAGCTCTGCCAAGCGCACACGGTTTCTCCGTGCATTTGTAATTTTCAAATCCGGTACTTCTTCATCAACAAATGCCCGTAAAGCTCCGACACCAGCGCCAGCGCCGCCCGTATCAGCATCAACGGCCCTAGCGACAGGTATTGAAAAATCACAGCCGCCAGCACCGGGAAAACTAAATCCGAAGCATCCACGCCACCTTCCAAAATGCCCATCGTCTTGCTGCGATTCGAGAGATTGTAGCTGGACACCTTGGCCGCAATCGCGCCCCAGGTCGGTTTGAAGGCTGCCTTGCCGACTTCGTCAATCGCGCGCGCGAGGCCCATCATCACGCCCAGCAGCGCCGTGCCCGCAAACCAGGGCACGATCCAGAACAGCGCCGAGGTCGCCAGGTTGGCGATGGAACGCAGCGCGATCACTTTGCCCGCGCCGATACGATCCGCCAGCCAGCCGAAGAAAGGGCCGAAGAGCAGCGGCACCAGCGTTTCGGAAACGACTTTGATCCAGCCGAGCGCGCCCGTGGTGACTTCCAGCTTGACCGCCAGCACCGTGAAAAATTCGCCCGTGACCATGTAAGCCGGCGCGGTCAACGCCGCGCCCAGCAGCGCGAATGAATAGACGTTGGGTTGCTGTTGCGGCGCGTGCAATAGGCCCGTCGGCGCTTGCGACTTGTCTTTCTTCTTCTCTTTCTTTTCCTTCTTCTTCTCTTTGATGAAGACGGCGACCAGCACCAGCGAGCAGAGCGAGAAGAAAGTCGCCAGCCAGAAAATCACCGTCAGGGCCTGGCGCAGCGGCGTGTTCTCGACGACTTTCGGCAAGTCCTCTATGGGGATTTCGCTGAGCGGGACGGTGCGCTGCTCAACGCGCAAAACCTTGTGCGGCTTGGGATCGGCTTCGTTGCCGGGCAGTGCGCCGTTGACGACTTCGGTTTGCGACTTGATGACCTGTTCGACTTGTTTGCCGGAGCGGTTTTTCTTGTCGAGCACGGCAAAATTCGCCGTGACCGTTTGCGTGCCGACGTACCAGCCGATCAGCAGCGTCAGCACGAAAGCCGCCAGCGCCTCGCCGATGCCGCCCGAAGTGGATTTCGCCGTCGTGTACCAGGAATAGGCCTGCGCGATATTTTTCTCGTCGGTGGCGTCGGCGATCATCGCGGAGGCCGACGGGCCTTTGGCCGAATCGGCGATGCCGCGCACGACGCTGACGACAAACAGCAGCGGCAAGTTGGCGAAAGAATAGAGCAAGCCGACAATCGTGCGGATCGTCAGCGAGGTCATAAAGACTGGCTTCTTGCCGTATTTATCGGCCAGCGTGCCGAAGACCGGACGCAGCAGCAGCGGCACGATATTCTGGATCAGCACCAGCGCCATCACCGACGAGATTTTCAGGTTGAAGACCAACAGCGCATAGAGCGGGACGGCGGTTTTGATCAGCCCGCTGGAAATACGCGAGAGACAGGCTTCGATCATCAGCGCGATGACAATCGGGTTGAACGCCCCGCCGCCTTTCTCTTCAGCTTTGGCGACGACTGAGGGCAACGCGGCTTCGCCCGCCGGAACCTGCGCGGCTGCGCTTTGCACGACGACGGGCGCGATGGGCAACACGCCGGTCATGCGATTGAAGGCGCGGCCCAGCACGCCCGCGCGATTGCCGGAGACGGCTTCGAGTTCGCTGGCCAGATCGAGCACGGACGGCTGACGCTCGTTGGGATTTTTGGCGAGCGCGCGCGCGACGACTGTGGCGACGCCTTCGTCAATTTCGGCGCGGCCAAATTCGCTCAAGTCAGGCACTGGCGCGGTCAGATGCAGTTGCGCCAGTTCGTTCGGATTGGCTGAATCAAAGGGCGGCGCGCCGGTCAGCAGTTCAAAAATAATCACGCCCAGCGCATAAACATCGGCGCGCGAATCGAGCGGTTTGTTCAACCACTGTTCGGGCGACATATATTGCGGCGTGCCGAAAACACCAAGCGGGCCGGTCAGTTTCGCACCGCCGCTGATACCCGCATCCACTTTGGCCAGGTTGTAGCCGCCGACTTTGACCAGTTCTTTGCCATCGGGGCCGGTCTCGACAAAGATCGTTTCGGGTTTGAGGTCGCGCACGACAATGCCGTTCAGGTGCGCGGTGTGCACGGCCCCGGCGATTTGATTGACGAGGCTGACCACGCGCGCCAGGCTCATCCCGCGCTCTTTCAAAATCACGTCGCGCAGCGTGCGGCCTGTCAGCAATTCCTCCACGATGTAAACCACGCCGTCCGTCGTATAGCCGAAGTCGTAAAACTGCACCGAGTTGGGGTGGCGCACGCGCGCGGCGACCTGGGCCTGGCGGCGGAAGCGTTCAATCGCGACGGGATCGTTGACCAGCACCGGTTTCAAAATGCGCACGGCCACTTGGTCGCCCAGCATCAGGCGGCGCGCGCGATAGAGCGCGCCACTGTTGTCTTGCCCGATCTTCGCTTCCAATTCGTAACGGCCGTCGAGCGTGAGTTTGAGCGCTTCGGGCGCCGGCTGGTTTTGCCGCGGCTTCAATTCACCGCTCGGCTCGACACGGTAATTCAGTGCGGGCGGTTGCGGTATCGCTGGCGGCTGTGACGGCTGTTCGATGTTGGTTGAATAGGATTTTTCATCACCGATGTGCGTTGAATAAACATCGCTCTTGACCGCGCCGGTCGGGACTTCCTCGAGCTGAAACACGAGCTTGACGCGGCCCAGTTGGACTTTGTCGCCGTGATTGAGCGGACAGGCTGTTTCGGCGGGGACTTTGCGGCTGTTGACATAAACGCCGTTCAGACTGCCCAAATCGCTGATCGCGTATTGGCCGTTTTGCAAACGTATGTTGGCGTGCTGGCGGCTGATGCCATTGTCGTTGATGAGGATGTCGCTGCCGGGCGCTTTGCCGATGATGACAGGGTAGCCGGGCAACACGGCTTCCTGCTTAGTGCCGTCGGGCAGCGTGATGTAAAGCTTGGCGATGATTTTTGGCATGGGGTGGTTCAGTGATAAATCAAAAGGCAAAAATCAAAAATCAAAAGGCAAAAGTGTGGAACTGCTTTTCAGAATAAAAAGACTGTACCGACCTTTTGCCTTTTGATTTTTGCCGTTTGATTTTTGATTTACTGGCCTTTCTTTTTGCCCTTCTTCTTCTTCTTGCCGCCCTTCTCAGCAGCCGGTTCGGCGTCAGTGGCGGGCGCGGCGGCTGGCGTCATCGTGCCAGATGTCGCAGTGGACGGCACCCCGCTCAACGCGCGCGCGATGTCCGACCAGCGATACACGGCCAAGCGGTAATTGCATTGATCGGCGATGGCAATGTAAGTCTCGCCGCTCGCCTTGTCAGTGTAAGTGGCAATCGAATCGGGCGAACAGAAATAGCCCGGCGGATTGGCCATTCCCGGAATGATCTCGCCGAGTTTGACTTTGTTTTGCAGCGCCTTGTTGGTCTTATCCTCAAAATCCACCTGCGGCGAATGGCCGACGAAGCCTTTGTAGCCGCCATTGCGCGTGCGTTGCGTGGGCGCGAAACCGGGTAGGTCGCGGTTGAAGACGCCGGGGTTATTCAAATCGAAAATCTGAATGTGGCCGACGCTCTCATCCACGGCGAAGAGTTGCTTGTTGGCAAGCGCCAGCCCTTCGACCGAGCCGGAGAAAACGGATTTGCCCGCCGGCTTCCCTGCCCCATCGTTGCGCGCGCCGACCAGCTTGCCTTTGTAGGCGCCCGTCTCCCAATCGAAGACCTGAATGATCGAATCTTTTTCGCTGGCGATGTAGATGTTGCCCGCCGCTTCATCAATAGCGATGCCTTCGCAGCCGTGCAGATAGGTGTCGCCGTCACCGCGCTGTTTGGCGAATTGCCACGACGCATCATCCGCGCCTTCGGGCGTGTAGCGGAAGACTTGATTCAGGTGCGCGTCCACAGCGTAGATGCGATTCTTCGAGTCAATCGCAATGCCGCCCAGTTTGTCGAAATGGCGTTCGCCGAAGCGCGTGCCTTTGAACACGTAATCATAGGGGCCGAGCGGGCGGCCCTTGTCGTCTTTGTCGGTGGGCTTGGGCGGCACGTAGGCGTAGGCCAGATTCAAAATCTGATCGGTGACGAGCACCATGCCATTGGGCGCGACAGCGATGTCCACAATCTCGCCGCCCATCGTGCCGTGGCCGAATTCGCCCAGGTGCGTCTTGGTTTTGACATCCCAAATCTGCACGCGCCGGTTCTTGGCGTCGGTGGCGAAGAGCCAGCCCTGCGGCCCGAAGGCTACGCCATCCGGTTTGTCGAAATCGGCGACGGCCTTGCCGGGACGCCCGCTGCCCAGAATGGCGTAGGGTTCGGCATTGATACGCCAGCTTTCGCGCGCCGGGTCTTTTTCAGCCGCCGGGCCTTCGGCTTTGGCGGCTGGCGCGCCCTGTGCTTTGCCGGTTTCCGCCGGTTCAGCATCCGTTGCGCCTGCGGCAGCGGCGGCGGCGGCTTTCTTTTTCTTCTTTTGCGCGAAGGTTGGTGTAGCGATGAGATTGAACAACGCGCCAGCGGCCAGGGTGGCGAGCACGAACGATAGAACCTTGCGGGGTAAGGGCTTCATAAGTGACTCCTTTTATCTACGAGGTTGATGGGATGCGAAAACCGAAACGATTATCCATAAAGACAGCCCAACGGTACAGCACCGCAGGCGCTAGCAATGTATCACAAGCGCTGCATCACAAACTCAGCGATGCGTTCGCCGCCTTGCGGCACGCCCTTGTAACCGGGGAAGCAATTGACCTCGATCACCGAATAGCCTTTCGGCGTCTTGACCAAATCCACGCCATACAATTCCAAGCCGAACAGCTTCCCGCAGCGCCGCACCAACTCTTCCAACTCAGGATCAGCGCCGACCGGCGTGCCCAGCTTCTCTTCTTTCGTCTTGGCCGGAAAGATGCGCTTGATCGCGTGCACGTAATCGCCGATGGCGTAGGCCTTGTAATCATAGGGCTCGTGCTCCTCGTACTCCTGCGCGTAGATCAGCCGGTCGCCCAGCGCCGTGCCGTCTTCGCCGCCATCGTCATCGGGCGCATCGCCCTCCGCCGCGCGCCGCGCCACCAAGGCATCGAATGCGGCCTCATCCATGCACACTTCGATGCCCATCCCGCGCCGCCCGCGATAGGGTTTGACCACGATGGGCATCTTTTGCACGACCGCGCGCAAGGTCTCCATCGAATCGGTCACAAAGGTGCGCGGCGTCGGGATGCCACCCTGCAACAGCAACGTGCAGGTCAGCACCTTGTCGCGCACTTTCATCGTCGCCGGGTATTCGTTGAGCAGCTTGGCCCCCGCATAATGCGCCGCCGCCGCCAGCGATTCGGCCAGCGGCGAATGCGACTTGAACAGATAAGCGTCGTAATCGAACTTGAAATTTTCGAGATCAACCAAGCCGCTGCGCTCGGTCACGACCTCTACGTCAGCGCC
>JAYUCP010000576.1:0-3375 GCA_043740245.1 Acidobacteriota bacterium | reverse complement strand
TTTATTTGAAGCCCGCCCTCCCTCACGGTCGGGCTACTGACACGGGGCTGAGCAGTTACGAAATTTGAATCTTCACCGCATGGACGCTGCGCGTTGGGAACAAATCAAGGAGCTTTATCACGCGGCGCTCGAACGCCCTGAGGCCGAGCGCGCCGCGTGGCTCGCCACGGCTTGCGCGGCTGATGAAGAGTTACAGCGCGAGGCCACAGCGCTGTTGTCGGCGCACGCCCACGCGCCTGATTTTCTGGCCGTGCCCGCGCGTGAACTCGTGGCCCAAGCCATCGCGGCGGAACCGGCGCCGGGCTTGTCTTTGCGCCAACTCGCGCATTACGAAATCCGCGCGCGGCTCGGCACTGGCGGGATGGGCGAAGTCTGGCTGGCGCAGGACACGCGGCTCGGGCGCCAGGTGGCGCTCAAAGTCTTGCCCGCCCGCTTCACCGCCGATGCCGAACGGGTGCGGCGCTTCACGCGCGAAGCGCATGCGGTGTCGGTGCTCAATCATCCGAACATCATTACGCTTCACGAAATCGGCGAAGTCGAAAACATCCACTACATCGTCACGGAGTACGTCGCGGGCGAGACGCTGCGCCAGCGGCTGGCGCACGCGCCACAGCAACGGCTCGCGCAAGCGGAGGCGCTCGACGTGGCGCTGCAAATTGCCGCCGCGCTGGCCGCCGCGCACGCGGCCGGGATCACGCACCGCGACATCAAACCCGAAAACGTGATGGTGCGGCGCGACGGGATCGTCAAGGTGCTCGACTTCGGCCTCGCCAAGCTGACCGAGCCGCAGGCGGCTGATGCGCACGTCTCGACAGTGGCCGGCGGCAACACCGAAAGTGGCGTGGTGCTGGGGACGCCGCGCTACATGTCGCCGGAACAGGCGCGCGGCGAGCGAGTGGACACGCGCACGGATATTTTCAGTCTGGGCGTCGTACTTTACGAACTGATCGTGGGCCACCCGCCCTTCGTGAGCGCCACGACGAATGAGACTATCGCCGCCATCTTGCGCGACGAAGCCCCACCGCTCACCCAACACGCGCCCGCCGCGCCGGGCGAATTGGAGCGCATCGTCAGCCGGGCGCTGCGCAAGGAGCGCGCCGACCGTTATCAAACGGCGGGCGCAATGCTCAGCGACTTGAAAGAACTGAAACAGCAACTTGAACTGCAAGCGAAACTGGGCGAGACCGCGTTCGTAGTCCCGCCTTCAGGCAAAGCGTCGCGCCAACCAAGCCCTCCGCCTGAAGGCGGGACTACGAACGTTGCGACTGCGCACGTGGGGCGTAAACCTTTCGAGCTTTTTACGTCCGCGCGCCGCACCATTGCCGCCTGGTTCGCACCGAGCCGCCCGCCCGTGCTGCCCGTGCTTAATGAAAAAGACTTGATCTTGCTGGCCGATTTCGAAAACAAGACGGGCGACCCGGTCTTCGATGGGACGCTCAAGCAAGGCTTGGCGATTCAGTTGCAACAGTCGCCGTTCTTGAGTTTGTTTCCCGCCGAGCGCGTGCGCCAAACGCTGCGGCTGATGAAGCGCTCGCCCGATGAGCGCGTCACGGCCCGGCTCGCGCAGGAGATTTGCCTGCGGCATAACCTGAAGGCGCTGATCGCCGGTTCCATCGCCCCGCTCGGCAGCCATTACGTCATCACGCTCGAAGCCATCCAGGGGCAGACCGGCTTCCAACTCGAGACCGAGCAGGTCGAGGCCAAGAGCAAGGAGCAGGTCTTGCGGGCGCTCTCGCAGGCGGCCTCCCGGCTGCGCGCGAAGCTAGGCGAGTCCTTGAGTTCGATCCAGCAGTTCGATAAGGAATTGGAAGAGACGACGACGGAGAAGCTGGCGGCTTTTCAGGCCCACGCCTTGGGCTGGGAGCAGAGCCTCAACGGCAGGTTTGTGGACGCGATCCAGCTTTACCGGCGCGCCGTGGAACTTGACCCTGACTTCTCCTACGCCTGGAGCCAGCTTTCGATCCACCACAACATCGGCGGCCGGCCCGGGCTGGCGGCGGAGTATGCGGAAAAAGCCTACGCGCTAAAAGATCGCGTGAGCGATTACGAACAACTCCAGGTCACCTTTCGCTACCACCTCATGTTCACCGGCGACATGCACAAGGCGCTCGAGGCGGCGCTCCCGTTCAAGCGCATTTACCCGCGCACCTCGACGGCGCCGATTGATCTGTTGGTCGCTTACGACTTGTTGGGGCAACACGAGCAGGCCGTCGCCGAAGGCCGCGAGGCCGTCAGCCTCAACCCCCATTTTGCGCCCGCCTACTGGTATCTGGGGCGCTCGCTGTTGCGCGTGAATCGGTTCGCGGAAGCCAAGGAGATTTTCCAGCAGGCGCTCGATCAGAAATTCGATCTGACCAATATCCACGGCGCCCTTTACCAGATTGCTTGCGCGGAGGGCGACCCGCCGGGCATGCGGCAGCAGCTTGCTTGGGCGCAGGGCAGGCCGGACGAATTCGTCGCGCTCGACTGGCAAGCCGGCGCGGCGGCCTGCGCGGGACAATGGCGCCAGGCGCGGGAATGCGCGCGCCGCGCGATTGAGCTGGTGGCGCAGGGCGACACCAAAGAAATCGCCGCGCGCTTTGCGGTGGAGCAGGCCTTGCGCGGCGCGGTGCTGGAAGATTACCCGCAGGCCAAAGCTGATGCCGCGCAAGCCTTGCAGCTTGCCAGCGGGCGTGCTTCATTGCCCCGCGCGGCGCTCGCCCTGGCCTTATGTGGTGAGGCGCAGCAGGCCACGCCGCTCCTTGATGAGTTAAGCCGGCGTTATCCCGACGACACCGTGATTCACTCAATCTGGCTGCCCGTGATTCGCGCGGCGCTGGCGCTGCAAAGTGAGAACGCCGCGCAGGCGCTAGACCAGCTCCAACCCCTTGCGAGCTACGAAGCGGCGGCCGAGTTCTGGCCGCAATCATTGCGTGGGCAAGCGTATTTGCAACTCGGAAGAGGGGCCGAAGCGTTGGCTGAATTTCAAAACATTCTTGCGCACCGCGGCCAAGCGCCGCTCTCGCCGTTGTATCCGCTGGCGCATTTGGGCTTGGCGCGAGCGGCGGCGCTTGCAGGTGATATGGCACAGAGCCGTCGGGCTTACTCAGACTTCTTTGCGGCGTGGAAAGAAGTGGATGCTGATCTGCCGCTGTTGATCGAGGCGAGGCGCGAGTATGAAAGGTGAGCCGTTCAAGTATTTCGGCGCAGCGGCTGCCAGCGCCATTCCGCCGGGCCAAATCGAACTGTACCGTAGGTTGTCCAACCTGCGGCGACTCGGCAGGGAAGCGTTTAGGTCCGCCCAAGCAGTTTGCAGATGGAGACCTCCGCAGGTTGGACAACCTACTACTCCATCAAGCTGAAAATGAGGGACGCAACGTAGGGGCAGACCTGCGT
>JAYUCP010000575.1:0-20534 GCA_043740245.1 Acidobacteriota bacterium | reverse complement strand
CGCGTTGTTGCGCCTCGTGTTGCCGCACATCCATCGTTTGCCGCTCTTGTGGCGGGCGATTTTGCGGAGCGGTCGGCGCTGGTTGATTGGCCTGGCTGACGCGGCCGTATTGCACGGGCGTAATCGGCGCGGAACCGCCGCGCGTCGAGCGGCCCATCAATGCGCCCGTCGGCAAATCAGGCGAAGACAAGATCGCGTCGCGCATTTCATACGCCGAGGCGAAGCGGTCTTCTTTCTTCTTCGCCAGCGCCTGCAGAATGATCGCTTCCATGCTTTCGGGCAGGTGCGGCGCGTATTTGCGCGGCGGCGGCGGCGGGAATTCGATGTGCGCGCGCATCAGTTCAAACTGGTTCTGATTCATGAACGGCAGCCGCCCGGTCAGCATTTCGTAAAGCAGGATGCCCAGCGCGTAAATGTCGGTGCGCGGGTCAACGTCCTGACCACGAATCTGTTCGGGCGCCATGTATTCGGGCGTGCCGATCATCGAACCTTCGCGCGTCATGCGTTCGCTGCCGACCACGCGCGCGATGCCGAAATCCATCACCTTGACCTCTTCGGCCTCGGTGATCATCACGTTGTTGGGCTTGATGTCGCGGTGGACGATGTTCATCGTGTGCGCGTAGCCGATGGCTTCGAGCGTATACAGAAAAACTTTCAACGCCTGATCGTAAGCCAGCAGGCCGGTGCGCCGGATGCGCTTGTCCAGCGTCTCGCCGCGCACGTATTCCATCACCATGTAGAAATGCTCTTGCTGCTGGAAGAAGGCGTAGAGCATGGCGATGTTCGGATGGTTCAATTTCGCCAGCGTGATGGCTTCGGAACGAAAGCGGTCAACCAGATGGGCTTGGCTGACGAGTTCGGGGCGCAGGACTTTGATCGCCACTTCGCGGTCGAGCATCGTGTCAACGCCACGGTAAACCTTGCCCATGCCGCCTTCACCGATTTCTTCCAGGATTTTGAAATTGCCCGCGACGGTTCCGATCATGCGGAGAAGCTCCTGCGCTGCTTGACTGCCAATAAAAATTGCAGCTTGCCGAACATCAGGCCTACTCGTTAGGCTTGCTTACGGATGTGTTTGATACGTTTCAACCAGGGGCGGATTGTACTTGCGTTCATGTGCGAATGGCAAGGATTGGCGGGCATTTAGCGAAGTTGCGGCCAGAAGCGCCGATACCAGGCAAGCGTCTCGATCAAGCCTTCCTGCAACTCGACCTGCGGCTGCCAATCCAAGAGCCGTTCGGCCTTGCGTATGTCCAGATAACGGATGTGCGGTTGCTGGGTTCGCTCGCCGCAAAAGCAAGGCTCGCGCTCCTGCCCATCGTAAGAACGGCTGATCAACCGGGCGAGTGTTTGCACTGAGACCGGATAGCCGCTGCCCAGATTGATCGCTTCGCCTTTGATCGGGCGGCGCGCGTGCAGTGCCTCTGCCGCGCGCGCCAAGCCGCGCACCAGATCGCGCACGTTGCTGAATTCAAGTTTTGTCCGCCCGTCATCCCGTTCGCCGAAGTTATACGGCGCGTCCATCATCAGATTGCGCACCGCGCGCGGCACCAGGCGGCTGAAATTCAAATCGCCCGCGCCGTACACATTCAAAAAGCGGCAAGCCACGGTGGGCAGCTTGAATGTCTTGGCATAGGCGCGCACCGCCGCATCCGCCGCGACGACCGCAGGCGCATAGATGTTCGCTGACGCGACTGGCGGATGCTCTTCAACCAAGGCTCCATCGTCGAGCGTGTCGCCGTAATACGCGCCGCTCGAGGCATAAACGAAAGCCTCAATACCGGCGGTTTGCCGCGCCGCTTCGAGCACGGCATAGGTCCCCAGCGCGTTGACGCTCAAGGTCTCGAATGGGATCACGTTGCCGAGCGGAATCAGCGGTTGAGCGGCCAAATGGAAGATCGTATCCACCGCGTGGTTTTCGAGCGCCCAACGCACGGCTTGCATTTCGCGCACGTCGCCGAAAATGAAATCCACGCGGTCGTTGAGGCCCTGCAAGATGAAATACGACCGGCGTGGCCGATGGCGATCCAACACGACGACGCGCGCGCCCCCGTCCAGCAAATGCTCGCACAGGTGCGCACCGATGAAGCCCGCGCCACCGGTTACCAGACAGACACGTTCGCGCCATTCGCCATTCAGCATTTTGTTCAGAGTTGTGCCGAAACGTTTGAAGAAGTTGCTGCCCGCAGCCTTGCCCCTGCTGCCGTGAAGTGACGCCCTGGCGGGAATCATTACAACCGGCGGCAGGTAGCGTACTCATCTGAGCGGGCAACAACCCAGGCGGGCTTTTGGACGCCACAAGAGCAAGCGTGTTAGATTGCCGGACGATAAAACCTGCCTGAGCCCAGTGCTCGGGCATAACAGAAGAGGAAACCATGCCGCAACGTGTACTGATTGTAGATGACGAAGAAGACGCGCGCCTGATGATCTCCGCCGTGGCGGGCACGGCGGGGTTTGAGACCGTCGAAGCCTGTGATGGCCGCGAAGCGCTGGACATCCTGCAAGAGGATGCCGAGTTCGCCCTGGTGATTTGCGACAAGATGATGCCGCGCCTGGACGGTTACGAAGTCGTCCGTTACATGCGCGGTGACGACCGGCTCAAAGACATCCCGGTCATCATGTCCACGGCTGACCGCACAACCCAGCATTTAGGCGGCCTGGCGCCTGATGGCAAAACTCACTTCGTCAACAAAGCCTCCGGCGTTGAAAGCATGCGGCAAGGCATTCAACGCGCGCTCGGCCTTGATCTGGCTGATAAATCCACCCGCGAGATGCCTACCTTGGAGTAGTCGGTAGTCGGTAGTCGGTAGTCAGTAGTCAGTAGGCGAATTTGAAGGTCGCAACTAACTGCCGGCTACTGGCTACCGACTACCGACTACCGACTACCCACGATGACTGCACCGAACTGCCCGCTTTGTAGCCACGCCAAAGACGCGCTCGTTTATGCGTTGCCCGCTTCCGACGAAGCCTTGCGGGCGCTGTTGCAAGCCAACGTGCCCGGCTGGGAACCGGGCCACGGCGTCTGTCCGAATTGCCTGGAACTCTTTCGCGGCGCGCAAAAACGCCTGCAAGCCAATCCCGCGATTTTCAACGGCGGCGAATACCGCATCTTGCCGACGCCGCTGCGCATGGGCGCCGATGAACGCTTCACCGGGCGCGGCGTCACCATCGCCTTTCTGGATTCCGGCTTTTTCTTTCATCCGGATTTGACGGCGGGACAGAATCGCATCAAACGCTACGTCAACGTTGCGCAGACAGGTGAGCAGGTAGAGGTCAATCCCGCCAACAATGCCAATGAGGGCTGGGACGAGTTGAAGCGGCCCGATGATTCAAGCTGGCACGGGATGATGACTTCGGTGGTGGCGGCGGGCAATGGCTATCTTTCGCAAGGGCTATATCGCGGCATTGCCAGCGAAGCCAACGTCGTCCTGGTCAAGGTCGGCACGGCCAATCGCATCACACACGACGACATCCGGCGCGGGTTGGAATGGGTGCTGCGGAATAAGGACGCCTACAACATTCGCGTCGTGAACGCTTCCTGCGCGGGCGATTACGAAGAGTCCTATCTGACCGACGATTTATCGCAAACGGCTGAGGCGTGCGTGCGTGCCGGGCTGGTGGTCTGTTGCGCCGCCGGGAACGCCGGGCATTCACCACAACATGAAGTGCTGCCGCCCGCCTCGGCACCCTCGGTGATTACCGTGGGCGGTTTCAACGACAAGAACACCTTGTTGCTGGCCGACAACGAACTCTATCAATCTTCGTATGGCCCGACTATTGACGGCCTGCAAAAGCCGGAAATCATCGCGCCCAGCATCTTGCTGGCCGCGCCGATTCTGCCCGATACGCCGACCGCTGAGGCCGCGCACCTGTACGATGAATTGCACGCTGCGCCGGATAGCGAGTTGCGCGCAATCCTCAATGAACACGCGGGCGTGGATGCCGATTTGGACGCCGCGCGCGAGTTGCCGTATTACCTGATTCGCCAACTCGTCGCCATCAAATTGCACGACAACAACGTCATCAGCGGTTATTACAAACACGTTGACGGCACCAGTTTCGCTTCGCCCATTGTTGCGTCAGTTGTCGCCCAGATGTTGCAAGCCAATCCGCGCCTGACCCCGCAACGCGTCAAACGCATTCTGATAGACACGGCGATTCGGCTGGATAACGTGCCGGTCGAAAGGCAAGGCTGGGGCTCGCTCATTCCCGGTCGTGCCGTGGCGCGGGCGCTGGAATTACGTTGAATCCGCTAGGAGTGTGCGTCCTTCGTAGCAACGAATAAATTCCAACGCATTTACGTTGATCGCTCGCTTTGACAACATTTGCAATTATAGGTAGCTTTTAGCTACGGAAAATAGGAAAGGTATATCTCTATGAATAAGCACATCCGCAGTGGTCGCTTAACCCGCATTCTCGCTTTCATCGTTGTTTGTCTTTCAGCCTCAAATGCGTTGGGGCAAGGAAGCAGCGCACCGCCTACTGTCATCAAAGTATCTGTGCAGGCGTGCAGGACAAATGTCTTCGTTGAAAGTTTTATCTGCGATGACCGAAGAACAGGTACAAATACAGGTGCTCAGTCATCTATTGTAGACGGAGATCGAACAGCTAGCGTCATTGCAACGGGTAATGGCGAATCAATGCAAGCACAACTTTCTTCTCGGATAAATTATGCAAGTATCAATGGGCCAGCGCTTATTAGAGAAGCGAGTAGTAATTTTCAGGTCTCTGTATATGTCAAAGATACTTCTTCCGATACCTATTCAATTAATGCTTCTACAAGTGGGCGTAGTGTTGTTTCAAGTGTAAGGCCACCAACAGGCGGCAGTTTTGGATGTCCATGTAATAGTGCTGCGGCTAGCGCTGATGCAACTCAGTTCACAGACGTTTCATTGGTAGGCACAGCAAGTTCCCTGGGAGGAAGTGTTGTTACACTTCCAGAATATCCAGGTGTAAACTACCGGCAAGCCTTCTCTGGCAATTTTGGAACATCGGTGAGAGGCACGATTAGTAACTGGGATAATGACGCAGGTCTTTTTGCTGAGGCATTATTATCTGTAAATATACAAGCAACAGTGTTTACACCGCAAATAGGAGTATCTCCTGTCTTATTAGACTTCGCGGCAGTAAGGCGCGGTACCGTATCCACTAAAACGTTTCAAATCACGAATCAAGGCACGTCAGGTTCATCTCTGCAAGTTTCTCTCAGTGCACCGGGTGATCCTTTTCGAATAATTGGGCAGACAAGCTTTACGTTAGACGGTGGGGAATCGCGCACAATCACAGTCGAATTCTTGCCAACAGCAATACGCATGAGCAAGGCTAAAATAGTGGTGACATCAAACGACCCTGATCTATCAGATAGGGCTATTGATGTAAATCTTCAGGGAGCAACAGAAGCAACGTTTATTTTTTATGCTAGGACATTTATTCCTCAAAATATACCAGGGTACACGATAGAGTTGCCATCTTTATTAGTGCCACCTTCGTTTGTGGGCAAAACGGCCATTTCGTTTCCTTTTTTTGGCTCGCCATTTGGTGGCCTTACGGATCAGAGAGGGTTTGATTCGGCTGAGAATATTGAATCTCGAATTACTTTAACAGGAATTTACAAAGTCACTGGCTACAATCAGTTTACCCTATTAGCAGACTCGGCTAGGTCAGACCTATCTACTATGGTTTTTCTATTACCAGTATTTAGGATTCTGACGGCAACCGCAACTCCCTACGGTAAGTTTGGTAATACTACAATGACAATGGAAAGGCAATTTAGGTTTGGCTATGCAGCATCAGGGACCGATCCTTTTTTACCGGATGGTGTGTTAGCAATAGACTACAGAGGCGAAGTGGCGATGAATTTTGCAGACGGGACTATAAGCGTAAACGGGTTAGTGGATGATTTTCCGGCGTACGAAATGTACGTCAGAGTTGTAGATCAAGTAACAACTATACCTCCATTTATTTTGTTTACCTTTCCGCCGATACCTCCAGTAGGGAATCTAGTCGGTGACGCCACGCAACCCGTGAGTGGCCTAGTGAGATTTTAACTTTAGAATGAAAACTCTGAACCATGGAGAAGGTAATGCGAGTGAGATCGTTGGTAGTTTTAACTGCAATTCCAATCGTTGTGTGGTTTAGTCAAACATACGCAATGGAAGCTGTAATCAGGGGCGGTGGCTTGCCTGCATTGGCTATGCAGGCTTGTACCTCCGTGACATTTCAAGCTGGGCAACAAGTCGAAATAGGTTTTGGCAGCCTTCCTCTCGATCTTACATCTGCTGACTTTAATAACGATGGCAAAGCCGACTTGGCAGTAGTAAACAAGGTTTCGAATACAGTATCTGTATTAATGAATGATGGTACAGGAAATTTTCAGGTTCCTGTGAACTTTGCGACTGGGGCACTACCTATTTCGATAATATCGGCTGATTTCAATAGCGATGGTAAAGCAGATTTGGCTACAGCAAATTCGGATACTATTTCCGTCCTACTAAATAATGGAAGTGGCAGCTTTTTATCCGCCACGAGTTTTCCAGCGGGAGACTCTCCCAGTTCTATTGTTGCTGCCGATTTCAATGGGGATGGGAAAGCCGATCTCGCCGTATCTAATAGCTATGCTGATTCAGTCTCTGTATTACTGAACAATGGTAGCGGCGGGTTTCTGCCTGCCATGAACTATTCAGTTGGAGATTTCCCCTGCAGTATTGTAACGGCTGATTTCAACGCGGATGGGAAAGCCGACCTTGTTACAGCTAACAATTATTCCGGCAATGTTTCTGTTTTACTAAATAATGCCAATGGAGGATTTGGCGCACATATGGAATATTCGGTGGGAAATAATCCTTCTTCTGTTACTGGCGGGGATTTCAATGGTGATGGTAAAGTAGATATAGCTACGACAAATAGTACCGCGAATAGTGTTTCCGTTCTGCTGAATAATGGAAGCGGCAGCTTTCTGTCCGCCACTAGTTTCCCAGTAGGAGATTACCCTGGCTCCATTACGGCTGCTGACTTCAATGGAGATGGAAAAGCTGATCTCGCCATATCTAATAACTATGCTAATTCAGTTTTTGTGTTACTGAACAATGGTGGCGGCGGGTTTCTGCCTGCCGCAGCGTACGCGGTTGCGAGCTTCCCTAGCAGCATTGTAACGGCTGATCTCAACTCAGACGGGAAAGCTGATCTTGCCACAAGCAATTTTTACTCTTTTAATATATCTACATTACTTCAAAACTCAGCCTGCGAAAGCTGCGGCTCTGTGACAATTGCAATTGCTCCGGCGAATTTGCCAAATGGTGACATGGGAGGTTTATATAGCCAATCTTTCACGTCAACGGGAGGATCAGGCGCGATTACCTGGAGCTTGGCCGGGGGTAATTTGCCTGGCGGGTTAGCACTGAACGCTGCAACGGGGGTGATAACAGGCCGGCCTAATGCCTCAGGCAATTTCAATTTCACAGTCCGTGCAAAAGACATCAATAACTGTTTCGGTGAACGCGCTTATAGGTTAGTCATAAACCCATGCCCTTCCATCACAATTGTTGCGACCGTATTGCCTAGTGGCGGAGTCGGCTCATTGTACAGCCAGACAATTTCGGCAGCAGGTGGGATAGTGCCGTATAACTATAGCGTTAGCGCGGGCGTTTTGCCTATGGGCCTAACGCTTAATTCGACGACCGGAGTGATTACGGGAATGCCTGTTGCCGTAGGACAATACAACTTCACCCTTCGCGCGACCGACTCTAATGGTTGCATTGGGCAACGGGACTTTTCCCTGGTAATCAATGCACCGATGATTATCACGGTGAACAGTGCGTCTGATATAGTCGGCAATAATGGCACCTGCACTTTGCGCGAAGCGATTATCAATGCAAACAATAATAACCAGTCCGGCTCGACCGACTGTCCGGCAGGTAGTGGGCGGGATACGATTCTTTTTAATATTCCGGGGAGCGGTCCCCACACAATTTCTCTTACCTCAGCACTGCCGACAATAAGCACCCCACTTATCCTTGATGGGACAAGCCAACCAGGCGCAAGTTGTACGACACCAGGTAGTTTGAAGATAGTGATCAACGGCGCCAATGCTGGCAATGCTGTCGGTTTGACTATTACCGCAGGCAACAGCGAGGTGCGGGGGCTGGTGGTCAACCGGTTTGGAGGAGATGGAATTTCTTTGATGACCGGAAATGGCAATACGATCTCCTGTAACTATGTCGGCACGGATGTCACCGGAATGATTGATCTGGGGAATGGAGTTCAAGGAATTCAAGTTTTATCTTCCAACAACCTGATTGGCGGAACGTCGCCAGGCGCGGGTAATCTGGTTTCAGGCAATACCAATGAAGGTGTCAATCTGGTTGGCGGGGGGGGCAATCAGGTGTTGGGGAACTATCTTGGTACAAATGCTACAGGCGCGGCTGCACTTGGCAATAACGGCAGTGGCGTGTTTATGAACAGCACCTCGAACAACATTGTTGGGGGAACTACCGCTGGGGCGCGCAACGTCATTTCTGGTAATAGCAATGGGGTGACGTTCTTCTACTCCTCAAACAATCAATTACTGGGTAATTATATCGGGCTGGATGCGTCTGGGACTGCAGATTTAGGCAATACAAGTAACGGCGTCTGGTTTATCGGAAATATATCAGATAACCTTGTCGGAGGAACATTGGCTGGGACGCGCAATGTGATCTCTGGTAATAATGCAAATGGTATATTGATTGATGGCCTTTCAACGAATAACCAGATTTCAGGAAACTACATTGGCACGAATGCGTCTGGAACTGGAAGCATTGCCAATTCTCTTAATGGCGTTCGAGTTCAAAATGACGCGACGAATACCTTGATTGGTGGAACGATAGCCGGGTCTGGCAATCGGATAGCCTTTAACGGGCAAACTGGTGTGGCGGTAGTTCAAACAGCCACGTCGCCACCTCTAGGCAATCGTATTTTGGGCAACGAAATCTTTGGAAACACAGGGCTTGGCATTGACTTGCGAACCTCCTCGCTCAGTGGTGTAACAGCTAATGATACGGGTGACGGAGATGTTGGCCCAAATAATTATCAGAATTTTCCCGTACTTGCTTCTGCGACCAGCAACGGTACAAACACAGCTATAACCGGAACGCTTAACAGCACCGTCAATGCCACTTATACAGTTCAGTTCTTTTCTAATTCCGCGTGCGATAGTTCCGGCAACGGCGAAGGCCAAATTTTTCTCGGCCAGGCAGGCGTGACGACTGATGCCAACGGCAACGCCAGCTTCAATGCGACGCTGCCAGCCCCCGTTGCCATTGGCGCTTTCATCACGGCCACCGCCACTGACGCCGCGAACAACACGTCGGAGTTTTCCGCCTGCCGCGTGGTCACGTGCGCGACCTATATCATCAATCCGGCCCTGCTACCCAATGCGTTCATCGGCCTGCCCTACAGCCAACAGCTTGCGCAAACCGGCGGCAGCGGCACGCTCACCTGGAGCATCAGCGCCGGCAGCCTGCCCAACAACCTCACGCTCAACCCCGCGACTGGCTTGCTTTCCGGCACGCTCAGTGCGGCTGGCAGTTTCCCGTTCACGGTCAAGGTCACTGACGCGAACGGCTGTATGGGCACGCAGCCTTACACGTTAGTGATACTTGCCTGTCCAACGATCACTGTGAATCCGGCCAATTCAACGTTACCGGCAGGACATGCCGGGACGGCGTATAGCCAGGCCTTCACGCAAACGGGCGGCGCGGGGGCGGGCACGTTCACGATCAGCGCAGGTGTCTTGCCCACGGGCTTGACGCTCGCGGGCGGCGGGCTTTTATCCGGCACGCCAGCGGTGAATGGCACGTTCAACTTCACGGTCAGAGCCACTGACAACAATGCGTGCACGGGCGAGCGCGCTTACACACTCTTCCTCAATCCGCCTTGCGCCACGATCACGGTCAATCCGGCGACGCTGGCGAATGGTTTTGCCGGGGCGGCTTATAACCAGACGCTGACGGCCAGCCCCGCTGGCTCTTACACATTCGCGGTTACGGCGGGCGCGCTGCCAGGCGGATTGACGCTGGCGAATGTGGGCACGTTGACGGGGACACCGGCAAACGCGGGCACGTTCAACTTCACGGTGACGGTCACGGATAACACTGGCTGTACGGGCACGCGCGCTTACAGCGTCATCATCAGCGGCAATGGCTTGATGTTTTATGCGCTGCCCGCGCCGGTGCGCTTGCTCGATACGCGGCCCGGTGCAAGTCCGAATGCGTGCAGCCAGCCGAATGCGCCGATTGCAGGCGGCACGGCACGGTTGCAGGCGGGGCGCAGCTTCTGCGGCACCCCCGCGAACGCTCAAGCCCTGACTGGCAACATCACGACGGTGAATTCGGGCGGCGGTTACTTGACGCTCTATCCGAGCAGCGCAACCCAACCGATCATCGCCAGCACGAACTATGGCGCGAACGAAATCGTCAACAACGTCTTCACCGTCGGCCTGGGCGCGGGGGATGGCGCGTTCAACATCTTCGCCTTGAACACTAGCGATGTAGTCGTGGACGTGACCGGCTATTACGCGCCACCGACGGCGAATGGCTTGTACTTCCATGCGCTGCCCGCGCCGGTGCGCCTGCTGGAAACGCGTCCTGGCGAGCCCATCGGTTGTGTCAAACCCGGCGCACCGCTCACGGGCGGGACGGTTTTGTTGCAAACGGCGACGACGGCGTGCACGGGCATTCCGGCGGCGGCGCGTTCGGTGGTCGGCAATGCGACGACGGTCAGCCCGGCGGGCAGCGGCTACTTGACGCTTTATCCGGCGGATGTGGCGAGCACGCCCTTGGTGGGGAGTTCGAATTACACCACCAACCAGGTCGTCAACGGGCCGTTCACCGTAGGCCTTTCGCCCGCCGGGCAATTCAAAATCTTCACCACGCATACAACGCATCTGGTCGTGGATGTGCTGGGTTATTACAGCACCGAAGCGGTGGATGCGAACGGCGCGGGCCTGTTGTTCACGCCGCTGGCGCATCCGGTGCGTTTGCTGGAAACGCGGGCAGGGCAGCCCGTCGGCTGCTTCAAACCGGGTGTGCCGCTGAATGGCGGACAGGTTTATACGCAAGCGGCCAGAGGTTTGTGCGACGGCTTGACGATTCCAGCCAACGCGCTGGGCGTCGTCGGCAATGCGACGGTGGTCTTCCCGGCGGGCATCGGCTTCCTGACGCTTTGGCCGAGTAGTGCGTCGCAACCACTGGTGGCGGCGTCGAATTACAACACCGGCGACATCATCAACCGCCACTTCATCGTCGGGTTGGGCGCGGCGGACGGCGCGTTCAAACAGTTCGCCAATGTCACGACCGATTTGATTGTGGATGTGTCGGGGTACTTTGCGCCGTAAGGCGGTTGGCAGCCCGATCTAAACACCAGCCAAGTCAGGCAAGCGCAAAAGAGGCAGCGGTATTGATCGTCAAGCATTACCGCTGCTTCTTTTGTAATGCACGGCTTTGAATTCAAGCTTGCGCCAAACGCGCCGCGCCGCATGCTTGCTTCGGACTCAGCAGCGAGGTCAGCTTCGCTACCCCGTGCCTCGGCCAGCGGCAACGGCCCTGGCGCACGCAATCAACAAACGGCTCGCTCTAGTAATTTCGCTCGTGAGTCGGCTAGAATGCGGGCCGCAGTCCTTGAACAAACTTATGAGCAAGCTTGCGGGCACATGCGGGTGAAATGCGAAAGCGCTGATCACTGCCTCCGCAGCGGCAAAATCCACCATCGGAATTCGGGATCCCCATTATGTTGACGCTCGGAATTCATTACGTAGGAACCATTGCTTCGCTGGATATGCGCGGCAAATTCATCAAAGGGCAGGGCGGCCACCAACTGCAAATCCTGACCGACAAAGTGCTCGAAGCCGGCACGGCCAAAGTGTTGCTCAACCTTACCGGCGTGCCCATCATTGACAGCATGGGCATCGGCGAAATCGTGCGCGCCTTCAAACGCGCCCAGCAGGCTGGCGGCGAATTGAAGCTGGTGGGCGTGACGGAGCGCGTTTACGGCGCGTTGCGCATCACCCAGTTGCTGGACTTGATCGAGAGTTACAAGACTGAAGACGAAGCGGTGGCGAGCTTCAGCAAAAAGGGCAAAGGCAAAAAGAAGCAGTCGGATGACGCGGCTGACGAAGACGATGGCGACGCTGAAGAGGGAACTGAAGACTGAGTCCGCAGCGAAAACCAAAAAAGAGGAGCGGGTCAGCATGGTTGCTGACCCGCTCCTCTTTTTTGCATTCCGTGAACCCGCGCTTGGTTATTTGGCGCTTCTGGTAACCGCGTAATAGCCGTCCTTCGTGCGCACGTTCAAGGGCGGCAATCCGCGCGGCGGGGTCACTTTGATCTTGATCTTGTGCCATTGGCCGTCGCGTTTCACGTTCGTCGGGACATAGCTCATGCTGTATTGATGCCGCAACTCCAAGGCGATGCGTGTGGTGGCGTCTTCCAACTCCGCCGCCGAACGCGGGAAGAAAGCCTTGCCGCCGGTGGTTTGGGCGATCTCTTCGAGGATGCCCTGGCCTTGCATGTCGAGCGAACTGCCCGCGCCGCCGCCCATTTCGACAATCCCGATGCAGTAAATCTGAACGCCCGCTTCTTTGAGCAGCTTGCGCAACTCGCCGTAGGTGTAGCGCGAGGAATTGTCCTGCCCGTCGGAGATCAAGAGGATTGCGCGTTTTTGATGATGGCCCTGTTTTACTTTTTCGATGCCGAGGTAAACCGCGTCGTACAGCGCGGTCTGCCCTTTGGTATCCACCAGGGTCAGTTTGTTGGCGAGTGTCGTGCCGTCGGTGAATTCGGAAATCAGGTTGGCGCGCTGATTAAAGGCGACCAGGAAGAAATCGTCATCGTCGTGGCTGGTGTCCACAAAGGCTTTCAACGAATCGCGCGCGCGGTCAATTTTGCCTTTCATGCTGCCTGAGACATCGAAGGCGATGCCGACGCTCACCGGCACATCGTCGTCTTTGAAGGCATCAATCTCCTGCTTGACCTTGTCCTCAAAAATCTCGAAGTGTTTCTTCTCCAGCCCCGTGACCAGCCGGTTGTAGGGATCGGTCACGGTGACGGTGAGCGAAACCAGATCAGTGCGCTCGCTGATGATCGGATCATCGGCGCGCACCGGACGCGGCGGGTTTTGCGGCGTGAGTGTCGGTCTGGTTTCCTGCTTCTGTTCGGCGGCTTGCCCTTGTTGGGGGTTAGCGCCAGACGGAGCCCCGCTGCCGGTCTGTTGCGCGTGCGTAGCCGCCAGGCTAAGTAACGCGAAGAGACTAACGATGAGCGCCAGGAATGCTGAAACTTTCTTCAACATCGTTATCCTCCATTGCCGCGGGGCAAGTGCTGCGTCGCAACTGCCACCGGGCAAATTCATGTTGGCAAGTTCAAGGGTGATCAGTTCAGGAGATGACCTGACCCAGCAAGCTAGCCTTGCCAATTGCTTGACCGCGACTCTAGCTGTTTCGCTGTGGGGAGAACTCGACCGCCACATTGAAACGGCGGACGCGCTGCAAGTAGTGATTGTTCGCTGATGCAGGAAACGGACGCGCGCATCATAGCCACTTGGTATCCATCGCGCAATTCAAATTCCGCCTAATTCGTCTGTCTGCTAGAAAAATTGCCGGAGGGAAAGTTGGTCTGAGAATGGTTACTGCGAGCCCTTCGATTCCTTCACCGCGATTTCGCGCTCGCCGGAATCGAAGAGCAGGTTCGTCTCGCCATCCGAAACCTTGAACTCAAAAATCACCGGCCCTTTGACGTCGCCGGGCAGCAAGAGGGTGAATTCTTTTTCCTTGATCTCTTCGCCAGGGCCGCCGTGTGCAGTTTCGGTAAAGAAAGTCTTGCCGGCAAAGTCGCGCGCGATGATTTCCAATTTGAAGCCGTGCGGCGAAATGCCTTCGAGCGCGACCGTGATGCGCGCCGATTCACCCGGACTGTATGCGACACGATCCGTCCGAATATCGGCGACCGTGACGTGGTCGTCGGCGAAGAGCTTGTCCAAATCGGTCGCCCCCTCGGCGATCACGCTGCCGTCTTTGCGCGTGAGTTTATAGGTGATCTGATTGCTGTCCAGGTATTCGGGCAGCTTGAATTCGACCACCGCGTGTTTGTTCAGATTGACCGGCTTTTTGTCTTTGTTCTTGCCGATGCTGATGTCGAAGGTTGCGTCGAAGATCGCTTTATTCGCGGCCAAATCAAACGCGATGACAAAGGGATCGTTGTCTTGCGCTCCGGCAACCAGGCGCGTTTTGATTTGGACTTCAGGCGGCGGCGGTTCTTTGGTGACGGTTGGTTGAACCGTTGTGGTTGCCGGCGCGGCTGTTGCGGTTGGCGGCGGACCGCTGGTGAGCGCCACGCTCTCGGCTTTGCTCGGCGCGGCGCCCGCGACCGGACGCACAGGCGCGACTTTGTAAAAGACGAGCGCGCCCTTTTGATCGAAAATTTGCAGCAGATACTGATCGCCGCTCGCCTGCATGGCTTTCAACAAGAGCGCTTTTGTGTCATTGGGCGGCAGCACCAATGACAATTGTCCGGCTTCGCTAAGATTGCCGTCTTTTCCCAAACTCAAACGCGCACTGCCGCGAAATTCACGGTCGGAATTGTTATCGAGAGTGAGCAGGTATTGCGCGCCGCTGCTTTCGAGGTTGGCAGTCAGCGACGGGCGTTGTTTGGCTACGGCTTGCGCTGAGCTGACGGCGGCAAACAGGGAATTAGCGCAGCACCAAAAAACCAAAACGAAAACGCAATGTTTTGCCAGCAATCTCATTTCAACGCGTTCACGGCCAACTGCTCACTGTTCCTCGCCATTCAAGGCCCGATTGATCGCGGCGATGATACCACGCCGCTGCCGGTTGACATTGATCTGCCGCGCCCAGTGGCAAAAGAGTTGGCTCAGGTAATCACGCGTCTCCGGCACATCGAGCACGACGGGTTTCAAGCGCAAGCGGATGCCTGCAATTTCCAGCGACTCAGGATTCATCTCCCAGCGCAGCCAGGGACACGCGGAATCTTTTTGAAACGCCGCGCTGACCTCTTTTTTCGCCAGAAGTGAGGGGATGTTGCTGAGCGGTTGATTGGCGAGTTTCGCCAACGTTTGCCGCGCTTCATCGGGCAGCGCGTAAACAAAGGTGCCCGTGATGGTGTCATCGCTATTGGCCGCCGTCACCGTCAACGCAGCTTTGCCACGAATTTCGAGTGCAGGTTTGTCCGGCTGTTCGAGAAAGATGGAGATGGCTTTGGGCGGAGTGGTAAAGACGATTGGTTGACGCGTCTGCACTTGGCCGAGCAGCCCGGAAAATAGCAATGGAAGAGCGAACAGCAAGTTCGGTTTCATGCGCGGGGCCTCTCCCAAAAAGGTTTTGTGGGAACCGGCTGGCGTTGCGGCACGCTGGAGTCTGGTGCCCCTCCACACTCTAGCGGCCATTTCGCCGTGCCTGCTCCCACAAACTTTAGGGCTGGATTGCTCGGACAGCGGACTGATGAATCCAGCCGATTAATTTTCGCCTTTAATCACGCGGTTCAAACGCGCAATCAATCCACGCGTCGGACGCCCGCTGTTGATTTGACTTGCCATGTGGGTGAAGAGCGCTTCCATCTCTTCTTTGGTGTACTTGGATTCCTCGCTGGGCCGCGTTTTGAGGTCGAGCACGATGAGCGGAAAACGAATCTTCAACCCAGTGGTCTCCAATTCTTCACCACGAATCTCCCAATGAATAACCGGCGGTTCCGTGCCGGTTTGAAAGGCGGCGCTCACGTTCTGCTTGGCGATCATGCTCGGCACTCGCGCCAACGGCGTGTCTGTCAGTTGGGCAATTTTCCGGCGCGTTTCGTCGGCCAGCGCGTAATTGATGGTGCCGGTGATGGTGTTGTCAGCATTGGCAGCAGTGACGGTGAAGGTCAATTGGCCGCGCGCCTCATCGGTCTCGTGCAATTTGCCGGTTACCGATTTTGCTTCGGTCGTGAAGATGGTCGGTTTGGCGCTGGCCGATGGCTGCTGTCCGAAGGCAAGCACGCCCCACGCCAACAGGTAAGCGCCAGTGAAAATGATCGCTGCTGTTTTGGTCTTCATCTTCGGCATTTTCGCTTGCACAACACCGCAGGCATTTCGCAGCGCGCCACGCCCGGCCAAGCGTGGCGCGCGCAAAAGAGCAAACGCTTATTGATCCTCTTCGCCGTTAATCGCCCGGTTCATGCGCGCGACGATGCCGCGGCGCGGACGTCCGGCGTTGATCTGCTTGGCCCAGTTGGTGAAGAGCGCTTCCATCTCTTCTTTGGTGTACTTGGATTCTTCGCTGGGCCGCGCGTTGACGTCGAGCACGACGCGTGTGAAATTCAGCTTGGCGCCAGCCACGTCCAAATCCAGACCCGTGATTTCCAAATGAATGATGGGCGGTTCGGTGGCTTTCTGAAACTGCGCCACTACGTCTTTCTTGGTCACGTTGGCGGGCACTTGCGCCAGCGGTTTGCCGGTCAACGCCGCAATCCGTTGGCGCGCGTCATCGGGTACTTGATATGTAACGGTGCCCGCGACGGTGTCGTCGCTGTTGGCTGCCGTCACGGTATAGGTTAGTTTGCCGCGCACCTCTTCGGTGTTATTCACTTTGCCGATAGCCAGTTTCGGCGTGGTCGTGAAAGCGGTTGGTTTGGGCGTCGCGGCAGGTTTTTGCGCGAACGCGAGAGCGCTCAAGGCCAGCAGGCAGGCCCCGGCAAAAAGAATGTGTGAGAGTTTGTTGTTCATATAGCTGCCTCCTTCAAAGCAGTAAAAAAAGTTTGATGAGAGGGGGTACTTCGACGCGCCAGTCATCTTGGGGGCACGTCGCGGTGTTTGAAGACCGCGTTAGAGTATGAAAGCCCGGAAACGGATGCAAGGGCCTGTCGCAATAATTTTCGCGGGCCGTCCTTCACGCCTCACGTGCTCGACACTCTGAATAACGCAGGGCATGATGACGACACAGGCAGCAAGCTCACTTGCCAGGTTACGTCTCAGGGCTTAAACGATACGGATGAATAATGGGGCTGGAAAAACGAAGCGGATTTGAATGTTACAGACGAAGTTCGCTGGCTTGCGGGCACCGTGCAGTGGAGTGAGCCACTCTATTGAACAGTGAAGTGAAGCTAATGCCGACAAGCGCAACCAATTCAAATTTGCCGGGGCTTCGGTGCTGGTCAACGCAAAGCACGTAACCAAAAATTCCCCAGTGAGCCCAACTTTCGCGTTACGTGCTTCGCGCCAAACTCAGTGCGCTACACGCGCACTCGGCGGATAGGTTTCATTATTTTCAGGAATTCTTCGCGCCGCCAGTCTATGCGGCGACATTCGTATGGCAGCATCAATACACGCTACTTTGCGCATTGGCGTAGACACCGGCGGCACCTTCACCGACTTCATCGCTGTGTTGGGCGCGCGCCAACTCGCCTTCAAAATCCCTTCGACTCCGCACGCGCCTGCCGAGGCCATTCTGCAAGGCCTCGCGCGCATCCTCGCCGAATTGCCTGACGCGAAATTCGACACACAGATCGTGCACGGCACGACCGTCGCCACCAACGCGCTGCTTGAACGCAAAGGCGCGCGCACGGCGCTGGTCACGACCGCCGGGTTTGAAGACGTGCTGGAAATCGGGCGGCAGGCGCGGCCCGATCTGTATAACTTTGCCGTCACGCGCCCCGCGCCGCTGGTGCCCGCCGCGTTGCGCTTCGGTGTCAACGAACGCGTCGCGGCGGATGGCAGCGTGTTGACTGAATTGAACACGAATGAACTGGCCCGCCTTACACGCCAGCTCAAACGCGCGCGCGTCGAATCCATCGCCGTCTCGCTGCTCTTTTCCTTTGCGCACCCCACGCACGAACGAGCCCTCGCCGCCGCTCTTACCGAACTCAACGTGCCGATTTCGATTGCGCACGAAATCCTGCCCGAATACCGCGAATACGAACGCACCTCGACCGTCGTCATCAATGCCTACCTCGCGCCGCTGGTCAGCCGTTACTTGCAACAACTCGTGGATGGCTTGAAACGCACCATCCGCAATCGGCCTAGTCTTCGCATCATGCAATCGTCCGGCGGCTCGATTTCTGCCGAGATTGCCGCGCGCGAACCCGTGCGCACAATCCTTTCCGGTCCGGCGGGCGGCGTCGTTGCGGCCACGCGCGTCGCGGCGTTGGCTGGGCATGAAGATGTGTTGAGCTTCGATATGGGCGGCACTTCGACCGACGTGGCGCTCTGCCAGGGCGCGCCGCGCACGACCAACGAAGCGCAGATCACCGGCTTGCCCGTCGCCGTGCCGGTGCTCGACATTCACACCGTGGGCGCGGGCGGCGGCTCGATTGCTTACGTGGACGCAGGCGGCGCGCTGCGCGTCGGGCCGGAATCGGCGGGCGCGGAGCCGGGGCCGGCTTGTTATGGCAAAGGCCCTCTTCAAAACATGAAGGCAACCGTGACCGATGCCAACTGCGTGCTCGGACGCTTCGCGGGCGGCGGCTTGTTGAATGGGGCAATGCAACTGGACGCAGCGCGCGCGGCGGCGGCGTTGGATGAATTGGCGGCGGCCATGGCGCAAGCTTCGGCGCAACGGGTCACACGTGCCCAAGCGGCGCTCGGCGTCATCCGCGTCGCCAACGCGAATATGGAGCGCGCGCTGCGGCTGGTTTCGATTGAACGCGGCTACGATCCGCGCCGTTTCACGCTGGTCAGCTTCGGCGGCGCGGGTGGCTTGCACGCGGCGGCGCTGGCCGAAGCCTTGCGCATCCCGCGCGTGCTGATTCCGGCCTATCCGGGCGCGTTCTCGGCGCTGGGCGTGCTGCTGGCCGATGTCGTCAAAGATTACTCGCGCACCGTGATGCTGACGGTCGAAGCGGGCGCTGCCTTGCCGCGTAGCGTGGCCGCCGAATTCGCGCACATGGAAAAACAGGGCGCGCGTGATCTGCGCGCCGAAGGCTTCACCGTCGCGCAATCCCAACTCGTGCGCGCGCTGGCGCTGCGTTATCGCGGGCAGTCGTTCGAGTTGGAGATTACCGCGACGGGCGATGTGTTGCGCGCTTTTCATCAGGCGCATCAGGCGCGCTACGGGCACGCGGATGCGGGCAAGGCAGTCGAGATCGTCAGCCTGCGCTTGCGTGCGATTGGGTTGACGGAAAAGCCAGTGTTGGCGGCGGCGGCGCGAATCCGCAAGCATCAAGCCAAACCCGCGCGCACCGCCGAGGTCGTGTTGACGGGCAAGCCCCTGCGCGTGCCGGTTTATGAACGCGAGTCGTTGACGCCCGGCGCGCAATTGGCGGCCCCGGCCATCGTGGTTGAATACGGCTCGACGACTCTGATCCCCAGTGGCTGGCAAGCGGGCGTGGATCGTTGGCAGAATCTGTTGCTCAGCACTGGGGCAGTACCGCGCGCGTGAGCAAGCGGCGCGTCAAATAAGGCTCGCCGACCCAACCATGCAGTCACCGCTTGCTCACGCGCGCGGTACTGCCCCAGTGCAAGGTGTACTGCGAGATGCTAGACTGCCCACCCAATTCCCAAGCAGTACCATCATCACTTCGGAGGCTCCCGCGATGTCCCTCGCCGCTGGCACGCAACTGGAACATTTTGAAATTCTGGCCCCGCTCGGCGCGGGCGGGATGGGCGAAGTTTACCGCGCCCGCGACACCCGCTTGCACCGCGAAGTCGCCATCAAAGTCCTGCCCGCCGACTTCGCCAAAGACACCGAGCGCTTGCGCCGCTTCGAGCAGGAAGCGCACGCGACCTCGGCGCTCAATCACCCGAACATTCTGACGGTTTACGACATCGGCAAGGCTGCGCCTGAACTCGGCGGCGCGCCGTATATCGTGGCCGAATTGCTGGAAGGCGAAGAATTGCGCGCGCAGTTGAATGACGGCGCGCTGGCTCCACGCAAGGCAATTGAGTATGCCCAGCAGGTTGCCGCCGGACTGGCTGCCGCGCACGAGAAAGGCATCGTGCATCGTGATCTGAAGCCGGAGAATTTGTTTGTCACGAAAGACGGGCGCGTCAAGATTCTGGATTTCGGGTTGGCGAAGCTGAAGCCGCAGAAACTCGCCGGGGGCGTGGATTCGGAAGCGGCAACGCTGAAGCCCCCGGATAGATTGACCAATCCGGGCGTGATTCTGGGCACGGTCGGTTATATGTCGCCGGAGCAGGTGCGTGGGCAGGAGGCCGATCATCGTTCGGACATCTTCAGCTTCGGCATCATCCTGCACGAGATGCTGAGCGGGCAGCGGACGTTCACGGGCGATTCGCTGGTCGAATTGATGAATGCGATTCTCAAAGAAGAGCCAGCGGAGTTGAGCGAGACGAACGCCAAGATTTCGCCTGCGCTCGACAAGATCGTGCGGCGCTGTTTGGAGAAGAAGCCGGAGATGCGCTTTCACTCGGCGAGCGATCTGGGCTTTGCGCTCGGCACGCTGACGACGCCTTCGGGCGCGCGGCCAGAGTCACAATTGGATACGGCGACGGCAGTGACTCAGAGCGCGTCTGTGAGCACGGCGCGGTGGTTCGGCAGTGCGCGGCTGTGGATGATA
>JAYUCP010000574.1:0-8193 GCA_043740245.1 Acidobacteriota bacterium | reverse complement strand
CAACAGCACGAAGCCATCCGCCTCGATCTTGCGCAACGCAGCCTCGCCAATCGGCGAACCGGACGTTTTGCCATAGGCAATCGCTTCGGGCGTCGCGCGCATGACCATCACCGGGATGCCGTACTCCTTGCCCAGCCGCGTGTAAACGTCAAAGAAATCCTGGCGCGTGTAAAGCGTGCCCATGTGCGTGTCCAGGTGCGTGGGCTTGATGCCGAATTGGCGGGCGCGTTCGATCTGCGCGCGAATCTCGGTTTCGATCTCCTGCGGCGTGGCGTTCTTCGCCGTGTCGCGTTCGGAGCGCCACATATAGCCTTCGGGGTCGAGCAAGCCTTTCACCTTGTCGGGCGGGGCGACGGGCCGCCAGCGGAAATACTTCCACTCGCTGGTCAGCGTCAGGTGCAAGCCGAAATCCACTTCGGGATGCTCGCGCGCATAGGCCGCGATTTCCGGCATCCAGGGGCAGGGAATCATTATGCTGGCCGAGGTGACCATCCCGTGTTTGAGCGCCTCCATCGTCGCCAGGTTGACGGAATGCGACATGCCCACGTCATCGGCGTGCACGATCAGCAGTTTATCGTTGGGGCCGAAGCCGAGTTGCTGCGCGGTGGTTTGCGCGAAGGTGGCGCTGGCGAACAGCGCGGAGATTGCGAATAAAGCGAGAAGAAATTTCATGTGTTAAGACCTTTCCAGCAATGCAAACTTTATCAGAGCGTCCCTTTCCGGCCCGGCGGCCAACCGAAAAAGAGCGCTGTGACCTGGCAACTAAAGCCTGGCAAAAGCGGCGAGGTGAGCCGCTCGAGGGCCGAGAGTGTGACGGTGTGGCGCAAGCGCAGCCGCGAACGCCGGTAAACTTCGACTTGCCGCCCCAGCCAATCCACGATCCAATACTCCTGCACGCCGTGCCGCGAATAGAGTTTGAGCTTGGCTTTGCGGTCGCGGTCTTCGTTCTGTTTGCCGGGCGAGAGCACTTCGACGACCAATTCGGGCGCGTGGCGAAAATGGCCCGACTCGTCCAAGGCTTTGACCAAACGTGCGCGGCTGATCCACACCACATCCGGTTCGACATCATCGTCATCGGCGAAAACCAAACCGGGATTGATGACGACTTCGCCCAATTGGCTTTGCAGATTCCATTCAACCAGATAGTGGCTCAAATGGGTGCAAGAGTATTGATGCTCAAAGGTAGGTGATCTGGACACAAACAACTCTCCTTCGATGACTTCGTAATGTTTGCCCTCGTCGCCATTCAACAGCAGGATGTCTTCTGAGGTGAATTTCGGCTCCGTTTCCGGGATTAGCATTCGTTGTGGTGTTGCCATAAGTATTCCTCGCTTACAGATTCCGCTGCTTCAGCTCATTCACCAAATGCTCGCACGCCCGCACCGTAATCGCCATCATCGTCAACGTCGGATTCTGACAGCCTTGCGAAACAAACGCCGCGCCATCGGTGACGAATACATTCGGTGAATCCCAGACGCGATTGAACGGGTTGAGCACCGATTTTTTCGGATCGCTGCCCATGCGCGCGGTGCCGACTTCGTGAATGCAGAGGCCGGGGTTGGCAAGCTCGGCGTTGCCGCCTTCGATCTTCCACCCGGCGGCAGTCGCCATTTCTGACAGCGTCTCGAATTGATCTTTGGCCATCGCGCGTTCGTTGTCGCTGTACGTGCAATCAATGTGCGCGACGGGAATGCCCCAGGCGTCTTTGACGTTCTTGCTGATCGTCACGCGATTGTCCGCGCGCGGCAGCATTTCGCCGAACGCGCCCATCCAGAAACTGGCTGGGGCATTCGTTTCGCGCACCGTTTGTTTGAAGCGCGAGCCGAAGCCGGGAAAGCTTTTCAGGTGCGGGTGCAGCATTTCTTTGTTGGCCTCGCCCTCAATGCCGTAACCGCGTAGGAAGTCTTTGTGCTTGTCGAAGACGTTGCGGAACTTCGGAATATAGATGCCGTTGTTGCGGCCATCCGAAAAATCGTAGCCGTATTGCGCCGTGTCGGGCACCGTGCCCGTGACGCTGATCGAATAGGTGTGATCCATCAGATTGCGGCCCAGCACGCCCGATGAATTACCGAAGCCTGCGGGATGCTGGCGCGTGGCCGAGTTCAACATGATGCGCGTGGATTCAATCGTCGAAGCGCAGAGCACGACGACTTTGGCAAAGGCTTCATACGACTTCTTCGTCACCTGATCCACGTAAGCCACGCCTTTGGCCCTGGCCGTGTTCGTGTCCACGATCAAATGACTGACGACCGCGTTGGTGCGCAGCGTCAGCCGCTTTGTCTTCATCGCGGCGGGCAGCGTCGAGCCGGGCGTGTTGAACATCGAATGCGTCGAACAGCCGCGTTCGCAATGGCCGCAGTAATGACAAGCCGCGCGCCCGTTGTGCGGTTTGGTCAGCATCGCCACGCGGCCCATGATGACTTTGCGTTGCGGCCAGTTTTGCTCGACGGCTTTTTTCAACGCGCGTTCACCGCAGGTCATCGCCATCGGCGGCAGAAAGACTGAATCGGGCAATTGCGGCAGCCCTTCAGTCGCGCCGCTGATGCCGGCGAAACGTTCGACGCGTTCGTAATAGGGCGCGAGTTCCTGATGGCTCAGCGGCCAGTCTTCGCCGTAGCCGTCGCGCGAGGCAGCTTTGAATTCGTAATCGCTCAAGCGGTACGTTTGCCGTCCCCACATCAGCGTGCGCCCGCCGACCTGCCGCCCGCGAATCCAATCGAAGGGCTTGCTGTTCGGCGTCGTGTAAGGATTGTCCACATCATCAACAAAGAGGTGATTGCCGTATTCTGTGCAGGCGTAGCATTTCGATTGAATCGGCTGGCGGGCCTTTAACAACTCTTCCTGCGGTATCAGGCCGCGATATTTCAATTGGTAAGGGAAGGCGAGCATTTTGAAATCCTTGTCGGGGTCGAGCATTTTTCCCGCTTCGAGCAGTAGAACGCGCAGCCCTTGTTCGGTCAACTCTTTGGCCGCCCAGCCGCCCGTCGCGCCGGAACCCACGACAATCGCATCGCAGCTCGCAGTTTTCGCCATCACTTCTTTCTCCTGTTGGATCAATTCGGAATGTTGTGGCGCACAATCTAGTACAAGCCTTTGGACAGGGCAATCGCCGGGACAGTACCGCGCGCGTGAGCAAGCGGAGGCGTCATCTGGCATACAGTGGTTGCCAGCCGAAATCTCCGCTTGCTTACGCGCGCGGTACCGTCTCGCTTGTGCTACCGCTACTCGGCGAAGAGAATGTCAGCCAACCACGCACCCCAATTTATCAGGATCATCAACTATGTCGAATTACACCGTCATCACCTATGAGACGCGCAATGCCGCCGCGCACGTCACGCTCAACCGCCCCGACAAACGCAATGCGCTGAACGAGGCGATTGTCAGCGAACTCAAACTGGCGTTGGCCGCCGCCGCCAAAGACGACGCGGTCAAAGCCATTGTCATTCGCGGCGCCGGCAAGGATTTCTGCGCGGGGGCCGACTTGGAGCAGTTACAAAAAATCGCCCAGGCCAACATCCTCGACAACGTTGAGAATGCGCTCGGCTTTGCCGAATTGCTGTTGCAAATGCGCCGCATGCACAAACCCGTGATCGCCGCCGTGCATGGGCGCGCGCTGGCCGGGGGGGCAGGCATCGCCTCGGCTTGCGATCTGGTGATCGCCGCGCGTTCGGCGCAGTTCTGTTATACCGAAGTCAAGATCGGCTTCGTGCCCGCGATGGTGATGGCGATTGCGCGGCGCAACCTGAGCGAGAAACGCGCCTTTGAAATTCTGACGACGGGCAAACTGTTGAGCGCTGAAGAAGCCGCGTCGTATGGCTTCATCAACCGCGTCTGCGCTGATGCCGCGTTTGAAAGCGAGGTCGAAGCCTTCGTCAGCGAAGTCACCAAGGTCAGCGCCTCGGCAATGATGCTGACCAAATATCTGCTCTATCAAACCGACGGGATGACCTTTGAACAGGCCTTGCGCGCGGGCGTGGATGTGAATGCGATGGCGCGGCTAACGCCCGATTGCCAGCAGGGCGTGCAGAAATTTTTGAGTAAAGGATAGCGAAGGCAGCGCTGCGGTACCGCATCAAAGCGCACTGAAAGAACCTAAATGGGTAGTACCGAAACCACGAGTCAGACAGACAAGACCACAGAACTCACCCCACAAACCACACTCACATTACTCGGCGTCGCGCTCGGCATTTTCATGGGCGCGCTCGAAAACACCATCGTCGGCACCGCCATGCCGACGGTCATCGCGACGCTGGGTGGGATCGAAATTTATAGCTGGGTGGCCGTGGCCTATCTGCTGACTTCGACGGTGATGACGCCGATCTGGGGCAAGATGGCTGACTTGCTGGGGCGGCGTCCGGCGATCTTTGGCGGCTTGGCGCTGTTCATACTGGGTTCGGCGTTGTCGGGGATGGCGCATTCGATGTGGCAATTGATCGCCTTTCGCGCCTTGCAGGGGCTGGGTTCCGGCGCGCTCTTCCCGGTCGGCATGACAATCGTGGCCGATTTGCTGACACTGGAAAAGCGCACCAAAACCATCGCGCTCTTTAGCGGGATGTGGGGCATGGCCAGTTTGTTCGGCCCGCTGGTGGGCGGCTTTTTGACCGAGCATTGGTCGTGGCGCTGGGTCTTTTATATCAATCTGCCCTTTGGCCTGTTGGCGGCGGGGTTGATCTGGGCCAATTACACCGAACGCCACGCGCGCCGCGCCAATCTCAAACTCGATTATGCCGGCACGCTGACGCTGGCGGTTGGGATGGTTGCCTTGCTGGTACTGGTCGAACGGGGCAGCGTGTTGAGCCCGCCGTTGGTGCTGGGCGGGGTGTTGTTGTGTGCCTTGCTGGGCGCGGCGTTCATCTGGATCGAACGCCGCTGCCCGGAACCGTTGATCCCGCTCAAACTGTTTCGTGAACGCATGGTGCTGGCGACGACGCTGCATGGGTTGTTCGCCGGGATGATGATGTTCGGCTCGATGCTTTATCTGCCGCTGTTTGTGCAAGGCGTGCTCGGCGCGAGCCCGACTGCGGCGGGCGCGATTTTGACGCCGTATATTCTCGCGTGGGTCGTTTGTTCGATCATCGGCGGGCGTATGATCTTGCGCATCGGCTACCGCCCGGTCGTGCTGACCGGGATGTTGCTGATGCTGCTGGGTTCGTTGATGCTGGCGTTTGTCTCGGCGGCCACCACGCTCAATTTGCTGGCGGGCGCGGTCATCTTGATGGGGATGGGCGGCGGCTTGACGCTTTCCAGCCTGATGATCGGGTCGCAACATGCGGTGCCGCGCGCGTTGTTGGGCGTCGTGACTTCGACGGTGCAATTCGCCCGTAACATCGGCGCGTCGCTGGGCGTCGGCATTCTAGGCGCGGTGATGGCCTGGCGCTTGCGGCACGAATTGGCGCAGGGCGGCAGCGGGGAGTTCACGGCGCTGGCCTTGCAACACAGCGACATCGCCGCGCTCGTGCGCCAAACGACGCGCGCGGCGTTGTCTCCACAAGCGGCGCAATTCCTGCAAGCGGCGCTGGCCAATTCGTTGCGGCTGGCGTTTATCGTAGGCTTGGCGATGGTGGTCATCGCGGCGTTGGTTGCGCTGCTGATTCCCGGCGGCACCGCGCACGACCTGGTGCACGAAGATCATCAGGCGACGCCTGAGGCGGAAGCCGAAGCGGTGATTTTCACCGAACCTTGACGGCCCCCCAACGACGGCCCTCTGGAGGACGAGATGTTTCAAGATTTGCGTTACGGCTTGCGCATGCTGCTCAAGCACAAAGGCTTCACGGCTGTCGCGGTGCTCTCGCTGGCGTTGGGCATCGGCGCCAATAGCGCGCTGTTCAGTTTGGTTGACGCTGTGTTGCTCAAAACCTTGCCTGTCGGCGCGCCGGAGCAGTTGGTGTTGTTTGAATGGCAAGCCGGCCGCCCGTTCCGCACGAATGGCATGCGCGGCACCTTTGGCGGCGGCAGTCCGCCAGGCATGCGCGGCGCTTCGGTCTTCCGCTTCGATACTTACGAAAAATTGCGGCAGGCGCAGGCGGTAGGGAATAGCCCGCTGGAAGCGCTCTTTGCCTTTGCGCCGATTTACGAACTCACGTCGGTGGTAGACAACCAGGCCGAAGTCGTCTTTGGGCAAGCGGTGACGGGCGGGTATTACGCTGGGCTGAAAGTGCCGGCGCTGCACGGGCGCACGATTATCGAAGCGGATGACAGCCGCGCCGCGCCGCCGGTCGTCGTGCTCAGCCACAGCTATTGGCAGGAACGCTTCGCCGCCAACCCGGCGGTCATCGGGCAGCAAATCAAGCTCAACAAACATTCGTTCACCATCATCGGCGTGACGCCGCCCGGCTTCAACGGGTCAGGGCAGGTCAATCAGCGTCCAGCGGTGACGGTGCCGCTCGCCTTTGAACCGACATTGCTGGGCGACCGTTCGGCGCAGGCCAAAGCCGACAAGCCGGGCCTTTGGTGGTTGCTGGTGATGGGCCGTTTGAAACCGGGCGCGACGCTCGCGCAAGCGCGCGACAGTTTGAATGGCACATTCGAGGCCGCCGCCTTGGAGATTATGCCGCCGCCGCGCAAAGACACCGAACTCTCCAAGCTCGAAGCCAAAGATTACCCGCGTCTGGTGGCGCTCTCAGGCAGCCGTGGGGCGCAAGAGACGCGCAAGCTGTATGCGACGACGATTTACGGCCTGTTCGGCGTGGTCGCGGCGGTGTTGCTGATCGCCTGCGCCAACGTGGCGAATCTGTTGCTGGCGCGCGCTGCCTTGCGCGGGCCTGAAATCACGGTGCGGCTGGCGGTCGGCGCGGGACGCGGGCGCTTGATCCGCCAACTGCTGACCGAAAGCGTGCTGCTCTCGATGTTGGGCGGAGCGTTGGGCGTGCTCTTTGCGTTTTGGGGCAAGCGCGCGCTGGCGGCGCTGGCCGACCGCGACACGCGCTTTTTGCCGGAAGGCGTCGCACCCAGCATGAACTGGCGCGTGTTGCTGTTTACCGTCGTGGTGTCGTTGCTGACGGGCGTGCTATTTGGCCTCGCGCCGGCGTGGCGCGCGACACGGGCCGATCTGGCCGCCGGCTTGAAACAGTCGCGCCGCACCACGGGCGCGGTTTCGCGTTTGAGCAAGGGCCTGGTCGTCGCCCAGGTTGCCATGTCGTTGCTGTTGCTGGTCGGCGCGGGCTTGTTCATTCGCACGTTGCGCAACCTGCAACAGGTCAATGTCGGATTCAATCAAGACAACCTGCTGCTCTTTGCGTTGCAGCCGCGCCAGGGCGGGTACAAAGACGAACGCCTCGTGCAGTTTTATCAGCAGCTTTTCGCGCGGCTGGATGCCTTGCCGGGTGTGCGTGCGGCGACCTTCGGCGCCGTGCCGTTGATTTCGCATTTCACCTGGAACACCGGTTTGCTGTTGCCCGGCGAGACGGTCAAGGGGGCGGGCGAACACGTCGCCAACCGTCAGATGGCGCGCGAAAACTATTTCTCGACGCTCGAAATCCCCTTGTTGCGCGGGCGTGCCTTTACCGCTCAGGACGCGGCGAACGCTCCGCACGTCGTCATCGTCAATCAAACCCTGGCCAAAAAGTTTTTCCCCACTGAAGACGCGCTCGGCAAACACGTCCGCGATGACGACGGCAAACGCGATCTCGAAATCGTCGGCATCGTCGCCGACACCAAATACAACAGCCAACGCGATGACATCGAGCCGCTGCTGTACACCTCGTGGCAGCAGGAACTCGATAACATCGGCGAGATGTATTTCGCCTTGCGCACCAGCGGTGAACCGACCGCGCTGACAAGCGCCGTGCGCCAGGCCGTGCGCGAACTCGACGCCAATTTGCCGGTCACCGAATTCATCTCGCAACGCGCGCGCGCCGAAAAGTCGCTGGCGCAAGAGCGGCTTTACGCCCGCCTGCTCAGCTTTTTCGGCGGCCTGGCGCTGTTGCTGGCGGCCATTGGCTTGTCAGGCGTGCTGGCCTATTCGGTCGCGCAACGCACCAACGAAATCGGCGTGCGCATGGCGCTGGGCGCGCAAACGGCCGATGTCTTGCGATTGATTGTCTGGCAAGGCATGAAGCTGGTGCTGCTGGGGCTGGTGACTGGCACCTTCACCGCTTACGGCCTGAAACGCCTGCTCGCCAGCGAGTATTTCAGCAAAGAAGCCTGGCAGCGGCAGATGGCCGACCAACTGTACGGCGTCAGCGGCACCGATCC
>JAYUCP010000573.1:0-8194 GCA_043740245.1 Acidobacteriota bacterium | reverse complement strand
AGGAGGTCAGTATGGCGAAACAAAACGGACGCACGAACGGAACCCTGTCGAAGCAGAACGGACACCTGCCCGCCAAGCCGCGTCGCCCGCGCGGACTCGAAGCGCGACTTGGCACGCGGGAAGCAACGCAGCAATTTCAGGAATACATTGACCAATTACGGCATTGGCTTGGTTCGCTCAGCGATGAAGCGCACGCGCAAGCCTTGCCGAAACTCACGCGCAAGGAATTGTTCTACGTCAACCTGGAGACGACTTACGAGAACTATCAGAAAGGCGGGCCGCTCCGTGAAATCCTCGGAGGCACCTGTTTCGAAGGTGCTCTTTGATACGCAAGTCTATATCGCTTACCGCTCCCTCATTCAGCAGCGCGATCTTGAACCCGGTTGGCATTCCGTGGTGGTCTGGCAAGAAAGAATGGTGGGCGCCAGTGGCAGCAACGAATTGCGCAGTATGGAGTCCGAATGCAGCGGCCAAGAGAAAGCAGGCCGCCTGTTGATTCCAGACCGTGAAGCCTGGCTGATGGCTGGCCGCATTCTCCAGCGCTACTTGAGCGAGTTGCGCCAGCAAAGCCCGACACGCGCGCGTCCGGCGCTCAGTCATCCCGAAAAACAGAACCTCATCCGCGACGTGCTGATTGCCGTCTCCGTCAAGCAAGCCGGCGTCACCGTCGTGTCAGACAACAAAGACTTCCCGACGATTCAACGGTACTACGATTTCAAATGGATCAGCGGGCAGGCTTACTTCGCCGCTTGAGGCGCTGCTTACTTTCTTACTCAAGCCAGCTTGCTCTTGAACAAGGCCCGCCAATAACGTGGCATTGACAAGATGTAGACTTCTGGCCACAGTGGCTTCGTGATTGAAATTCGCAAAACCGGCCTCTTCGCGCAATGGCTCGACGACTTGCATGACCTGCAAGCGAGGGCGCGCGTCCAAGCCAGGATTGAACGACTTGCGGCAGGCAACCCCGGAGATGTCGAGCCGGTGGGTGAGGGTGTTTCAGAATTGCGAATCAACTATGGCCCTGGTTATCGGGTTTATTTCAAGCAGCAAGGGCGCGCGTTGATTATTCTACTGGCCGGTGGGGACAAGGGCACCCAAGCCAAGGACATCAAGGCTGCCTTACGCCTCGCACGTAATCTTTCAGAGTAACGACTATGAGTAAGACCACTACCACGCGCTATGATGTCGCGGAACATCTCAGAACCCCGCAGGAAATGGCTGCCTATCTTGAGGCTTGCCTGGCAGAGGCCGACGGCGATGCCGCATTCGTGGCCAAGGCGCTGGGCGATATTGCGCGCGCCAAAGGCATGGCCCAAGTCGCACGCGATGCCGGGCTGTCCCGCGAAAGCCTTTACCAAGCGCTTTCCGGTGAGCGTAGCCCAAGCTTCGACACCATTCTCAAGGTTATCAGTGCGCTTGGACTGAAGTTGCATGCTGAAGCCAGTCACGGCTGACCGCTAGGCGCCAGCCAACAAATGATGCCAGATGAAATTTGGATGCGTTGATTGCCGCGAGCGCGCGCCGCAGGGGGGCGCGTTGGTCGTGACTGAGGATTACGACGATTTCAAGGCCATTCAGTACTACTGCAATTTCAAGCTCAAACGCGGCAGCGACTACTTCAGCGGAGCGGGCGGGTAGGTTTCGCAACCCTCGCTCAAGCCAGCTTGCTCTTGAACAACGCCCGCCAATACTCCCGATTCATCCGCGCGATGTTGTCCAGCGTGATGCCCTTCGGACACGCCGCTTCGCACGAACCGGTGTTCGTGCAATTGCCGAAGCCTTCCGCATCCATCTGCGCGACCATGTTCAACACGCGGCGTTCGCGTTCGACCTGCCCCTGCGGCAGCAGCGCGAGATGCGAAACCTTTGCCGCCACAAACAACATCGCCGAAGCGTTCTTGCACGCGGCCACGCAGGCGCCGCAGCCGATGCATTGCGCGGCATCCATCGCCTTGTCGGCGTCTTCCTTGGGAATCGGCAGCGCGTTGCCGTCAGGCGTGCCACCGGTCGAGACCGATACATAGCCGCCCGCCTGAATCACGCGATCAAAGGCGGCGCGATCCACAACCAAATCCTTGATGACCGGGAAGGGCGTGGCGCGCCAGGGTTCGATGGTGATGGTGTCGCCGTCCTTGAAGCTGCGCATGTGCAATTGGCAGGTGGTGGTTTCTTTCAACGGGCCGTGCGGCGTGCCGTTGATGACCAGGCTGCACGCGCCGCAGATGCCTTCGCGGCAATCGTGGTCGAAGGCGATCTGCTCTTCGCCGCGTTTGATGAGGTCTTCGTTGACGACGTCGAGCATCTCCAGGAAGGACATATCCGGGCTGATCTGCGGGGCGTCGTACTCCTTGAATTGGCCGGGCGTCGCGGCGTTCCGTTGCCGCCAGACGCGAAGTTTGAGTTTCATCACGTTTATCGAAGGTCTTCCCACGAAGTAACACGAAGAAGACACGAAGAAAGGAAATGGCTCTTAGTGTTTGCTTCGTGTTACTTCGTGGGGAAAGGTGAAATAGCAACCAGCCCGCGCACCGGCGGCCAAGCTAGTAGTCCAGTTACTTCCGGCAGTGTCCAGTTGCCGGATATACCGCTGGCTGCGGGCCGGTTGCTAACCGTGCAACGCAATTATTTGTAACTGCGTTGCGTCATTCTGATTTCTTCGTAATGCAACGGTTCCTGATGCAGCGCGGGATAAGCGTCAACGCCTTTGTATTCCCACGCCGCCACGTAAGCGTATTCGTCGTCATTGCGCAGCGCCTCGCCGTCTTCGGTCTGGTATTCCTCGCGGAAGTGGCCGCCGCAGGATTCCTCGCGTTGCAGCGCGTCGTAGGCGAGCAATTGCGCGAACTCCAAAAAGTCGGCGACGCGGCCCGCGTGTTCCAGCGCCGGATTGAGTTCGTTGCCGTCGCCCAGCACGTTGACGTTCTCCCAAAACTCCTGCCGGATTTCGGGGATACGTTGCAGCGCGTGTTCCATACTCGCTTTGTTGCGCGCCATGCCGACGTTGTCCCACATCAGCTTGCCCAGTTCGCGGTGGAAATCGCTGACGGTGCGTTTGCCCTTGATGCCTAGCAACTGCGCTGTGCGATTGCGCACGTCTTCCAAGGCTTTTTTGAATTCAGCGTGATCGGTCGAGTGCTTGGTCTTCTGCCCGGCCATATAACCGCCGATGGTTTGCGGCAACACGAAGTAACCATCAGCTAGGCCTTGCATCAACGCCGACGCGCCCAAGCGATTCGCGCCGTGGTCAGAAAAGTTCGCTTCGCCGATCACGAACAAGCCCGGCACGTTGCTCATCAATTCGTAATCCACCCAGAGGCCGCCCATCGTGTAATGCACCGCCGGATAGATGCGCATCGGTTGTTCGTAGGCGTTCTCGCCGGTGATGCGCTCGTACATATCAAACAGGTTGGCGTAACGCTCTTCGATCTTCGCGCGCCCCAGCCGTTTGATCGAATCGGAAAAATCCAGATAGACGCCGCGCCCGCCGGGGCCAACGCCGAGGCCCTTGTCGCAGGCTTCCTTGGCCGCGCGTGAGGCAATGTCGCGCGGGGCGAGGTTGCCGTAGCTCGGATACTTGCGTTCGAGGTAGTAGTCGCGCTCGCTGTCAGGGATGTCTTGCGGGCGGCGCGCATCGCCGGATTTTTTGGGCACCCAGACGCGCCCGTCGTTGCGCAGCGATTCGGACATCAGCGTCAGCTTGGATTGATGATCGCCACTGACCGGGATGCAGGTCGGATGAATCTGCGTGTAGCAGGGATTGGCGAAGAGAGCGCCTTTTTTGTGCGCGCGGAAGGTCGCCGTGACGTTGCAGCCTTTGGCGTTGGTCGAAAGGTAAAAGACGTTGCCGTAACCGCCCGTCGCCAGCACCACGGCATCGGCGGCGTGCGCGGCGATTTCGCCCGTCACCAGATCGCGCGTGATGATGCCTTTGGCGTGGCCGTCAATCACGACGACATCCAACATCTCGGTGCGCGGAAACATACGCACGGTGCCCAGATGAATCTGGCGGCTCAGCGCCTGATACGCGCCGATCAGCAATTGCTGGCCCGTCTGGCCACGCGCATAAAAGGTGCGCGAAACCTGCGCGCCGCCGAAGCTGCGATTGTCGAGCAAGCCGCCGTATTCGCGCGCGAAGGGCACGCCCTGCGCGACGCATTGGTCAATGATGTTGACCGAGACTTCGGCCAGGCGGTGGACGTTGGCTTCGCGCGCGCGGAAGTCGCCGCCCTTGATCGTGTCGTAAAACAGGCGATACACGCTGTCGCCGTCGTTGCGGTAATTCTTGGCCGCATTGATGCCGCCCTGCGCGGCGATGCTGTGCGCGCGGCGCGGGCTGTCCTGGAAGCAGAACGCTTTGACGTTGTAGCCCAATTCGCCCAGCGTTGCGGCGGCTGACGCGCCAGCCAACCCGGTGCCCACGACGATGATGTCGAATTTGCGTTTGTTGGCCGGATTGACCAGGCGCATGTCCTGTTTGTACTTCGCCCATTTGGACGGGACGGCGCCGGATGGAATTTTGGATTCGAGTCTGATGGTCATAGCAAATCCGATGCGGTACCAGGAGCGGTAGCGACTGGGTAAGCGTTGGCGAGTCGGTACGCAGTAAAGAACCCGGTCGCTACCGCTCGCGGTACTGCATCAAGGGTTCAGCGAATTACCTTCAACATAATCGCCAGCACAATCGCGCTGTTGCCCAAAAACAGCAGCAGCCCCGAAACCTTCGCCAGCTTGTCAAAAAAGCCAAAGGTCTGTTTGCTGCGCAGCCCCAGCGATTGAAAGGTGCTGCTCACGCCGTGGCTCAGATGCAACAGCAACAGAGCCATTGAGACGATATAAAAGACCGCGACCAGCGGGTTCGAGAAACCTTCGATCATCATCCGCCGCACGTCGTGATGGCCGGTGATGGGGTCGCGGAATTCCAGATACTGCGGATCAACGAAGCCCAGCGTGAAGTGCGCCAGGTGAAAGAGAATGAACGCGAGCAGCACCAGGCCGCTGATGAAAATTGTGCGTTGCGCGAAGGTCGAAGCGACCGGTTTGCCGATGGCGTAGCCCGCCGGACGCGCCTTGCGATTCGCCAGCGTCAGTTGAATGGCCGCCGTGATGTGCAGCACGACGATGATGAGCAGGCTCAGCCGCGCGCCCCAGAGGATGGGCGGCGAGGCTTTGAGCGCGTGCGCGTAGTCGTTGATCTGGGTCGGCCCCACGAAGACTTGCAGGTTGCCGAGCAGGTGAATGATGACGAACGCATACAGGCCCAGCCCGGTGAGCGCCATTACGTATTTTTTGCCCAAAGAGGATTGCCACAAGCGCAGCAGTAGCCCTGCTGAAGATGCCGGCAAACTCTCTGACGATGCAGCCATCTTGCCTCCGTAGCGCGGAATTGTTGGTGATTCGGTCGTTGGGTGACAGCTTACTGACACGCGCGGAAAGATAGCAGCGACTCCGCGATTAGACAAATGCAAACGGTGAAGGCTGAAGATCAACTGTGCTAAGCTGGCGGCCCGAGAAATCTCAACGCACGAGGCGCGACATGACCCTGGAAAAACTGCTCCACGAAATTGATCTGCTGCAGGCGCGGATTCAGCGCGCGCGGCCCTTGCAACCCGGCGAGGTGGCGCAACTGCGCAACTATTTCCGGGTCGGGCTGACTTACTCGAGCAACGCGCTCGAAGGCAACAGCCTGACGGAAATGGAGACCAAAATCGTGATCGAAGACGGCTTGACGGTCGGCGGCAAACCGTTGCGCGATCATTTCGAGGCGGTGGGCCACGCGGCGGCCTATGACCGGATGCGGGAACTGGCGCAGGGCGCGGACATCAGCGAAGCGGACGTGCTGGAATTGCACCGCTTGTTTTACCGCCATCTGGATGAGTCGCAAGCTGGCGTTTATCGCCAGCAACAAGTGTGGATTTCAGGCAGTGAATTCAAGCCGCCCACACCCAGACAAGTGCCGAAGCTGATGCAGCGTTTGTTTGAACGCGCGCCCAAACAACGCGTCCGGCGGCATCCGGTGGCCTATGCCGCGTGGCTGCATTTGGAGTTGGTGACGATTCATCCTTTCATTGACGGCAACGGGCGCACGGCGCGGCTGGCGATGAATATGGCGTTGGTGCAGGACGATTACCCACTGGCGCTGATCCCGCCCCCGCGCCGGGGGGAATACTTGCTGGCGCTGGAGCGTGAGCACAAGAAGCGAGTCAGCCCGGACAAACAGAATTCGTTCGAATACTTCATCGCCGATTGCCTGCTCAATTCCATGCACGATTACCGGCGCTTGCTGGGCATTTGATTCGGCTTCAAGGGCGTTGACGCTTGCGGGCAAGCAACGTAGACTACGCCGCGTTTTACGCAGTTCAGCATTACGTTTCATCAGTTCAATCGCATTCTGAAAATCACCAACAACGGAGAATCAAGCGCCGGTTCAGGCTGATTCTCGAAGTTTCTCGTAAGGAGCGCAGAATATGGACATCAGTTCACACGATGTTCTGTTGGTTGGCGGCGGCGGCGCGGGTTTGCGCGCCGCGATTGCCGTGGCCGAAGTCAATCCCAAACTCAACATCGCCGTCGTCTCGAAGGTTTACCCGATGCGCAGCCACACGGTCTCAGCCGAGGGCGGCGCGGCAGGCGTTATCAAAGCCAACGACAGCCTGGATGAACACGCCTACGACACCATCTCCGGCGGCGACTGGATGTGCGATCAGGACGCCGTCGAAGCCTTCGTCAACGAAGCGCCCAAAGAGTTGTTGCAACTCGAACACTGGGGCTGCCCGTGGAGCCGCGAACCCGACGGCCACGTCGCCGTACGGCCTTTCGGCGGCATGAAGAAAGAGCGCACCTGGTTCGCCGCCGACAAGACCGGCTTCCACATGCTGCACACGCTCTTTCAGACCTCGCTCAAATACGAGGCGGTCAAACGCTACGACGAATGGTTCGTGACCAAGCTGTTGATTGACGAAGGCCGCGTGCAGGGCGTGGTCGCCATCGAACTGATGAGCGGCAAAATCCAGTGCATCCTCGCCAAATCGGTCATCATCTGCACGGGCGGCGCAGGCAAAGTCTTCCCGTTCACGACCAACGCCAACATCAAAAACGGCGACGGCATGTCGCTGGCCTACCGCGCGGGCGTGCCGCTCAAGGACATGGAGTTCATCCAGTACCATCCGACCGGCCTGCCTTTCACCGGCATTCTGATCACCGAAGCCGCGCGCGCCGAGGGCGGTCTGCTGCTCAACAAGGACGGCTACCGCTACTTGCAGGATTACGACCTGGGCAAGCCTGAGCCGACGCCGGTGCTGCGCTCGATGGAACTGGGGCCGCGCGATAGGTTGTCGCAAGCCTTCGTCAAAGAGTTCGAGCGCGGACGCACGATTGAAACGCCCTACGGCCACGTCGTGCATCTCGACATCCGCCATCTGGGCGAAAAGAAGATCAACGCGCAGATTCCGTTCGTGCGCGAACTGTGCCTGAAGTATCAGGGCATTGACCCGGTCAAAGAGATGATCCCGGTGCGCCCCGTCGTGCATTACGTGATGGGCGGCGTACACACCGACATCAATGCCGCCACGCCGATTGCGGGCTTGTATGCCGCGGGCGAAGCCGCCTGCGTCAGCATCAACGGCGCGAATCGGCTCGGCTCGAATTCGTTGACCGAATGTCTGGTCTTCGGCGCGCGCGCGGGCCGCGCTGCCGCCGAGTTCGCCGCGTCACAGCCCGAACCCAGCAGCCAAATCGTGGCGCAGGCATTGGACGAAGCGCGCCGCGTCGAGTCGCAATACCTCAACAAGACCGGCGGGCGCGAACGCATCGCCACCATCCGCGAAGAGATGCAAAAGGCGATGGAAGACGGCGCAGGCATTTACCGCACGCAAGCCTCGCTGGCCGCCGCGCAAACCAAAATCGCCGAGTTGCAGGAACGTTTCGGCGACATCGTGATCGAAGACCACAGCCACACGTTCAACACCGAATTGACGGCGGCACTGGAGCTTTCCTACATGCTCGATGTGGCGGGGGCGATCATCGCCAGTGCGTTGCAGCGGCAGGAATCGCGCGGCTCGCACCAACGCACGGACTTTCCCAAACGCGACGATCAAACGTATCTGGCGCATTCGCTGGCCTATCGCAATGCGGACGGTTCGACGCGGGTGGAGTATTTGCCGGTGACGATTACGCGGTGGCCGCCGGGCGAGCGGGT
>JAYUCP010000572.1:0-8199 GCA_043740245.1 Acidobacteriota bacterium | reverse complement strand
CACGCTCCCTACCGGTCGCGGTACTGACTCATACTGCATCCCTCAAAATCAGCTTGATGGAGTACTACGGCCAAGCCGTATTTGCCGCCCGGCTATGCTAAATTGGGCAAGCAATCCGGCGCGCAGCCGTTCAACGATTGTAGTAATTCCAAAGCAAAAGGTTTTTAGCATGCGTCACCAACTCATCGCACTCATTCTTTGTTTCTCCGTACTGGCCCACGCGCAAAGCGGGCGCGGGCGCACTACGCCGCCACCCAAAACACCAGCGCCGGCCGCCAACATCCCCAAAACCGTGCTCAATCCGCCCGAGGGCGGCAAGCTGATGCGCTTCGACATTGACGGCATCACGACGCGCTGCGTGCTGAAAAACGGGATGCACGTGCTGATCCGCGAACGCCACGCCACGCCGCTGGTCGCCCTCAATGTGCTGGTCAGGGTTGGAACGTTGAGCGAAACCGATGAGCAGGCGGGCCTCGCGCAACTCGTTGAACGCATGATCTTGCGCGGGACGGCCAAGCGTCCGGCGGGCACGATTGAAAAAGAAGCCGCGCGATTGGGCGGCGTGCTGCAAGCCGAAAGCGATTACGACCACACCTCGTTCACGCTGATCGCGCCTGCCGAAAGTTTGACGGGCATGCTCGAATTGCTGACCGATCTGTTGCTCAATCCGGCTTTCGACGCGAATGAATTGAAGCAGACCGCCGCCGCGATGGCGCTGGAGAGCAAGCGCCAAACCGAGCGGCTGGATGCCTACGGCTTGGATCGCATGTTCGCCACGGCCTTTACGACGCACCGCTTGAAACGCGGGCGCAGTGTGAACGAGACGATGCTGGCCAACGTGACGCGCGAACAGGTGCTGGCCTTCTGGCAGGAACACTATCAGCCGCAATACATCGTGCTGACGCTGGTCGGCGACATCTTCGCGGTGCAGGCCGCCGGGCAAGTGCAAATGACTTTCGGCAATTTGAACAAGCCTGCACCAAAACCTTCGCCTACCCCGACACCTACGCCCGTTCCCGCGCCAGCCAAAGGCAAACCGACGCCGACACCAACGCCGACACCAACCCCCACGCCGACGCCATCAACACAAAGCACGCTCGCAGAAGCGCCGCAAGACAAGCTGCGTTACAGCAACACGCGCGGCGACATCAGCCAAACGCTCGTGACCATCGGCTATCGCGTGGCGGCGCTGGATAAAACGAAAGAGGCGCAGCAGGAACAAGCAATTTTAGAAGTGCTGGCGGCGGCGCTCGGCTTGGGACGCGGCGCGCGGTTGGCGCAGATGTTGCCCGAACGTTCGGGGCTGCCGACCGAATCGGGCGCGAGCTATTACACGCTGCCCAACGTGGGCATGTTCGCCGTGCAATTGCGCGTCGAGCCGGGCCGCATTGATCGCGTCGAGGCCGATTACTTCCGCGAGTTGGAGAAATTCAAACGCGAGTTGTTGAGCGACGGCGAATTGCAACGCGCCAAGGCCTTGCTCGAAAAACGCTACTTTGACGGGCTGGGCGGGCAAAGCGAAGAGGCGGCGTTGCTGGGCAATTACTACGCGTTGCTGGGCGATTACCGCGCGCTCGATACCTTCGTCGAACGCACGCGCGCGGTAACGGCGCAGGAGGTGCAAGCGGCGGCGGCCAAATACCTGACGCTGGCCAACACCAGCGTGCACGAATATGAACCGGCGACGGTGACGCCGCGCACCTTTACGCCCGAAAAATTTGCCGAGTTGGTGGCGACCTTCGCGCCGAATGCCGCGCAACCGCTCAAGCTCGAAGAGATCAAACCGGCGGTCGCCTTGAAAACCTTCAAACAAGGCGAAGAGCGCGGCGGCGTGATCGAAGGCCGCAACGTGTTGATTGCCGAACTGCCGCAGCCGATCAAGGATTTCTCAGTCTTGCGCGGGCCGCGCGCTTATGTGCGCGAAGACAAATCGCTGCCCAAGCTGACCGTCGGCGTTTACTTTCAAGGCGGGCGTTTGACCGAAGACGCCGCGACCAACGGCACGACCGAATTGATGTTGCGCGCGATGTTGCGCAGCACGACCACGCGCAAGGGCGATCTGATCGCGCTCGAATTGGAAAGCTATGGCGGCGATATTCGCGTCGTCAACGAGCCGGACTTTTTCGGCTACACGCTCGACGTGCTCTCGCGCAATGCCGAACCGGCGGTCAAGCTGCTGATCGAGATTCTGGAAAGCCCCTACTTCGACAAACCCGAACTGACGCGCGAACGCGATGCGCTGCTGGCCGATCAGTTGAAGGTGCGCGACGACGCCAGGACGCACGCCATCGAATTGCTCTGGGCTTCGCTCTATCCCGGTGGCCATCCTTACGGTTTGCCGCGCCTGGGCACCGCCAACGTCATCAAGGGCCTGACCGAAGAGAAGCTGGAAGCCTGGCACGCCAAAACGGTCAAGCGGCAATTCCCGCTGGTGATCGTGGTCGGCGATACCGACGGTTCGGCGCTGATCTCGCGCATCTTTTCCGATGGTTTCAAACGCGGCGATTTGGACAAGACGATGAAAGCGAACCTGCCGCCGCTGACGATCCCGCCGCAAGAAATGGTCGAACAGCGCCCGCGCCCGCAAACAGCCCAGGCCATCGGCTTCCGCACTGCCGACAAAGATGCGGCGGATTATCTGGTGCTGCGTATGCTCGGCGCGTTGACTTCGACGGGCCGCTTCCCCGATGAATTGCGCGCCAAGCAAAGCATCACTGATCCGGTCGTGGTGCAGCCCGATTTGCGGCTGGCGTCGGGGGCGTTTTACGCCTTCCTGACAACGGAACCCGGCAATGAACAGAAGGCGTTTGAAACGGTGCGCGATGAATTTGCGTTGCTGATTTCCAAAGCGCCGACGGATGAGGAATTTGAACGCGGGCGCAATTTCACGATTGGTTCGTATGCGATTGCCTTGCAGCAAAATGAACTGCGGGCGCTCGAATACGCGCGCGCCGTGCTGGTCGGGCGCAAGCCGTCAGAGATCGAGAACCAGCCGGATTTGTTGCGTGCGGTCAAACGTTCGGACTTCACGCGTGTGGCCGAAAAGATCGTCAAGCCGACGCAGATTGGGCGGGGCGTGGTGCGCGGCCAGTAAAGCGATGGCTTTCGAGAAAGGGAGTTCGGAATTGAACCCGCGAAGCGGGTGGCCAGAATTTAGCCCAGGGTGAAGGCGCAGCCGGAACCCTGGGCTACTTGTGCAAATAGCCAACAAGCCCGTGAAACGGGCGGCAGATCAATGTCTGTCGCCCGTTTCACGGGCTTGTAATCTTGCGCCCTTGCTACCCAGGGCTGGACGCCCTGGGCTTTATGCTGTCGCCCGCATTCGCGGGCTTAATGCGGAAAAGCAATTTCTTGGAAGCTATTGATGAATCATTTCGATTTCAGCCAGAACCGCTTGCGTGCAGCTACTTGATGTTAATGGTCACCGCGTTCGCAGTCTTGCCATCCACACGCAACGCCACTTCCACATTGCCACGTCCGGCCAATGCGCGCGCGAGGCGCAAGTTGGCCTGATCCACACCAGCCAGACTGCCTTGCGCACCGGCAAAAAGGATTTCGGTGTTCACGCCACCAATCGTTGCGGTCACCTCGGCGAGCGCGCTGCGCTGGCGAAAGCCCGTGCCGAAAGCGACCAGGAAGACTTGCTCCGTTGCCGCGCTCAACTCAATCGGCACAGCCTCAAAGCGATTGGCCGCCGCGTCGAATTGCGCGACGGGTTCGTAGCTTTGCGCGCCATCGGCTTTCACGCGCAACACGGCGGCGGCGGGCAGGCCGCGTCCGCTGGCATCGGCGGTGAACAAGCCCGGCGCGACGGGCGCGATTTGCAGCAAGCCCGCCGCTACGACATTGCCGCCTTGCCGAATGGTGACGGAGCCTTCGCCGATGGCCGTCCCAGCGGGCACCTGATAATTGATCTGCGTGGGCGAAACGAAAAACAGCGGCGCGCGGCGTTCGACGCCTAACACATCTTTGACCGCGACCGTGACGCCCGCGAGCGTCTCAGGCAAGGGCAATGAATTCGCCGCCACGGTCGTGGCCGCGAGATTCGCGCCGAAGCCGGAAACGATGGATTCCGCCGCGACGGTTCCCTGCGCGAAACTGGCGGCGGATACGCTGGCAAACGCGGGCGCAGTGCTGACGGCGCTGCCAAACACCGTAAACCTGAAGGCTGGCGTCACCGCTACGCCAGTCGTCGCGCCTGCTGCATTGGTTTCAGTGATGTACCAGCGGCCATAAAGCGTCGCGCCCAGCAAGGCGGGATTGTTGGGAATCGCCAGGCCAACCGAGGCATAGCCGTTGCCCGCGCCCGTGCCGGTGAGCGGCACCGTCGCGCGCGCGAACGATGCGAACGCGGGAACGTTGGCGCTTGCGCCGGGATCATTCGCGTCAATCACGAGCGTGGCCTGCGTGCCGCCCTGCGCGCCGTACACGCCGACCGTGAAGCGCGGATTGCCCAACACCGGCGGTTCGATGGCGACGACTTGCGGAACCTGTCCACCCGCGCCCGCCACGCCCGTGCCTGTGAGCTGCGGCACGCGCATGGATTCGGCGTAAAGCATCGGACGATCAAAGGGCGCCGTCTCAGACGCGACGCGCGGGTCGGTCAGCGGGCGCTTCATAAAGGCGACCAGATCGGCTTTCTGTTGCGCGCTCAGATTGCGCGGGCGAATCTCATTGCGGTTGGTGTTGGGGCCGGGGAAATCGCCGCCGCGATTATAAAATTCGACGACGTCTTCGAGCGTGTTGAACCGTCCGTTGTGCATATAGGGCGCGCGCAAAGCTACGTTGCGCAAACTCACCGCGCGAAAGCGGCCCAGATCGTTCTGGTTATTCGTCACGGCGAAACGCCCGGTGTCTTCCGCCGACGGACGCACACCGGTGTTCTGCAACTGATTGGTGCCGAACAACGGCGCGGCGTGGCAATCGTTGCAATCGTTCGCATTGAAAACCTGCTGGCCGCGCGCTTCCTGCGCCGTCAAATCGCCGACGTCAACCGGCGCGCGGTCGGAGTTGAGCGTGCGTTCATAGCTGGCAAGCGCCAGCGCAATGCGCACGGGCGTCACGTCGGAGGCGCCAAAGGCTTCATTGAAAAGTTCGGGGTAAGTGCGTTCGCCAATCCAGGCGGTGAGCGCGGCGGGCACGGCCGGGGCAAGCGCGAGCGGTTTGACGGCGGCGACGCGCGCGGCCACATCGTTCCAGTCGCGCACTTTGTGCCCCATCTCTACGTCACTGACGGGCGGTTCGAGGGCTTGGCTTTCGAGCGCGCCGCCGCTGGACAGCACGACGGCGTTCGTGAGCGGATCGCGAAAGGTGTCTGACGCGCGGCCTTCCCAGAACAGCAAATTGGGATAGCCGGTGTTGATGTGCGGTATGCTGCGGCGCTTCGTCACCTGTTCGCGCAAGCCAAACGCCGCTGACAAAACATAGGCGCCATTCGCCAGCGCCAGCGGCACACCGGGCGAACCTTGAATGTCATCCACCGTACCCAGCACATTGTCCGCGCCCGGATGCGTCGCGCGCGCATTGCCGCTAATTGTGCGCGGGTCTGATCCGCCGTTGAACGCGATATGACAGGTGCCGCAAGCCACCGTGCGCGTGGAGGAAAGCTGTTCATCCCAAAACAACACCTTGCCCAGCGCGGCTTTCGTCGCGGTCACCGGATTGCCAGCGGGCGCGGTGGGCTGATTCAACCCCGTAGCCGTGCCGTTCGCGCGCGTACCCGTGTCTGCCGCGCTCAGCGCGCTTGCGCCATTCGCGTTCTCGGCGCGCACCCAATAAAAATAGCTTTGCCCTGGCGTCGCGGTCGTGTCGAACAACGTTGCTTCGACGGTTGTACCAAGGCTGACGGCGGCAGCCGCATCGTTCGCGGTATTGCGATAAACCTGATAGCGCGTCGCATTGCGCATCGTGTCCCAACTGATGCCGATCTTGTTGTTGTAAGCGCCATCCGAAGCCGCGACGCCGGTCGGCGCGACGGGGATGCCGCTTTGCCCGCGCACCGCAGGCGCAAGGCGCAAGGCAGCAGTCACGACCGCGAACAGAAACAGCACACAGAGCAATACTTTGAATTGTCGCATTGTCATACCTCAATGATTACGGAACCCAAACGACATAGAACAGATAACAGACCACTGCGCCCGCGCCCGCCAAAACCAAGCCGCTGAAGCGCCGCCGTTTGACGAACCAGATCAGCAACATCCCGGTCAGCGACACCAGTGTCATCAACACCGCCGACACATCAATCAGCCACGACCACACGCGCCCGCTGTCGCGGCCTTTGTGCAAGTCGTTCAACACGGCAACAAAGCCGTTGCGCGTTTCGCTCAGATCATATCCGCCCGTCGCGCGGTTGATAAAGGCATCCGCCGTATAGCCCAGCCCTTTGAATGAAACCGAGGCTTGCGCCTCGTCCAAGCGGAAATCGCTCAGCGCGCCCTTGATGCCGTGCGTGTTGCGCAGGTGTTCGACGACGGCGAGTTTGTTGACTTCGCTGTCGGCGGCCTTGACCCACTTGGTTTCAACGTTGCCTTTGAGTTGCGCGGTGTGTTGTTGCGCGCTGAACCAGTCGGTGTGGTTCAGCGTCAGCCCCGTCACGGCAAAGAAAAACAGAATGGCAAAGCTCGCCATCGAAAGGTAAATGTGCAACCAGCGTCCCCACGAAGCGACCTGGTGCCTCAAATGCGTGTAGTGATGCTTTTTGGGATCAACCATGCTTGCATTCTCAGCGGCTCTTTTTGCGGTAATCGAGCGCGGCCGCCGCGATTTCGGGATTGCCGGGCAGATTGGCTTGGGCGGCCACGCCTTTGAAATCCATTTCCTGCCGCATCAGTTGATAGGTGCCGTGTTCGCGCGCAGCCTCGATGAATACGGTGTATCTGCCCGCTGCGACAAAATTGCCTTTGTTGTCTTTGCCGTCCCATTTGAGCGTGTACTTGCCGGGCGAGCGTGTCGCGCTGGAAACGGAACTTGCCAGATCGGAGCCTTCGGCCAAGGAACGCATGCGGTCACCGCGCGACCACGATTTCAGGTCAGGCAACCACTTCGGCTTCTGATACCACAGCGCGATGGTGCGCACGGGAAACTTGTCTTTGTCTTCGACCCACACGGCGACATAGGGGCGGCGCGCGCGCATGTCGTCAATGCGCGCCAGTTCAAAGTTGATCGTCAATTCAAACGACTGATCCCAGGCTTGCGCGGCGAGGGCAGGTTTAGGATTGGCACGCGGCGCGGCGGGCGCTTCCAACGCATGCCAGCCTTTGCTCTCGAGGCGTGCGCCGGTTTTGGTAATCAACAAATACTCGACGCCCGGCATTGTGGCGGCCAGCCGCGCGCTTTCGGCAGGTTGCAACACACAGAACGTCGTCGCCAGCGCGCCCGCGTCGGTGGCCTGCGGCGCGACGACGGTGGCGCTGCTGACGTGGTCTACGGGCTGGGCGGTGCGCGGGTCAACGAGGTGCGAATACCAGCGCCCGTTGATCGTGATGCCGCGCCGGTAATTTCCGCTGGTAGCGACGGCGCGATTGCTCACGCGCAACGTGGCGAGCGGCGCATCATTCTCGGCATCGGCCTGCGGATCAGCGATGCGGACGGACTCGGCCAAAGCGCCGCGCACGACCAAATCGCCGCCGCTGTTGATGACGATGCCGTTGAGTTTCACGGCTTGCCACGCCGCCTCAGCCGCGCGATTAGCAATGTAACTTTTAGCGAACGAGTTCAAGCGCAAGGGCGCGTCGCTCAACCGTGTCGCCGTTTGCGCAACGGCATCCAACCGATAATGCGGCTGGCGAATCGTGGCGACCGCCACTTGTAATTCCGCAGCGGAAGGCGTGCGTTGTTGGGCGGCGGATTCTTTCCACAACTGCGCCACCACCTGCGCCGCCGGATCGAGCGCGCCGTTGGTTTTCACGCGCCATTCTTCAAACAGGCGCAACACGTCAAACAGTTCGCGCGACACGCGCACCGGCTCGTTGGAAGTTTTGAGCCAGCGACTGAACTCGCTCGACGCATCGTAACCACTCAGGATTTTTCCGACGCGCTCGAACTCAGCCAACGCAACGGCTTCGGCGCGCGCGGCTTCGGCGTCAGAAGACGCGGCGAATTTCAGCGCGAGCGAAGTGCCCAGTACGTTTTCGTAATGCGCCACGTGCCAAGCCGCTCGCGCAGCAGTTTGATGACGAGCCGTGTCGTGCAGACAGAGCA